>CALKWH010000061.1 GCA_938004375.1 uncultured Pseudomonadota bacterium
TCGTATTCGGTGACTGGAGTTCAGACGTGTGCTCTTCCGATCTTGCGTCAACGCCCGTGACGCGGTCGGCGTCCATGGCAGGATCACCATCGAGACCCAGAATGTCACGTTCGACGCGGAGCACTGTCAGGAGCACCCCGAGTTCTCGCCGGGGGCGTATGTGATGCTCGCGGTGAGCGACGACGGCTGCGGCATGGAGAAGGCGGTCGTCGAGCGCATCTTCGACCCGTTCTTCACGACCAAGGCGCAGGGGCGCGGCACGGGGCTCGGCCTGGCCACCGTCTACGGCATCGTGAAGCAGCACGGCGGCTTCATCCACGTGTACAGCGAACCCGGGAGGGGCACGACGTTCAAGCTCTACTTCGCCAGGCACAAGGGACAGGCGGCGGTCCCCCCCGCGCCTCCGGGCGCGGCGGTCGAGTGCCGCGGCCTGGAGACCATCCTGGTGGTCGACGACGAGGAGCCTATCCTGCGGGTCGTCAAGAACTCCCTGGAGCGGCTCGGCTATCACGTGCTGCCGGCGCCGTCTCCCAACGAGGCGCTCGAGCTGGCCCGACGGTATCCGGGGGACATTTACCTGCTGTTCACGGACGTGGTGCTCCCGGACATGACCGGTCCCCAGCTCGCCGCGCAGCTCGAGGTCGTCCGACCCGGGCTCCGGCGGCTCTTCTCGTCGGGCTATACCGCCAATGTGATCGCGCACCGGGGGGTGCTCGATCCGGGCGTCCAATTCCTGCAGAAACCCTACTCCCGGCGGGAGCTGGGCGCCAAGATCCGCGCCGTCCTCGACGCCTCCTGAACGGGTGGAATTTTTCCGGGCGGTCCCTCGCATTTCATCTTGACAATCAAACTCCCATCCGATAAAGACGGGGCACAAAATCGTCCCACAACGGCCCCCCCGGGGGCGCGACCCGCTTCGACAGAAAGGAAGCCGACATGCAGAGACTGAACGACACCCATGGCCCGAACACCATCGCCCGCGCCCTGCGCTACCTCGAGCTGCGCCTGGCCGGCTACCCCGAGTTCGGCGAGTTCCGGACGATCGTCTCCGGGCTGCGCAAGTCCTTCGCCCTGGAGCACGGCGCCTTCACCGAGGCCCAGGAAGCGCGCATCGCCGCCACCGCCGAGCTCGGCGTCCTGGACGACGGTGTGGACCGCCTCGTGCTCTCCATCGGCCAGCTGGCCCTGGGGGTGTTCGACCGGAACCGCGAGCACCCGAAGTTCAGGCAGGCCTTCCCCATGTCCCCGTCGAACATGGTCCAGGGGGTCGGCGGCGACCGGCAGGCCCGGTTCGTGGCCAACCTGTCCGCCACGATCAAGAGCGACGACGCCTACCTGCCGCTGCGCGACAAGGGCCTCGAGCTCGAGCGCCTGGCGACCCAGTTGAACGAGGCCCAGGCCCGCCGCCAGGACCTGTGGCAGCAGGAGGCCGCCGCTCGCGTGAAGTACGAGCTGGCCGCCGACGCGGTGCGGCGCGAGTACAACGCCCTGTACCACCAGTTCATGCTCCGCATGCCCGATCGCGCCGCCGAGGTCGAGACCTTCTTCCTGACGCTCCACCCCAGTGGCCGCCGGGCCCCGGGCTCGGACACCCCCGTCGCCGACGATCCCGCCGCGGTCTGAGCGCGCGAGCACGTCTTTTCACCCTCGCGGCCCCAGTCATGATCTTGCGGACGCGTGGTTCCACCTTTTTTTGATCGTTCACACACCTGCGAGCACCTGCAAAAACGCCGGTACCCGCCTTTGCGCATGCGTGACGACGTGCGAAAACGCCGGACCACGCCCTCGCACACGCGTGAGGGTGTGAAAAAACGCCGGACCTCGCCCTCGCACGCTCGCGGGGGCGGGGGAAAACGCGCGAACACGCTCTCGCACGCGCTGATTTGCCATAGGCCAGGCGGACGACGCCTTGTACCTGGGCGCGGCGCCCGGCGTCAGAACCGCATTTGTGCCGATCTTTGACCTTCCTGCGTCAATTGGGGTAGGCTCGGCGGCGTTGAAAGGGTCCAATGGGGTGATCGCATGATCCGTGTCCGCTACGTCGAAATCGAGAACTTCAAGACGTTTTCCAGAAAATTGCACATCGATCTGGGACACCCGGCGGTCCTGATCGGGCCCAACAACGCGGGAAAGACCAGCGTGATCCAGGCCTTGTCCCTGTGGAGCCGGGGCGTGAAGTCCTGGGTGGAGAAGAAGGGGGTCACCCGCAACAAGGAGACCCGGGAAAGGTACTCCGCCGGCATCAACCGGCTGCACATCCTCGAGGTGCCCGTAGCCGAGAACCGTTTCTTCTGGAACGCCACGCGGGTGCGGCGAGGGAACAAGTCCGTCGAAATGGTCATCAACGTCGGTCTCGAATCAGCCGGCGTCACCCGGGACTGCCGCCTCATATTCACCTACCGCGACACCGAGGTAATCTACTGCAAACCGTGCCCGGAGACGCTCGCCGACGAGGAACTGCTGAACCTGGCTGCCGGGCTGCACTGCCATCTGCTCTATCCCATGTCCGGCATCATGGCGGGGGTCTCCTCGGAGACCGAGGAGCCCCTGTTGCAGGACGGCCGCATCAACGTATATCTGGGGCAGGGGCAGACCGCCCAGGTGCTGCGCAACATCTGCTACAAGGTGGTCGAGAACGACCCCACCGGAACGGACTGGGCGAGGATCGCGGCGCTGATGAAGCGACTGTTCCTCGTGGACGTGAGCTCTCCGGCGTTGGTGAAGGTCAGCGGGAGCCTCCGCCAGACCTACCGGCAGGCCGGGGTGGACAACGCGCTCGACATCTCGCTCGCGGGGCGCGGGCTCCAGCAGATGCTCCTGATCCTGGCCTATCTGCACTGGCACAAGCGCTCGCTGCTCCTCGTGGACGAGCCCGATGCCCATCTGGAGATCCTGCGTCAGAAGCAGGTCTACGAACTCCTACGCCACGTCGCGGAGGAGACCGATTCCCAGGTGGTCATAGCGACCCACTCCGAGGTCATCCTGCAGGACGCCATCGATGTGAACCTGACCCTGCTGCTGAACGGCGAGTCGATCGACCTCGCCAGGAAGAACGACGTGAAGAACGCACTTCGGCACTATGGGATTGAACATTACATCAAAGCCAGGGTTCATCCCCGGATCCTCTACGTCGAGGGCAGCACCGACGTAGAGATGCTCAGGGCCCTGGCGAGGCACCTCGGACATCGCCGGGCGGAGGAGATTCTCGAGGGGACGCCCAACGTCCACTACACCCGCAACATCGAACCGGAGCCCAGGCTCGAGAACCAACTGGACCTGGCGGCCGGAGTTTACGATGGGGACATCAAGCAGCACTTTTTCTCCATCAAAAAAGTGGTGCCCGGACTGCAGGGCATCGCCCTGCTCGACGGAGATGCCCAGGCGCGCAGGGAAGAGGTCCAGGAAGACCTGACCATCCTGTACTGGTCGGAGTATGAACTGGAGAATTATTTCCTCACCCCCCAGGTGATCGTCCGCTACGTGGAATGCCTGTTTCCCCCCGAGGATCTCTTCCACGCTCCGGCCTCAACCAGCATTCGAGAGGCGGTCGACGAGGGGCTCCTCGAAATGGTCTGCAGGGGCGACCGGGCCCTGCTCGAGCAGTTTCACGCCAGTGGACCGGCCATGCAGCGGATGTCGCTGGGGAGGCTCAAGGCCAGCGCGCTGGCCGAGCGGATCTTCGCCACGTTCGCCCGCAGGCAGGGACAATCCACACCGTTGCTGCGCAAGGGGGAGTACTATCGGTTGGTGGCGCACTGCCGGCCCGAGGACATCCCGGAAGAAGTCCGCCGGAACCTGGATCAGATGGCGGCGGTCCTTTCTCTCGATTGAACACGTCTCCAGCGCAGGGACGGTAGTTTCCTCGATCTCGTCATTCCTCCGCGTCGAGGGCCTCGCGGACCTTCCGGGCCAGGTCGGCACGGGCGAAGGGCTTCTGCAGGAAGCGCACGCCCGGATCGAGGACGCCGCGGTGGGCGATGACGTTGGCGGTGTATCCGGACATAAACAACGTGCGCAGGTGGGGCAGCCGGGTCTGCAGGCGGGCGGACAGGTCGCGGCCGTTCATGCCCGGCATGATCACGTCGGTGAGCAGCAGGTCGATGGTCTCGGGGTGCGTTTCGGCCAGCCGGAGCGCCTCCTCGGGGGATCCCGCGGTCAGCACGCGGTAGCCCAGGCGTTCGAGCATCTGGGCGGCCAGCCCCAGGATGGCCTCCTCGTCCTCGACCACCAGCACCCACTCCTGTCTGCCCCGCAGGGGGACGTCGGCCGCGCCGCCCTCGCGATCGGCGGGCGCCGCGCTGTGGCGCGGCAGATAGATGCGGAACGTCGTGCCGTGGCCCGGCTCGCTGTACACGTTGATGAAGCCGCCGTTCTGGGAGACTATGCCGTGGACCGTGGCCAGCCCGAGGCCGGTGCCCTCGCCGGGGGCCTTGGTGGTGAAGAACGGCTCGAAGATGTGCAGATCGGAAGAGCACACGTCTGAACTCCAGTCACCGAATACGAT
>CALKWH010000062.1 GCA_938004375.1 uncultured Pseudomonadota bacterium
CCGGAAGAAGTATCCCGAGGGCATCGAAGTCCACGGCACCGACGCGCTGCGCTTCACGCTGGCCGTGCTGGCAGCCCAGGGCCGCGACATCAAGCTCGACATCGCGCGCATCGCCGGCTACCGCGCCTTCTGCAACAAGATCTGGCAGGCCGTCGGCGGCGTCGTGCTGCCGCATCTGCCCGCGGATCCGTCCGCCGCGCCGGACCCGGCGGCGCTGGAGCTCCCCGACCGCTGGATCCTGTCCCGCCTGGCGCGCACGGTGGCCGAGGTGAACCCCGCCCTCGAGGAGTTCCGGCTCAACGACGCCGCCTCGGCGATCTACCGGTTCGTCTGGCACGAGTGGTGCGACTGGTACCTCGAGCTGGCCAAGGGCGCGCTCTACGGCAAGGCCGGCGAGGCCCGCCAGGAGGCGTCAGCGCGGGTGTTGCTGACGGTCGTCGAGACCTCCCTGCGGCTGCTCCACCCGTTCATGCCCTTCATCACCGAGAAGCTCTGGCAGGAGCTGCCGCGGCGCGCCGGAGACCCGGCCGCGATCATGCTCGCGTCCTATCCCGCCGCGGGCGACCTCCCCGTGGACGAGGCCGCCGAGCGGGACATGGAGCGGCTGCAGGAGATCATCTCCGCGGTGCGCACCATCCGCGGCGAGAACAACCTGCCGCCATCGGTGGAACTGAGCCTCCGCCTGCACCTGGCCGATCCGGCCGACGAGGTCCGCATCGGCGCGCTGCGGGACTATCTGTGCGGCAACCTCACCCGGGTGCGGGACCTCGAGTTCGTCTCCGCCCGCCCGCCGGTGTGTGCCTCCTGCCCGGTGGCCGGCGGCGAGGTGTTCGTGCCCCTGGCAGGCCTGGTGAACTTCGACGAGGAGCTCGCCCGCCAGCGCAAGGCGCTCATCGCCGCCCAGAAGGACCTGGCGGCCGTCCAGGGCAAGATGTCCAACCCGAAGTTCATGGCCAACGCCCCGGCCGAGGTGGTCGAGGAGAACCGTCGGCGCCTCGAGGAGAACCAGGCCCGCGTCGACAAGATCACCCGCAGCATCGAGCACTTCGAGGCCCTGGCGAAGGGTCAGGGGTGACGCCGTGGCCACGGTGCGTCCCGAGGAACGGGCCGGCCGGTACCGGTCGGTGATCCGCCTCCCGCGGGCGGTCGAGGACTGGGAGTTCACCTCGGTCCTGATCTCCCGCCCCGTGGGTTTCGTGCTGCTGCACGCCCTCGAGCGGTTCCCATTCGTGACGCCCAACCGCGTCACCGTGCTCGGCTTCCTGTGCTTCCTGGGCGCCATCGCGCTGCTGCACCTGTCGCCGCAGGCCACCTGGGGGATCGCCGCGCTCCTCTTCTGGCGCCTGATCTTCGACGACTTCGACGGCATGCTCGCCCGCGCCCGGGGGGCCTCCTCCCACTTCGGCAGCTACCTCGACAAGGTCACCGACGTGCTGGGCTTCTTCGGCTTCTTCACCGTGCTCGGGCTCCAGGCCTCGCGCGAGGCGGGCGGCGCCCTGTGGCCGCTGGTGCTGTCCTCGGCCGGCGTGACCGCGCTGGTGACCACCGGCTACGTGAAGTGGGTGGTCCGGGGGATGGAGCCGCCGCAGGACGCGGCCCCCGCCAACACGCCGGTCACCGCCGCCGCCGCCCCGGTGGTCCACCACCCGGTCAAGGTGTTCCTCATCCTGCTCGTCCGCCTGTTCGGTGTGAACGAGTGCGACATCTTCCTGTTCTCGATCGTCATGATCCTGCTGGGCCTGACCACCCCGCTCCTGTGGGTGCTGGCGGTGTCCCAGATCGGGCTGTGCGTGGCCATGATCCTCAAGCGGGGGGTGCGGGCCTGGCGGCTGGACCGGACCGGGAGGTAGAGCATGTGGGAGTACCTGAAACGCCACGAGCGCTGGCTCCTCGAGCGTCTGGCCGAGGAACACGGTCCGGAAGAATGGGAGGCGGTGCGCATCGTCCACGAGCGCATGATCGCCCGCATGCAGCACGAGCGGCTGATCCACCTGATCGTCACCATGTTCATCGCGCTGTTCGGGTTGCTCTCGGTGGGCTTCGCCGCGCTCACCCACCATCTCTTTGCCTTCGCCCTGAGCCTGCTGCTGCTGGGGTTGGTCTCGGCCTACCTCGTCCACTACTTCCGGCTCGAGAACGGGGTCCAGCGATGGTATCACCTCGCCGACGAACTGGACCGCAAGAAAAAGTCGATAGTCGTTGACTAACCGGACGACTTCGGTATTCTGATGACCGCCTCCGTGCGTGCGGTGCATCAAAATGAGTTTCGTGCAGCCTTTCACCCTGGGTGATCATCTTTTCGTCGAGCTGCTGAGCACGACGCCCCCGTACGTGATCCACCGGACGGTCTCCCTGGCCGAGGGACGCTTCACGCGCTTTCGAACCTTCAAGAACGTGAACCCGGGCACCCGGGACGCGGCCGTGCACTCCCGGCAGCTCCGGGAGGAGGCCGACGTGCTCCGGGCGCTCAGCGTGCCCGGCGTTCCCCGCCACCGCGAATGCGGCGATGTCCAGGGGCACGCCTATCTCGTCACCGATCACGTCTGGGGGCGGAGCCTGTTGCACCTCGTGCGTGAGCTTCGGACGCATCGGAAGATGCTCGCGTTGGACTACGCGGTCCACATCATCACCGAGCTCCTCGGCCGCCTTCGGTCGGTACACGCCGTCTGCACCGACGATCGCCCGGAGGGGATCTGGCACCTGAACCTGAGTCCGCGCAACGTCATCATCTCCTACACGGGGGAGGTGCACGTGGTCGAGCTCGGGCACCAGCAGCCGCGCCTCAACCGGGAGACCTGGAACCAGTTCGAGTTCCGCAACCTCAGTTACCTGGCGCCCGAGCAGGTGAACGGTTCCACGGTGTCCGCGCATTCGGACGTGTTCACCGTCGGGGCCATCCTGTACGAGTTGGTGACCGGCGCGCCCGCCTTCCTCGAAAAGACCCCGGAGAAGGTCGTCAACCGCATCGCCCGCTGCTCGTTCACGGCGCCGTCCGCGGTGAACCCCGGGGTCCCCAAGGACCTGGAGCAGCTCGTGCTGCGGGCGATGGCCGCGTATCCGGACGATCGCTTCCCGACGGCAGTCCAGATGTGCACCGAGCTCGCGCGCTGGATGAAGAAGCACCACGATGGGTTCACGTCCCGCAAGCTCGGCAAACTGATGCGGCAGTTGTTCGCGAAGGACATCGTGGAGGAGATCCGGCACTTCGGAAAGCTCGTGTCCCAGGTCGAGCCGCGGGCGCGGGCCCTGGTCGCGACCATCCCCCGTCACCTGTTCGACGAGCTCCAGAGCGGCGCCGCCCCCGGGGAGCAACCCCTGGAGGGTCTGGATCTGGGCAGCTACATCCTGCCCTCCGGCGTGGGCTCCAAGTTGGGCAGCCGCGGTCAGTCGTCCCCGGGCTCCCGGCTCTCGTCCCCGGGTTCGCGGCCCTCGTCCCCCCGGTCCGCCGTGAAGGCGCCCCTGGAACCCGAAGAGGATCTGGATTCCGACTGCGGCGGGGCCCACTCCACGATCAACTGCACCCTCGAGGAGTTCGAACGCAAGCAGGCGGTGGTCGAGCGACGCCCCGAGGCGTTCTTCGAAGCGGAAGATACCGTGCTCGTCAGTGGTCCCCCCGCCCTCGTCGTGCCGGTGCCGGTGTCTTCGCCGGCGCCGGCGCCGCCGCCCCCGGCGGTCGAGAAGCCGGCCGCCACGAAGCCGGCCGCCACCAAGCCCGCGGTCGAGAAGCCGGCCGCCGGCAAGCCCGCGGTCGTGAAGCCGGCCGCCGCTCGGTCGCGCCCCAAGGGCAAGACCTCGGTGCAGGACTTCGCACCGGCCGTGAACGCAGGGATCGGTCGCAAGGTCGCTTCGGGGCCCATTGCCTGGGAAGCCGACCTGACGCCGGCCCCGGTCGCGCCGGGCGCCGGACCCGCAGCCCCGACGGCAGGCGCCGCAGCCCCGACGGCAGGCGCCGCAGCCCCGACGGCAGGCGCCGCAGCCCCGAC
>CALKWH010000063.1 GCA_938004375.1 uncultured Pseudomonadota bacterium
TGAACTGGCTGGACCCGGATGCCGACGGCGACGGGAAGGGCGACTCGGTGGAGGGACGCGTCGACAGCGATGGCGACGGTCTGCTCGACTACCTCGATCCCGACGATCTGGACGGCCCGGACGCGGATCGTGACGGGGACGGTCTGACCAACGCCCAGGAGGCGTTCCTGGGGACTGATCCGGACGACGCGGACAGTGACGGGGACGGGCTGGCCGACGGCCTCGAGGTGGGCGGTGACTGGAACGACCCGCGGGACACCGACGGGGATGGCTTCATTGATGCCCTGGATCTGGACGACGACGGGGACGGTATTCCCACGCTCGTGGAGCGCACGGACGCGACCGCGCTGGGCGATGACGACGTGGACGGCGACGGTCTCGCGAACTGGCACGACACCGACAGCGACGGCACCGGCGGTACCGACACCGAGGAGGGCACCGGCGATCTGGACGGTGACGGGATTCTGAATTATCTCGACCCGGACGACGGAGACGGACCTCTGGGGGACGACGACGGGGACGGTTTGACCAACGCCCAGGAGCTCGTTCTGGGTACCAACCCGAACCTCGCCGACAGCGACGGGGACGGAATTGGCGATCTTACAGAGGTGGGCGGTGATCTGGACGATCCGATCGACACCGACGGCGATGGGGACATCGACGCGGTGGACCCGGACGACGACGGGGACGGCATCCCCACGCTCGTGGAGCGCACGGACGCGACCGCCCTGGGTGATGACGACGTGGACGGCGACGGTCTCGCCAACTGGCACGACACCGACAGCGACGGCGCCGGTGGTACCGACACCGAGGAGGGCACCGGCGACCTGGACGGCGACGGGGTCCCGAATTACCTCGATCCGGATGACGGAGACGGTCCCCTGGGCGACAACGACGGGGACGGGTTGACCAACGGGCAGGAGCTCGGCCTGGGCACGAACCCGAACCTGGCGGACAGCGACGGGGACGGCCTCGACGACCTCACCGAGGTGGGCGGCGACGTGGACGACCCGGTCGACACCGACGGGGACGGGGACATCGACGCGTTGGATCCGGACGACGACGGGGACGGCCTCGACACCAGCGTGGAGCGCGGGGACGCCGATGCGACCGGCGAAGACGACGCGGATGACGACGGGCTCGTGAACTGGCTCGACACCGACTCCGACGGCGATGGCCGCAGTGACACCGAGGAGGGCCGTGAGGACGACGACGGCGACGGCCTTTTGAACTACCTCGATCCCGTGGACGACGACGACGATCCGCAGATCGTCACGGGCAAGCTCCGCGGCGGCGGCGGCTGCTCCACCTCCGGGGGCGACGGCCGCCCCGACCTCTCCTTCGGGCTGCTCGCCCTTTTAGGCCTGGCCCTCACCCTGCGCCGCAAGCGCGCCTGACCCCGCCGGTCACGAACCCCTTGAAAAACCCTTTCTGACGTGCCATTGTCTTGGCGTGGGCGCAGGAGAAATTATTCTCCACGTCCGGGCGACGCCGTGGGCGATCGCCGTTCTTTCACCCAGGAGTGTGACATGTCCAAGAAAGTGCTGCTCGCGACGGAGAAACCCTTTGCCAAGGTGGCCGTGGATGGCATCCAGAAGATCTTCGATGCCGCCGGTTATGAGCTCGTGAAGCTAGAGAAGTATACCGACAAGGCGGACCTGCTGAAGGCCGTCGCCGATGTCGACGCGATGATCATCCGCTCGGACAAGGCCTCGGCGGACGTGATCGCCGCCGCGAACAACCTGAAGGTCATCGTGCGCGCCGGCGCGGGCTACGACAACATCGATCTGGCCGCAGCCACCGCGAAGGGCATCTGCGCGATGAACACCCCCGGGCAGAACTCCAACGCCGTAGCCGAGCTGGCCTTCGGCATGATGCTCTACCTCGCCCGCAACAAGTTCACCGAGGGCAACGGCGGCGAGCTGCGCGGCAAGAAGCTGGGCATCCACGCCTACGGCAACGTGGGCCGCTTCGTGGCCCAGATCGCCCGCGGCTTCGGCATGGAGATCCTGGCCTACGACGCCTTCGTGCCCGCCGACAAGATGGCCGCCGAGGGCGTGAAGCCCTGCGCCACCGCCGAGGAGTTGTACGCGGCCTGCGACGTCATCTCCCTGCACATCCCGGCTAACGCCGAGACCAAGAAGTCCATCAATTACGCGATGATGTCGAAGATGAAGAAGGGAGCCATGCTGATCAACACCGCCCGCAAGGAGGTCATCGACGAGGACGGCCTGAAGGCGATCCTGGCCGAGCGCGAGGATCTGCGCTACGCCACCGACATCGCTCCGGACTGCCACGCCGAGCTGGCCGAGAAGTGCGGCAACCGGTACCACGCCACCAAGAAGAAGATGGGCGCCGAGACCTCCGAGGCCAACATCAACGCCGGCCTGGCCTCCGCGAACCAGATCGTCGCCTTCCTCGAGAAGGGTGACCGCACCTTCCAGGTGAACAAGTAAACTCCCCCATTTTCGACTTATATTTCTACTCATCGAAAACCAAATCGAAATCGAAATCGAAATCGAAATCGAAATCGAATATTCCACCTCTCATGGAATACTTTTTTGAATACCCTGATAGCCACTAACAAATATACGTCATCAATCCCTTAAGTGATCACGCATGAAATCGGGATCGAAATCGGGATAGAGTGGCCCTGCGACGACCGGTTCGTGCGGTCTTCCCTCCTTGCCGTCCATGCGCCTGTCCCGCCAAAGTGGTTGATAGGGGTTGACTTTCCGTTTTCGGTCGTGTTTGATGACCACGTCCGAGGAGGTCTTTCATGACGAAAACCGATATCGTGGAAAAGGTCTATGCCAGCGTGTCCGGTCTGTCCAAGAGGGATGCGTCGGATCTCGTGGATGCCGTGTTCGACACCATGAAGCACGCGCTGGAGAAGGGCGAGAGCGTGAAGCTCAGCGGCTTCGGCAACTTCTCCGTGCGCCTGAAGCACGCCCGTCCGGGGCGCAACCCCAAGACCGGCGAGAACATCGAGATCGCGGCCCGCCGCGTGCTCAGTTTCAAGCCCAGCCAGATCCTGAAGAAGCAGCTCAACCAGTAATGGCCGCCCGCCGGGCGGCGCGAAGGACGGGTCCATGGCCGACGCGCAACGGGAAGGTTCACTGGAGCGGGTGCTCGACATCGCCGACGGCCTGAACCAACTCAAGGACATCGACACCATCCTCGACCGCGTCCTCTTCGAGAGCCGCAAGCTCTCGGGCGCGCGGGCAGGCTCCATCTTCCTGGTCGAGAACGGCCGACTGGTGTTCCGCTACGTCCACAACGACGACCTGTATGAGCAGGACGCCAACAACAAGCACATCTACACCAGCCTCGAGGTGCCCATCGACGAGAAGAGCATTGTCGGCTATGTGGCCCTCACCGGCGAGACGCTGCTCATCGACGACGCCTACCTGATCCCGGCCGAGGCGCCCTATCACTTCAACCGCTCGTTCGACGAGCGCACGGGTTTCCGTACCCACAGCCTGCTCACCATCCCGCTCAAGTCCCAGAGCCAGGTGACCGGCGTGCTCCAGATCATCAACGCCACCGACGCCGCCGGCCGCACGGTCCCGTTCACCCACCACGACGGGATGCTCGCCACGGTGTTCGCCCGGCACGCGGCCTCGGCCATCGAGCGCGGCCTGATGACCCGCGAGATGGTCCTGCGCATGATGATGATGGCCGCTTTGCGCGACCCCAAGGAGACGGGGGCCCACGTCCAGCGCGTGGGCGCCTATTCGGCCGAGATCTATCACCGCTGGGCCCTTCGCCGCGGCGTCTCCATCGACGAGCTGCGCAAGCGCAAGGACCTGATCCGGCTCGCCGCCATGCTCCATGACGTGGGCAAGGTGGGTATCGCCGACAGCATCCTGAAGAAGCCGGCCAAGCTCACCGAGGAGGAGTTTGCCGTGATGCGGTGTCACACCGTCTACGGCGCCGACCTCTTCCGCAACCCCGAGTCCGAGCTCGACACCGTGTGCCGCGAGATCGCGCTGCACCACCACCAGCGCTGGGACGGACGAGGCTACCCCTGCTCCGCGGTGGACCCGGAGAACCTGGTGCCCACCTGCGCGGGGAACCCCGGCCTTTGCGGTGAGGACATTCCCTTCGCCGCGCGCATCACCGCCATCGCCGACGTCTTCGACGCCCTGTGCTCGGCCCGCTCCTACAAGGAGGCCTGGTCCGACGACCGCGTCCTTGGCATCCTGCGCGAGGAGCGCGGCAAGCAGTTCGACCCCGAGCTCATCGACGTATTCTTCGACCTCCTCGACGTGATCCTGGCCATCCGCGACAAGTACGTCTGAGCCCGAGGTGATGAAGGAAAACCAAGGAGCCCCCATGTTCTCGCGTTCGACGTTTCTTCGGCTCATTCCTTTTCTTGCAGCGGTTCCAGTACTGATGTCACTCTCCTGCCGGAACCGGGAGTCACGTAGGGAACCACTCGAGATCGTCAAAATCGATAAACTGACCGGCCCCGGCTTCTCCATGAAGGTGCCGGCGGGGTTGGTGCACCGTCCTGACATTCTGAGAGGGATCGGTCAGCCGGACGCGAAGGCGGTGTTTCAGGAGACGCCGGGTGACTTCGACGACGCCTTCATGGGGAGTATCGTCGTCACGCCGGTCCTTCCGCTGGACCCCCAGAACCCGGGCGAGACCTTCCGACCCGTGGATGAACCGGAGAATTGCCTCCGTGAAATGACCAAGATTCCCTTGAAAGACGTCTCCAAAGTGCCGGGGCAACTGCCCCCCGGCGCGGTGTGTCAGGTCAGCGGTCAAAATCCCCAGGGTGAGCGTCAGAAAGCCATCATTACCTTGATGAAGCAACCCGGTCAAAACGCCGCCTGGGTCGTGACGTGCAACTTCGACCGAAGGGACAAGACCGGCCCCGAGGTCTGCGCCAAGGCCCTCGGCGGCTGGGAGTTCGTTCCCTAACGGCCTGACCGTTTTGACCGTTTGGAACCCACCACGCCTCTGATTCCCCTCCACATCCCCATGGGGCGTACCGCTGGAATTTTCCACTTCTGCTGGAATTCGAATGACCGCAGGGGACTCTCAACTTGAAACCTCACGCCCGCAGCACTTTTCCTGCAACACTTACTTTCCGGGTCCGACAATGATTGCGACGTCGCCCGGGCACCGTCGTTCGACGGACCTTCCCCAGGCGCCCGGGAGTCCTATGACCCAGGCCTTTTGCTACGACGCCTCCACCAGCTAAGATCGGAAGAGCGTCGTGTAGGGAAAGAGTGTAGATCTCGGTGGCCGCCG
>CALKWH010000064.1 GCA_938004375.1 uncultured Pseudomonadota bacterium
CGCCGCCGTCCCCGTCACCGGAGCAGCCGGCAGCGGGGAACAGGAAGGCGCAGGTGCAGACGGTCAGGAACAGGCGGGCGGCGCGCGTCACTGGAGCTTCCGGGGTTTCTGCGAGGGCTCGATGATCTCCTCGGGGTGCGTGAAGATGCGGGCGACGCCCTTCTTCACCTGGTAGCGGGCGTCCGAGCAGGCCTCGTCGTGGCCGCACACCGAGCCCGGCGCCGTGTTCTCGTGATAGACCGTGATCACGCCCTCGTAGTTGCGCAGGATCGACAGGTGGTCGTTGCGCGAGATCAGGTACTGCGGGCCGATGGGAATCTTGCCGCCGCCGCCGGGGGCGTCCACGACGAACATGGGCACCGCCATGCCGGTGGTGTGGCCGCGCAGGCTCTCGAGGATCTCGATGCCCTTGGAGATGCTCGTGCGGAAATGGGAGATGCCCCGGGACAGATCGCACTGGTACAGGTAGTACGGCCGCACACGGATCTTCAGCAGCCCGTGCATGAGCTTCTTGATGACGTGGGGGCAGTCGTTCACGCCGCGCAGCAGCACGGTCTGGTTCCCCAGGGGGATGCCGGCGTAGGACAGCATCTCGCAGGCCCTCTTGGACTCGGGGGTGATCTCGTTGGGGTGGTTGAAGTGCGTGTTGATGTACAGCGGGTGGTACTTGCGCAGCATGTCGCAGAGCTCGTCGGTGATGCGCTGGGGCAGGACCACCGGCATGCGCGTGCCGATGCGGATCATCTCGACGTGCTCGATCTCTCGCACGGCCTTCAGGATGTACTCGAGCTGGTCGGTGGGCAGCGTGAAGGGATCGCCGCCGGAGATCAGCACGTCGCGCACCGCGGGGGTCGCCCGGATGTAGGCCAGCTGCTTGTCCAGGGCCTCCTTGTCCAGGTGGTGGTCGATCTCGCCGACCTTGCGCCGGCGGGTGCAGTGCCGGCAGTACATCGAGCAGCGCTGGGTCACCAGCAGCAGCACGCGGTCCGGGTAGCGGTGGGTGAGCCCGTGGACCGGGGAGTCCACGTCCTCGTCGAGGGGATCGAGCAGGTCGCCCATGTGGACCTGGGTCTCGAGGATGGTGGGCACCGCCTGCTTGCGCACGGGATCCTCGCGGTTCCCCGGCTCGATGAGCGTGAGATAATACGGCGTGATCGCCATGTCGAAGGTCTGGGTGGTGGCGCGGACCTCCCGCTCCTCGTCGCGGGTCAGCGGCAGCACCTGCTGCAGGGCGTCGACGTCGCGCACGGCGTGGCCCAGCTGCCAGCGCCAGTCGTTCCAGTCGGCCTCGGACACGTCCTTCCACAGGGGAATCTCACGATAATCGCGCATGGGTCGAAACCTCCCGCGACGTCCACGTCGCCCGGGATGCTTAGCACAATTCCCCCGGGTTGTGTACCCCCTGCGCGGCGCGATTCCGGTTTCACTTCCCGTAAGTTACTGGATGGAACTCGTCGTCTCCCAGGTTCATAAATATGAACGCCGGGAGCAGGACGCCCAGCAGGACCGGGCCGCCCACGACGATGACGGCGGTCAGGTAGTCCAGCGCCGTCCAGGGTCTCGGAACCGTCGCGTCGACCAGTAGGTAATCCACCTTCTGGAGCTCGAACTGCAGGCTCCCGCCTTTGGGTTTGAGCAGCACAAGAAGATCTGCAGAGCGGGTCGCTTTGGCCGGCAGGGGCACGGGGTTGACCCGGCCGTCGACGGTGACGACCCGCAGGCGCCGGACCTCCTCGACCTTCACTTGTCCTTGACCGGCCACGTGAAGAACGACGGTTCCCCCGTCGAAGCGCGCCGCCTGATTCACGCGCTCCACCTGGGACGGCGGCACGGCCACGCGCATGAGGGTGGAGGTGCGGCAGCCGACGCAGATCAGCAGCGCGCAAACGAGGGCTCCCCACCTGATCGTGATCGCGGCATCCAGGGTTCTCATGACGGATCTTTCCTCCTCAGAAATTTACGCCCAGGACCAGCGCCAGCGAGAGACGCACCAACCGGGCGGTGAGGTCCAGGTGCAAGATCGGAAGAGCACACGTCTGAACTCCAGTCACCGAATACGATCT
>CALKWH010000065.1 GCA_938004375.1 uncultured Pseudomonadota bacterium
TCTCCTGTTTTTTATTTTTTACTGACACCCTGCCCCCCGCGATCTACACTCTTTCCCTACACGACGCTCTTCCGATCTGAGCCGGTGCCCTTCCCCATCGCCGACGGCACCTCCGCCAACGTGGACACGCGCCTGCAGTACCGCTACCTGGACCTGCGCCGCCCCGAGATGCTGCGCAACCTCACGGTGCGCGCGAAGACCGCCCGCGCGGTGCGCGACTACCTGGGCGCCAACGGCTTCCTCGAGGTCGAGACCCCGTACATGGTCAAGTACACGCCCGGCGGCGCCCGCAACTTCCTGGTGCCCTCCAGGATCAACAAGGGCCAGTTCTACGCGCTGGCCGAGAGCCCGCAGATCTACAAGCAGCTGCTCATGGTGTCCGGCTTCGACCGCTACTTCCAGATCGCCAAGTGCTTCCGCGACGAGGATCCCCGCGGCGACCGCCAGCCCGAGTTCACGCAGATCGATCTCGAGATCTCGTTCGCCGACATGGAGACGGTGCTGCGCCTGGTCGAGGGCCTGGCCGTGACCATCTGGGAGCAGCAGGACAAGTACTTCCAGTGCTCGCCGCTGCCGCGCATGGAGTGGTCCGAGGCCATGGAGAAGTACGGCACCGACAAGCCCGACCTGCGCTTCGATCTGCACCACGTGGTGCTCGACGGGTTCGCGGCCGCCTGCGGCTTCGCCGTGCTGCGCGACGCCGCCGCCCGCGGCTGCCTGGTCAAGGGCATGCGCGTGCCCAAGTCCGCCGAGTTCTTCTCCCGCAAGAAGCTCGACGAGCTCACCGAGTGGGTCAAGCGCCAGGAGATCGGCCCCGCCAAGGGCCTCGTGTGGCTCAAGGTCAAGTCCGCCACCGAGCTCACGGGGTCGGCCGCCAAGGCCTTCACCCCCGAGGAGACCGCCGAGTTGATCCGCCTGCTCGAGGGCGAGCCCGACGACACGCTGTTCATCGTCGCCGACGAGCCCAAGCTCACCCACAAGGTCATGGACAACCTGCGCCGCGAGGTCGCCGCCCAGTTGAAGCTCACCTCGCCGGACAAGTTCGCCGCCGAGTGGGTCATCCATTTCCCCATGTTCGAGAAGAACGACCAGGGCCAGTGGGTGTCCTCGCACCACCCGTTCACCCACCCCCGCCCCGAGGATCTGGACCTGCTGGGCACCGAACGCCAGGGCGAGGTCAAGGCGCTGGCGTACGACCTGGTGGTCAACGGCAACGAGGTGGGCGGCGGCAGCGTGCGGATCTTCGACCCCGGGATCCAGCAGCGGGTGTTCGACGCCCTGGGCATCACGCGGGAGGACTGCGCCGAGAAGTTCGGCTTCCTGCTCGAGGCCTTCCGCTACGGCGTTCCGCCCCACGCGGGGTTCGCCGCTGGCCTGGACCGCATCATCGCCATCTTACAGGGCCAGGACTCCATCCGCGACGTCATCGCCTTCCCCAAGACCGTCACGGGCGTGGATCGCATGACCGGCGCCCCCACCACGGTCTCGAAGCAGCAGCTCACCGAGATCGGACTCATCTAGGACCCCGGACGCCAATGCGCGGTTGAACTCGACCGCCCATATGTGATACATTGCCGTCTCGCACGGATACCGTCCGCGCGCCATCACTCATGGACCGAGGTTGCAGCGCATGACGACACGTCGTCCCATCCAGTTCGGAAAATATCTTCTGCTCGACCGCATCGCCATCGGCGGCATGGCCGAGATCTTCCGCGCCAAGACCAGCGGCGCGGCCCGGTTCGAGAAGATCATCGCCATCAAGCGGATCCATCCGAACATGAGCGACGACAAGGACTTCATCAAGATGTTCATCGATGAAGCCAAGATCTCGGGCCAGTTGAACCACCCCAACATCGCCGGCATCTACGAGCTCGGCCGCATCGAGGGCCACCACTTCATCGCGATGGAGTTCATCTGGGGCAAGGACCTGCTGCAGATCCTGAGCAAGTTCAAGAAGCAGCGCGCCTACATGAATCCGTTCCAGGCCGCCTACATCATCAGCAAGATCTGCGAGGGCCTCGATTACGCCCACAAGAAGAAGGACGCCCAGGGCCAGACGCTGGGCATCATCCACCGCGACGTGAGCCCGCAGAACATCCTGATCTCGTACGAAGGCGACATCAAGATCATCGACTTCGGCATCGCCAAGGCCCGCGACCGCTCGTCCCACACGGCCGCCGGCGTGCTCAAGGGCAAGTTCGGGTACATGTCCCCCGAGCAGATCCGCGGCCTGCCCATCGACCACCGCTCGGACATCTTCGCCATCGGCACCCTGCTCTTCGAGATGCTCACCTCGCGCCCGCTGTTCACCGGCGAGAGCGACCTGACCGTCCTCGAGAAGGTCCGCAACGTCGACATCCCGAAGCCCCGCGAGGTGAACAAGGAGATCCCCGCCGAGATGGAGCGCATCATCATGAAGGCGCTCACCCGGCAGGTCGAGGATCGCTACCAGCACGCCTCGGAGATGCAGGAAGACCTCGAG
>CALKWH010000066.1 GCA_938004375.1 uncultured Pseudomonadota bacterium
ATCGTATTCGGTGACTGGAGTTCAGACGTGTGCTCTTCCGATCTCTGCATGCCGGGCCCCCCCATGCCCATGTTCTGGGCGGCGGCCTCCGGGAGGGCCGGAAGGATCGAGAAGAGCAGGAAGAACAGAAGAAAACCGTGAAACTTCATCACTCACTCCTCAGGGCGCCGCGTCGACGGCCCCTGCGGTAGGTTTGCCCGGAGACGTGCGAATCAGAAGATCAGCGAAAATCCCAGGATGAAATCGAAGTGGGCGTAGCTGGTGTTGCCGGGCTCCAGGCTGAAGGTGGCCAGGTAGGAGACCTCGAACTGCAGGTTGGCCCCGCAGGAGTCGGTGAAGCACAGCTGGGCGCCGCCGTAGCCGTTGAACATGGTGCCCGACGAGAAGTGGGTGTCGGCGTACTCCTTCACCGAATTGTTCTCCTCGACGGAGGCGGGCGCCGCGTGGCGCAGCCGGCCACCGCCCAGGCCCAGGCCCCAGTAGTGCCGCCAGCGCAGCTTGGCGCCCAGATCCATGGGGATCGAGAGGTTCTTGTAGCGCACCAGGAACCGCATGTCGTTGCGCATGGAGTCGGTGAAGTAGAAGTCGTTCTTGGTGGTCTGGTATTCCTCGTCGGCGGGGCGCAGATTGGTGTCGACGCCCACCATGCCCAACTGGAACACGCCCGAGAAGGCCGTCCGACGGTCCATCATGTAACCCAGCTCGAGGTGGAGCACCGAGGCCGTGCCAAAGCCGGTGTTGATCTCGGCGCCCTTGGCCTCGGTGCGATCCGAGACCAGGCCGGTGGAGAAGCCGTAGCCGGCGAACATGAAGAACATGGGCATGGCGCCCGCGTCCCAGGCCGGGCGAGCGGTCAGGGCACGGCGGGCCTTTCTGAACTCGTCGGGCTCGTCCTCGACGGTCTTCTTCACCTCGTCATCTTCCATGACCTGCTCGGGCTTCTTGCCGGGGTCCTTGCCGGGGTCCTTGGCGGGATCGTCCGCGCCGGGATCCTTGGCGGGGTCATCCGCGCCGGGGTCCTTGGCGGGATCTTCGGTCCCCGCGGGGGTGTCCTTGGGGGTGTCCTTGGGCGGGTTCTTGTCCGGGGCCGGCGTGGTGTCGGTCTCGGAGGGGATCTCCATGGGCACGGTGTGGGGCTTGGCGGAGTTCCCGGAGGCGGCCACCGGCTTGTTCTCGGCCGAGAAGACCATGAGATAGTACTTGAGCATCGGGGTGGCCGTCTGCTGCGGGGTCAGGGTGGAGACGTAGCGGCGCACGCCGACCTTCTTCATCTCGAGCTCGGTCCAGGCGCCGCCGGCGCCCTCGAGGAAGAGCACGACCTTGGCGGCCTTCAGGTCGTCCTTGACGCGGCAGAACACGGTGAGGCCGCGGCCGCGCTGGCCCTTCTCGCGGGGCGTGTGCTCGATGGGGACGGTGGTGTCCTCGGCGGGCTCGGGGGGCATGCCGGTGGCGTCCTCGAGCTCCTTGATGCGGGCCTTGGTGTCGGCCTTCGCCTGGAGCTGCTTCTTGTACTCGGCGAGGACCTGGGCATAGAAAGCGGCCAGCTTCGGGTTCGCCACCTTGTCGAGCAGCTTGGCGTCCTCCTTGACCTTGAACAACTCCATCAGGGCCTCGCGGGCCGGCGCCGTCTTGTTCAGATAGAACAGCGCGATGCCCTTCAGTTGCATCAGGTTCAACCCGTGCTCGGTGTCCCTGCAATCGCCCGAGGCGTACTTGAGGCCATCCGTGACGAGGTCCAGGCCGTCCTGGTGGTCGTAGGCCTCGATCTTCTCGATGGCCCGCATGACGGCTTCGCGCAGCTTCATCTGGTTTTCCTTCGGGCACGCGGCGAAGGCGCCGACGGGGGCGAAGGTTCCGAGAGCAAAAATAAAAAGTGCCAGAAAGTGCCGCATGTGCAAACTCCTTGCGAAAGGCAACGTAAACTACAACATGTGGGTCCGAAAGATCAATACTTAATGTCGAGAATTAATTGATTTTTGCGCAAGGGACGGGGCCCGGCGGGGATGGCCGCCGGGTCCGGTGAGAGGCCGACTCCGGGAGGCGACCACCTCCGGGAGTCGGCCGACTCGGGGGCGAAGGGGTCAGCGTTTCAACAGGCGGTTGACCTTCTCGAGCAGGGTCTTGCTGGCGATGGGCTTCTCGACGAAGTCGTCCACCGGCAGGCTCTTGCCGTCGGCCTGCAGCTTGAAGGCGTTTCCGAACTCCTGGTTGATGGAGGTCAGCATGATGATGGGCGTCTTGGCGATGGTCGCGTTGCCGCGGATGTCGAAGGCGGTGCCCACGCCCTCGGTGGTGTTGGCCATCATCACATCGAGGACGATCAGGTCCGGCAGGAACGCGAGGGCCTTCTGGAAGCCCGCCGCGCCGTCGGGCGCGGTCTCCACGGTGTGACCGGCCGCCTTCAGCGTCAGGGTCAGGAACTCGATTACGTCGCGGTCGTCGTCGATGCAGAGGATTTTCGCCATGATCAATACTCCTTTTGAACAGCTCCGCCGGTTTCGGGCGGAGGAAGGTTAGAACGGCAGCCGGACGCGGAAGGTCGAGCCCACCCCGGGCTCGCTCTCCACAGCGACCGATCCGCCGTAAAGTGCGCTCAGTTTCTTCACCAGCGACAACCCGAGGCCGGAGCCTGGGATGTCGTGGGTGTGATCGTTCTTGATGCGGACGAAGTCCGCGAAGAGCCGGGCGGCCTCCTCGGGGGCGAGGCCCCAGCCGGTGTCGGCGACCTCGAGCTCGATCGCACCGTCGCGCCGGGTCAGGCGCACGGTCACGCGGCCCCCCTGGCGGTTGTACTTCACCGCGTTGGAGACCAGGTTGTTCAGGATCATCTCGAGCTCCATGCGGTCGGCCTGCAGGGTGAGCCCCGGCTCTACCTCGAGGGAGACGTCCAGCTCCAGGGCGCGGGCGGCGTTCTCCTGCCCCTCGATCGCGGCCCGGGCCAGCTCCAGGAGGTCCAGGGGCTCCAGGGTGCGGACGCGCTGGCCGCTCTCGATGCGGGTCAGGTCCAGCAGGTCGTTGATGAGCTTGCGCATGCAGCCGATGCGCAGCGAGCTGCGCTCGATCATGTCGCCGTAGGCGGCCAGATCGTCTCCGAGCAGCCGGTTGCGGATCAGGTCGAGGTAGCCGTCGACGGCGTTGATCGGGCTCTTGAGCTCGTGGGCGAGCACCGAGATGAACTGGAAGCGCACCCGGCGGTTCTCCTCCATCAGCCGGCGGGCCTGGGCGGCCAGCACGTGGTGGTGGATGGCCTTGCGCACGGTGACCCGCAGCTCCTCGGGGGTGAAGGGCTTGGCCAAAAAGTCGTACGCGCCGAGCTTGGTGGCGCGCACGGCGCTCTCGAGGGTGGCGTAGGCGGTGATCATGATGGTGACCACGTCGGGCCGCCCGGAGAGCGTGCCCTCGAGGAGCTCCATGCCGCCGATGCCCGGCAGCTTGGAGTCCAGCAGCACGATCTGCGGAGCCGTCTCGTCCAGGGCGGCGAGGAAGCTCTCCCCGTCGGCCCAGGAGGACACCTGCAGCCGGACCCGGCAGCCCACCTCGGGGACGTCGACCACGAGGTCCGAGAGGATGGACGTGACGCCGAGGCGGATGCCGAGCTCGTCGTCGACGACCGCGAGGCGGAGGGTGTCGGTGTCAGAGGACATGGCCCAGCAGCCTTTCCAGCTCGGCGCGCAGCTGGGCCGCGCGCACGGGCTTCGAGAGGATGACGTCGGCGCGGATCCAGTCCTGGCCGGGGACCTTCTCGAAGGTGAGGCCGGTGGCCGAGGTGACCGCCGTGGTCATGATCACCGGCAGATCGGGGTACCGGCCCTTGATCTGATAGGCCAGGGTGAAGCCCGCGTCCGGGTCCTCCATCATCAGGTCGATCACCGCCGCGTCGGGGCGGGTCCCCTCGAGGATGGAGACGGCCTCGCGCCGGGAGCGGGCCTCGATCACGCGGCAGCCGAGCTGCTCGAGCTGGAGCCGTCCCTGAAGCAGGAAGTCGGCGTCGTCGTCCACCAGCAGTACCGTCGTCTCACTCATGGTTCTCCTCATGTTTCCTACTCCCCTTCCCGGCGGGGCAGGGAGATGATGAAGGTGGTCCCGGTCGGTCCGGCGGCCGGGTCGGCGTTGGTCTCGACCTGGATGTCCCCGGAGTGCATCTTGATGATGCCGTAGGAGACGGCCAGGCCCAGGCCGGTGCCCTTGCCGATCTTCTTCGTCGTGAAGAAGGGGCTGTAGATCCGGGAGATGTTCTCCCGCGCGATGCCGCAGCCGGTGTCGGACACGGCGATCCGCACCCGGGCGGGGGTGCCGTCGGCGGTGACGGTGATCCGCCCGCCCTCGGGCATGGCGTCCTGCGCGTTCGTGACGAGGTTGGTGAGCACCTGGACGATCTGGTCCTGGTCGAGCTCGGCCACCGGGTCTTCCATGTCCGCGCGCACCTCCCAGGAGATCCCGGGCACGGTGTCCATGGTGCGGGCCAGGTGCTGGACCATCGCGGTGAGGTCCACGGGCTGGCGGATGACCTTGTTGCGCCGCGCGAACTGCAGGAGCCCGGATACGATCTTCTTGCAGCGGTCGGCCTGCTCGGCGATGAGCGCGATCTCCGAGGAGACGGCCGGATCGTGCTCGCAGCGTTCCTTCAGGATGTGAGCGTAGAGCAGGACCACCCCGAGGGGGTTGTTCACCTCGTGGGCGATGCCGGCGGCCAGCTGGCCCATGGAGGCGAGCCGCTCCGAGTGCATCAGGGCGGCCTGGGCGTGGGCGAGCTCCTCCTGGGAGCGCTCGAGCGCGTTCACGGTCTTCTCGAGGCGCTCGATGGTGAAGGGCAGGCACATCTTGTCCTCGGCCAGCCCCTTGTAGATCGCGATGGCGTGCTCCACGCAGGAGTCGTAGCCGCAGGCCCCGCAGTTGAGTTCGTCCTCGGGGTAGATCTTGCCCATCTGGCGCAGGATGCCGGCGAGCTGGTCCGAACCCGGAGAGGCGAGGCGCCGATCCTCGGGGTCGTACTCGCGCTCGAGGCGCAGGTCGGAGGCGGCGTCCAGCTCGGTCTTCCAGCGGTCCAGGTCGAACATGTCGCGGCGCTCCCTGGCGACGCGGGCGACCTGGGCTTCCCGGGCGTGGAGCTGGCAGGCCGAGCTCATTCCGGCGCCCATCACGCAACCCGGGCAGGCGAGCAGCTCGACGAAGCGGGCGGAGAAGTCCCCCTGCTCGAGCTCGTGGATGGCCTCGAGGAACTCGCTGCGGCCGGTGGCCGAGAGGGTGTCGTGGGAGAACAGATCCTCCTCGATTCCGGCGGTGTGGAAGACGCCGTGGGAGAGCGGGTACACACCGCCGCCGCGGGCGTGGGGCGGATCGAACTCGGAGGGGATCGCATCCCCCGAGGTCAGGCCGGCCTCGTCGAGCCACGCGCGCAGTTCGGCGAAGGTGATGGCGCAGTCGACGTCGGCGCCGAAGCGCTCGGCCTCGCCCTTCTTGGCCACGCACGGTCCGATGAACACGCAGGCGAGGTCCGCGCCGTAGCGGCGTTTCACCAGCCGGCCGGTGGCCACCATGGGGGAGATCACCGGGGCCAGCGCGCCGACGAGGTTGGGGTGGTACTTCTCGATGAAGGAGACCACCGCCGGGCAGGAGGCCTCGATCAGGGGCCCCGGGGTCCCGCGCTGGTAGAGCTGGCGGTACCGGCGGGCGACCAGATCGGCGCCGAAGGCGACCTCGACCACGCGGGAGAAGCCCAGGGACCGGAGCGTGCCCACGAAGTGGCTGGTGGAGATGTCGGCGAACTCGGCCGGGTAGCTCGGGGCCACCAGCGCGGCCACCGGACGGCCCTCGGCGAAGAGGGCGCGGGCCTGATCGAGGGCGCCCACCACCTGCTTGGCCTTCTGGCTGCAGGTGCGCACGCAGTGTCCGCAGCCCACGCAGCGCTCGGCGATCACGTCCGCCTGGCCGTCCACGATGCGGATGGCCTTGGCCGGGCAGGACCGGACGCACGAGTAGCAGACCCGGCAGCGATCCGGGAGCGTGCGGATGTACTGCGTGACGGGGGCGGCGTCAGCCGGCATGGTTCCCTCCTGCCTGGTGCGTGTGCAGCAGGCGATGGCTGAGCTCGCCCAGGGGCTCGCCCAGGACCTCCCGGTACAGGTCGCCGATCTCGGCGTTCTCGTGGGCGAAGCGCACGGGCGCGCCCCGGTCGAGTCGATGCAGCGCCTGCACGCGGGCGGCCACGGCCGCGGCGTCGGTGCCGTAGGGCTGACCGCCGCCGGCGACGCAGCCGCCGGGGCAGCTCATGACCTCGACCAGGTGGGGTTTGAGGTGCCCGGACTCGATCTCGCCGAGCACGCGGGCGGCCGCGGCCAGACCGGAGACCGCCACCACCTTCAGTTCCAGGCCGCCAACCTCCAGGGTGAGCTCGCGCACGCCGTCCGAGTCGCGCAGGGCGGTCAGGTCCGCCGTCGGGTTCTTCCCGGTGAGCAGGAAGGCCGCCGTGCGCAGCGCGGCCTCGAGGACGCCGCCGGTGGCCCCGAAGAGCTTGCCGGCCGAGGAGCGGGCGCCGAAGGGGCGATCCGGCCGGCTCGGCTCGAGGGTGCGGAAGTCTACCCCCTTCATGACGATCAGTTCGGCGAGCTCGCGCACGGTCAGCACGGCGTCCACGTCGAAGCGCCCGTCGGTGAGCATCTCCGGGCGCCGGGCCTCGGCCTTCTTCGCGGTGCAGGGCATCACGGAGACCGAGAACACCTGGTCCGCGGGCACGCCCTGGCGCTTCGCCCACACGTTCTTGATGAGCGCGCCCATCATCTGCTGCGGGCTCTTGCAGGTGGAGACGTGCTCCCGCCATCTGGGATGGAAGGTCTCCACGTAGCGCACCCAGGCCGGGGAGCACGAGGTGAACATGGGCAGCGGCCCGCCGTGGCGGATGCGCTCCACGAGCTCGGAGGCCTCCTCCATCACGGTGAGGTCGGCGGTGAACGAGGTGTCGAACACGACCTTGAACCCCAGGCGCCGGAGCGCGGCGACCAGCAGGCCGTCGACGTCGGTGCCGGCCGGGAAGCCGAAGTACTCGCCCAGGGTGACCGACACCGAGGGCGCGTGCTGGATCACCACGGTGAGCTGGGGGTCGTCGAGGGCGGCGGTCACCCGGCGCAGGTGCCGGGCGTCGGTGAGGGCGCCCGTGGGGCAGGCCATCACGCACTGGCCGCAGTGGACGCAGGAGGAGACGTTGAGCCCGTCGATGAAGGCGGGGGCCACCAGGGTGGCCGCGCCGCGCCCGGTGAAGTCGATGGCGCCGACGCCCTGGATCTGCGAGCAGACGCGCACGCAGCGGCCGCACAGGATGCACTTCTCGGGGTCGCGGACCAGGGAAGGGCTGGACACGTCCCGGGCGTGGCGGATGCGGGCGCCCCGGTAGGTCCGCTCGGTGACGCCGAGCTCGGTGGCCAACTGTAGCAGCTCGCAGGAGCCCTTGCGTGGGCAGTACAGACAGTCGTCGGGGTGGTTGGCCAGGATCAGTTCGATGATCGTCTTGCGGGCGTCCACCACGCGGGCGGAGTGGGTGTGCACCCGCATGCCCTCGACGGCCGGCGTGGCGCAGGCGGGCACCAGGTTCGCCTGACCCTCGAGCTCGACCACGCACAGGCGGCAGGCGCCCACGGCCGGGAGACCTTCCCAGTGGCACAGCGTGGGGATCCGCACGCCCTCGCGGCGCAGCACCTCGAGGAGGTTCTCGTGGGGCTCGGTGCGGACGCTCTTTCCGTTCACGGTGATCTGCGGCATGACTTCACTCCTTCACTTCACGACCACGGCGTCGAAGCGGCAGGCCGTGCGGCAGGCGCCGCAGCGGACGCACTTCTCGGGGACCACGTAGTGCGGGCTCTTGGGGGCGCCGTGGATCGCGCCCACCGGACACTTGCGGGCGCACAGGGTGCAGCCGGTGCACTTCGCGGCGTCGATGGAGAACTCGATGAAGTCCTTGCAGACGCCGGCCGGGCACCGTCGCTCGTAGATGTGCGCCTCGTACTCCTCGCGGAAGCTGGCGAGGGTCGACAGCACCGGGTTTGGCGCGGTCTGCCCCAGGCCGCACAACGAGGTGGACCGGATCACGCCGGCGAGGTGCTCGAGGGTGGTCACCCCGCGGAAGCGCTCCAGGGTGGCGAAGTTGTCCTTCGCGTCCGGGGCGCGGCAGATGGCGTCGAGGATCTCGAGCATGCGGCGGGAGCCCTCGCGGCAGGGGATGCACGTCCCGCAGCTCTCCTTCTGGATGAACTCCATGAAGTACTTGGCCAGGTCCACCATGCAGGTGTCCTCGTCCAGGATGACAAGGCCGCCCGAGCCCATCATCGCGCCGGCCTTTTTCAGGTTCTCGTAGTCCACGCCGGTGTCCAGGCACGCCGCCGGCAGGCAGCCGCCCGAGGGACCGCCGATCTGGGCGGCCTTGAAGGCCTTGCCGTTGGGGATACCGCCGCCCACGTCCTCGAGGATGGTGCGGATCGGGGTGCCCATGTCCACCTCGACCAGGCCCGTGCGCGCGACCTTGCCCGAGAGGGCGAACACCTTGGTGCCCGTGGAGGCGCCCACGCCCACCGAGGAGAACCAGGCAGCCCCGTGGCGCACGATGTCGGGCACGTTGGCCAGGGTCTCGACGTTGTTGATGACCGTGGGCCGGCCGAAGAGGCCGCTCACGGCCGGGTAGGGCGGACGCGGGCGGGGCATGCCGCGCTTGCCCTCGATGCTGTGGATCAGGGCCGTCTCCTCGCCGCACACGAAGGCGCCGGCGCCCTTCTTGATGCGCAGTCGCAGGGAGAAGGAATCGAGGATGTTGTGTCCGAGCAGCCCGCAGGCCGTCAGGTCGGCGATGGCGGCCTGGAGCCGGTCGATGGCCAGCGGATACTCGGCGCGGATGTAGATGATCCCCTCGGTGGCGCCGATGGCGTAAGCCGCGATGGCGAGGCCCTCGAGCACGCGGTACGGGTCGCCCTCGATGACCGCGCGGTCCATGAACGCGCCCGGGTCGCCCTCGTCGGCGTTGCAGATCATGTATTTCTGGTCCGCGGGCGTGTCCTGGGCGAAGCGCCACTTGCGACCGGTGGGGAAGCCGCCGCCGCCGCGCCCGCGCAGGCCGGAGGTCTCGACCTCGGCGATGACCTCGGCCGGGGTGAGCGAGGAGACGGCCCGGGAGAACGCCCGGAAGCCGCCCTCGGCCAGGTAGGCGTCCAGGGAGGCCGGGTCGGTGGTGCCGCAGCGGGTGAGGACGCGGCGGTTCTGGGGCGCGAAGAAGGGGTGCGCCCACAGGTCGGCCACGCCGTCCCAGGAGGAGGCGCCGTCTACGGCCAGCTGGCCCAGGGAGCGGGGGGCGGCCTCGCCGCGGCCGATCACGGCCTCGAGCAGGCGGGCGACCTGGTTGGGGCGCACGTTGCCGTAGAAGAGGCGTGCGCGGCCGGGCACCTGGATGTCCATGAGGGGCTCGGCGGTGCACAGGCCGATGCAGCCGGTCTCTTCGACCCGTACCGGGTGGCCGCCGGCCTGGGCCCAGGCCCGGATCGCGTCCAGCACCTTCATGGCGCCGGCGCCGCGGCCGCAGGTGCCGGTGCCGATGGTCACCACGGGGCGGTCGGGGGTGAGCCGGAGCGCGGCGGCCTTCAGTTCGTCACGCCGGGCGCGGCAGGCCGGGTCGTCGTGGCAGAGCGGGCCCTCGGTGCGGCAGTCCACGAAGCGCACGCAGGGCGTGGACGGGGTGTGGGTGCAGCGCGGGCAGCAGGGGTCGGTCAGGCGTTGCATGCGGTCACCTGTTCCAGGTTGGTCAGCAGGGTGCGGGTCTTCTCGCCGTCCATCCCGGCGTGGAACTCACCGCCCGGGCCAGCGGCGGGTCCGCTGGAGACCACCACCGGCGCCAGGCTGCAGGCGCCCACACAGGCCACGGTCTCGAGGCTGAAGGCACCGTCGCGGGTGGTCTGTCCGGGTCCGATCCCGAGCTCGCGCTGCAGGGTCTCGAGGACGTCCAGGGAGCCCTTCACGTGGCAGGCGGTTCCGCGGCACACCTGCAGGTGGACGCGCCCGGGGGCGGTGAAGCGGAACTGGTTGTAGAAGCTGAGATCGGAAGAGCACACGTCTGAACTCCAGTCACCGAATACGATCT
>CALKWH010000067.1 GCA_938004375.1 uncultured Pseudomonadota bacterium
AGATCGTATTCGGTGACTGGAGTTCAGACGTGTGCTCTTCCGATCTTCGGCCTTCTTCCCCGGTGGCACCATGCGGATCGGGGGATTCATGGCCATGCCGGCGGCCGGCCCGGGCCCGGACTTCTCCTCGGGCGCGGCGGACTGTCCGCAGGCGGTGAGGGCGAGGACGAGGGCAAGGAGGATAATCAGGTGTCGTGTCATGTTCGGACCCCGGGTGCTTCCCATGCGTGCGGCGAAACCGGAATTGCGGGCAGGCTATTCCACCGTGACGCCCAGCGTGACGGCGGCGGTGTTGAGCCAGTTGCGGGTGACGCCGTCATCGGCGGCGCTCTCCCGCTCCCCGGAGGTGCCCTCGGCGCCGCCACCGAGGTAGCGGACGTTGAGGAAAAGGGAAACCGCAGGCGTGAGGCGGAAGCCGGCGTAGACCGAGGCGTCGAGGATGGCGCCGGTGAACTTGTAGTCCGCGCCGTTGATGAATTTGTTGCTGGTGTACAGGCCGTCGGCCTCGAGCCCCCAGAAGAACGAGTCGCCGTGGTTGCGGCGCAGGCGGACCTTCAGCGCGGGCACCGGTCCGTTGTCCTCCTTCTCGACGAAGCGCTCGCCGTCCAGGCTCTGGAAGGTGATCGACGCGTTGCGAATCTGCAGCGAGGCGCCCACGCCCAGCTCCCAGGGGGAGTCGCTCAGCAGGTCGTAGACGTAGGAGGCGCGCCAGAACGAGAACCCGTACTTGAAGCGCACGGCCTCGCCCTCGGCGAAGTCTACGCCCGAGACGCGCAGGGGGGCCGGCAGCGTGCTCACGGTGTTGAACTCGAGCGGCTGGTACAGGAAGACCAGGTGATGGCGCTCCCACAGGGCGACGTCGGTGGTCAGCCGCGCGAAGGGGAACAGCAGGCCCTGCCCGCCGTCCTCGACGTAGTCGAAATAGGTGCCGTCGTCGCCGAATTGGACCTTGTGGTACAGCGGCGCCACGAAGCCCAGCTCGGCGGTGAGCCGGACGTGGGCGATCTTGGCGTCGTGGTCGGGATCCAGGTTGAGCAGATACTCGCCGGCGCGGGCGGGCGCGGCGGCGAAGAGGACGCTGAAGGAAATGGCCAGGGTGAAAAGAGACTGTTTCATGGTGCGCTCCCTCGACCAACTTATAGTGGAATTGTCTCCACTTGCCAAGTTGGGTTTTCATGGGGTCAGGTGCGGTTGCGGTGCAGGCCTCGCCAGAACAGGCGCACGCCCCAGAACAGGATCAGGAGCATGAGGGCGCCGGCGATGGCCGAGCTCATGAAGAACTCGTCGGTCTTGGGCTTCTCCGGGTCGGCCAGGTTGAGGCCCAGGCCCAGCAGCACCAGGGAGGAGAAGGAGACGAACAGGATGCCGGTGAACACCATCAGCACGCCCAGGAAGCCGCGGGAGCGGCGGGTCGGGAGGGCGACCGAGGAGGTGGCGCGGCGTTCGGGGACGCCGCCGTCCGCGGAAGCTCCCGAGGTGGCCCGATAGGGGGCGGCCGGGAAGCGGATGGGACTCGCGGTGTCGAGGAACTGGCGGACCTGGGGCAAGATGGCCTCGGAGAACACGCCCCGTGGCAGGGCGGCCTCGAGGTCGTCGAGGGGCACGCCGTGGTAGGCGGCCAGGAGCGGCACGTTCTCGCGCTCGAGGCGGCGCATCTTGCGCACGCCGGCCACGATGGTCCACACCAGGACACCCAGGGCGGCCGGCAGGAACAGGCCGTTCTCGGTCGCCATGAACGAGAAGATGGTCCAGTCGTAGGCGCCGTGGTAGAGGATGGGCCAGAACAGGGCGGCGAACCAGAAGCCGGCGTTGCGCAGCCCCGAGGAGAACTTCGCTCGTCCGACGTAGTAGCCCATGATGACGCCGCAGAAGGCGTGCATCGGCACGGCGGTCAGCGCGCGGGCGATGGCCGTGCTCAGCCCGCGATCCGAGACGTACAGGATGTTCTCCAGGGTGGCGAAACCCAGGGAGGCGATGGCGCAGTAGACGATGCCGTCGAAGGGCTCGTCGAAGGCGTCGTGGTTGTAGGCGATGAGCAGGACGGCGACCAGCTTGAAGAACTCCTCGGGGACGGCGGCCTCGAGGAACGCCGAGAAGGCCGCGGCGGCCAGGGGGTCCGTGGGCACGGGGATGAAGGGCTTGACCACGAGGAACACGAACGCGAGCACGGGGATCGCGGACAGCGCGCCCAGCAGCGCCACCTTGAGGACCAGCCCCTTGGGCTCCGGGTGTTCGTCGTGGGTATAGATGTAGACGAACAGCAGGACGCTGGGGAGCAGGGTGAGCGTGATCGTGATGAGGGTCAGGTAGGACATGCGGCGGTCACTTTTCCAGGATCTCGGACCAGAAGGTGTCCTGCAGGCGGTGTCCCAGGGACTGGCGCATGAAGGCCTCGATGTCGTCGGCGCACGGCAGGGTCAGCGCGTGGGCGGTCAGTTCCTCGATCTCGGCGAGGTGCACGGTGCGCAGGAAGTCCTTGGCGTAGGGGATGAAGACCGGCGGCATGGAGAAGGAGCGCAGCCCCATGCCGAGCAGGATCAGCGCAGGGATGGGCTCGGTGGCCAGGTCGCCGCAGATGGAGATGTCGATGCCGGCCTCCCCCGCGGCCCGGATCGCGTGGTGGACCATGCGCAGGATGCCGGGGTGCAGTCCCCGGTACAGGTGGGCGACCTTCTCGTTGCCGCGATCCACTGCCAGGGCATATTGAATCAGGTCATTGGAGCCGATGGAGAAGAACTGGCAGTCCCGGGCGAGCCGGTCGGCGATCATCATGGCCGCCGGCAGCTCGAGCATGGCGCCGATCTTGAAGGTGTCGGGGACCTCGTGGCCCTCGATGCACAACTCGCGGTAGCACTCCAGCAGGAGCTCCCGGGCGGTGAGGAACTCGCTCACGCTGCAGACCAGGGGGAACATGATGCGCAGGTCCAGGTGGGGGAAGAGGGCGAACGCCCGCAGGAAGCCGCGCAGCTGGGCCTTGAAGATGTGCGGGTGCGCCAGGGCCAGCCGGAGGCTGCGCTGGCCGAGCGCGGGGTTGGCCTCCCGGGCGAGCTGGGCGGTGAGCGGGAACTTGTCGCCGCCCAGATCGAACGTGCGCAGGGTGACGGGCCCGCCGCCGGGCCAGCGCTCGAGCAGCTCCCGCACGTCCTGGTAGTGGACCTGCTCGTCGGCGATGTCCTTCTCGTGGACCATGAACAGGAACTCGGTGCGGTACAGGCCGATGCCCTCGGCGCCGTGTCCCTTGGCCTTCAGGATCTCGTCGGCGAAGTCCAGGTTGGCCAGCACGTGCACCGGGGTGCCGTCGGCGGTCATGCCGGGCAGGTGGGCCTTCTCGAGCAGGGCCTGGTCCTTGGCGATGAGACGATGGCTCTGGGTCCGGTACACCGACACCAGCTTCGCGTCGGGGTTGACGATGATCTCGCCCTTGTGGCCGTTGAGGACCAGCAGGTCGCCCTCGCCCACGTGCTCGAAGGCCCGGCTGACGCCCACCACCGTGGGGATCTCGAAGGCCTTCGCGATGATGACCGTGTGGGAGGTCTTGCCGCCGCGCAGGGTGATCAGGCCGGCGACGGCGTTGCGCCCCAGCAGGATGGTGTCGGCCGGGGAGAGCTCCTGGGCGATGATGATCGCGTCGGGGGGCGGGGCGGTGACCTCGGTGGCGCTCTGCCCCGAGAGGGTGCGCAGGAGCCGGGTGCAGACGAAGCGCAGGTCGGAGAAGCGCTCGCGGATGTACTCGTTCTCGATGCGCAGGAAGCGCTCCTCCCAGATGCCCAGCGTGCGCAGGACCGCCCACTCGGCGTTGATGCGCTCGGAGATGATCAACTTCTCGATGCTGGCCTGCAGCTCGGCGTCGCGCAGCATCATCTGATGCGCCTCGAGGATGTGGCCGGGGTCCTTGGACTCGCCGGCGAGCTGCTCCTTGATGTCCTCGAGCTGCTGCCAGGAGGCCTCGACGGCCAGCCGCAGACGGTCGAGCTCGTCGGTCCCCTCCTCGGGGGCGATGTGGCGCTGGTTCCAGGCATACTGGCTCGCGCCCTGGATCAGGTGCGCCCGGCCGATGACGATGCCGGGCACCACGCCCTGTCCGAAGAGGTAGACGTTGCGTATGGTCATGGGGTCACTCGTGGAAGCCCGAGCGCACCAGCCCGGCGAGGGCCTCGGCAGCCGCCTTCGCGTCGTCGCCGGTGGCGGTGATCGTCAGCCGGCAGCCCCGGTAGGCCAGGAGGCCCAGGAGTCCCATGATGCTCTTGCCGTTGGCGGAGAGGCCGTCGTAGCTCACCTCGATCTCGGAGGCGAACTTCACCGCGGTCTCCACGAAGAGCTTGGCCGGGCGGGTGTGCATGCCCTGTTCGTTGACCAGTTCCACTTCGATCTCTTCTCGCATGATCCTTCCTTGCCCGCCGGGGGCGTCGTCTCAGGTGACCAGGGAATCCCGGTGGCCGATCCTGGGCTCGTAGCCCGCGTCCTGGAGCCGTCTTCCGAGGGCCTCGACCACGTACACGCTGCGGTGGCGGCCGCCCGTGCAGCCCACGGCCAGGGTGAAGTACGCCTTCCCCTCGCTCCGGTAACGGGGAAGCAAATATAGAACCAGGTCCGCCAGTTTGTCCACGAAATCCCCCACCTCGGTGCGGTTTTCCAAAAAAGCCCGCACGGGCGGGTCGGTGCCCAGCAGGTCCGAGAGCCCCGGCTCGAAATAGGGGTTGGGCAGGAACCGGGCGTCCACGACCATGTCGGCGTTCAGGGGCAGGCCCTTGGCGAAGCCGAAGGACGTCAGGTGCACGCGCAGGGGCGGCGGCGCGTAATCGGAGAAGAACGAGAACACCCGGGCCCGCAGCTCGTGGGGGGACAGATCGCTGGTGTCCACGAGCCAGGTGACCTCCTTGCGCAGTTCGTCCAGCAGCGCCCGTTCGTCGGCGATGGTGGGGGGCAGTTGGTCGCCGTCGCCCAGCGGGTGCGGCCGGCGGCTGGCCTGGTAGCGCGTGACGATGGCCGCGTCCGAGGCCTCGAGGAAGAGGATCTCGACCGTGTGCTCCATTCGCAGCAGTTGGGCCTTCACGCTCTGCCAGTGGGACAGGAAGTCGGCGTTGCGGATGTCGATGGCGATGGCGGCCTCGGGGTAGTCGGGGTGGCTCATCAGCAGCGACGCGAAGCCGGCCATGAGCGGCACGGGCAGGTTGTCCACGGCGAAGAACCCCAGATCCTCGAGGGCGTGCAGGGCCACCGTCTTTCCTGCACCGGAGAGACCTGTGACGATGACCAGACGCATGGCGGACCTCGTACTCTATTCTATGCCCTTCGCGGGCTGGACGGCGCGGCTGGCCAGGACCACGTCGAGCTGGTCGTGGAAGAGCCGGGCGCTGTGGATGCCCCGCTCCTTGAGCAGCCGGTCGCGGGCGGCGACGTCGATGATGGTGGCCACGGAGCGGCCCGGCCGCACCGGGATGGTCAGAAGCGGCAGGCGCACGTCGAGGATGCTGCGGTGCAGCTCCTCGATGCCCAGGCGGTCGTACTCCTTCTGGGGCTGCCACTCCTCGAGCTCCACGATGAGCTCGATCTTCTTGCTGTCGCGCACGGCCGTGGGGCCGAAGAGCGCGGGGATGCTGATGATGCCCAGCCCGCGGATCTCCATGTGGTGGCTGACCAGGGGGCGGCCCTGTCCCATGAGGTTTCCGCCGTGCTGCTTCTGGATCTCGACCAGGTCGTCGGCGATGAGCCGGTGGCCGCGGGAGATCAGTTCCAGGGCCACCTCGCTCTTGCCGATGCCCGACGGACCCACGATGAGGATCCCCACGCCCATGACGTCCACCAGGACGCCGTGCATGGTCGTGCTCTCGCGCGTGTGCTCGTCGATCCAGCTCTCGAGGCTGTCGAGCAGCCGGCTGGTGAGCAGCGGCGTCGAGAACAGTGGGATCTTCTGCTCCAGGCAGGTGGTGACGAGCAGGCGCGGCACCGGGAGGTTCTTGGTCACGATGATGCAGGCCGGCTGGAACTCGATGAGCTGGCGCACGGGCTCGGAGCGCTGACGGCCCTTGAGCTGCTCGAAGTAGGCGATCTCCTTCTGGCCGAGCACGATGATGCTGTCGGGCTGGGCGTCGCGCTCGACGCCGGCCAGCAGCAGGCCGGCCTTCATGATGTGGGCCTCGGAGATGTCCTTCCACAGGTTGGTCGCCCCGGCCAGGCATTTCAGTTGCAGCACGGTCTTGGCGTCTTCGAGCAGGTTGCGGACGGTGAGGCGGCTCATGGCAGGAATCCACACTACATGGGCGCCCGATGGAGATCAAGTTTTTCCAATGGACGCGGCCGGAAGAACGGACGGGCGACCGGGGACCGGTCGCACACGGACTTCTATGATGGGTGGCGTCAAGTGCATGTTTACCGATTCATGCCAAATTCTGCTTT
>CALKWH010000068.1 GCA_938004375.1 uncultured Pseudomonadota bacterium
CACCGAGATCTACACTCTTTCCCTACACGACGCTCTTCCGATCTTGGTGGCCAGCCCGGCCGGGGGATCGAGTTGCCCGACGACGCGCAGTGCCATGCAGCCCTCAGTTCATCAGGCCGGTGCCGCTGCGGGAGGAAAAAATGAAGTGGGCCGGCTGCGGGGCCTTCAGCATCGCGTGGGGCAGGCGGACCTCGCTGCCGTCGGACCGGACCTCGGTGACACACACGGGACCGCTCTTCTCGATGGCGATCTTCAGCAGCCGGCTGTCCTCCCGGGCGATCTCCAACTGCTCCTCGTTGTCGGTGGCCACGGGCTCGGCGACCATCTCCTCGTGATCGACCTGGAGCAGGTCGGCGAACTCGAACTCCTGCACCTGGCGGGTCTTCTCCTCGAAGGCGGCGAGTCCCTTCGGTTTACGGCCGGCGGCCACCAACTGGTCCAGCTCCACGGCCTCGACCGGCCGGGTCTGATCCGCCTCGGCGTTCGCGCCCTGGTCCACCGACTCCCAGCCCGCGCTGGTCAGCCGGTAGTTCTGTCCGGCCGGCGCCCCGGGCAGTTTACGGAACTTCAGCACGATGTAGACGCTGAAGGCGACGCCCAGCAGGAAGGAGGCGAAGGCGGCGATCATGATGTAGAGCATGCTTCTCTCCTGGTTGCACCCGTCCCGCGGGAGCTCGGCGGGGCAGATGGCGATGAAACATAGCCCATTCCCCCGGGAAAGTCAAAAACAGGATTGATTGTCTGATGATTTCAGGAGAACTGGGGATCTTCGAACAGGACCACGATGGAGATGCAGTGGAAGGCCTTGTCCGAGCTCTGCAGCGTGCGGATCGCGCGTACGTCGAGCTCGGGGTGCAGGCCCAGCCAGTGGGTCACCCGCTCACCGAGGGACTCGCGTTCCTCGGCCTTGCTCGCCGAAAAGACCTTCACGCCGTTGTACTGGATCTCTTTCATGGCTCCCTCCGGGGGGGTGCGCCGACGCCTCACGGTCCGGCGGTCCGGCGGCCAAACTACGGGGATTGGAAGGGGATGTCAAGGCGAATGGCGAACGGCGGGGGGTCAGTCCTCGATCTTGCCCAGCAGGTCGTCCTTACCCAGGACCATGACCTTCTTGCCTTCCACGGTGAACTCGCTGCCGGCGTATTTGTTGAAGATCACGCGATCGCCCACGGCGACCAGCTTGGCGATGACCTCGCCGCAGCCCACGGCCAGGACCTTGCCGAAGATGGGCTTTTCCTTGGCGCTCTCGGGCACGTAGATGCCGCCCACCACGGACTCCTTGGCCTCTTCCATTTCCACGACGACACGCTCTTCAAACGGACGGATTTTCATTTCTGCCTCCATAGACGTGAGTAGTTGCCGGCACCGGGGCCGGGGCGAAAACGACCGGATCCACCGCCGATCCGGTACCGGCGGCGGGCGTGGGCATGTGTAATCATCCCGGAGGTCCGGTCAAGGGGGTGGCCCTCCACTTTTTCATTCTGCATATTGCCACCACACCAGCGCCTCGAAGGGTCCCTCCCCCGGGCGCCCGACGACGACCCCGGGAGGTCCGACGCCCGCTCCCGACCCCCGCAGCGCGACCGCCAGGACGTGCTTGCATGGCCGCCCCGGGGCGAAGTCCGGGCAATCGCAGGCGCCGTCCGCCACGCGGTGGGCGGCCCCCCGGTGGGTGACCGAGCACGCGCCGTCTTCCAGGGTCGTCACCCGGCACTCACGGGCGCGGCGCCACCGCGGCGCGTCGACGCCGGCGTTCAGGGGAGCGACGACCGGCGCCCGGTACACCGGCGCTCCGGCCGGCCTCTCCCACGGATCCGGCACGGGGCCGCGCAGGCGCAGGACCTCCTCCGCCTCCGGGAGGCGCGCCAGGGTGACCGGGTGCGCGGGGAAGTCCGGCGCCGCGCGCAACAGGCGGCCCACGGCCAGAAGGACGCGGTGCGCGTGCCAGGCCCGCAGGCGGCAGGCGTCGTACGAGGCACCCCAGAAGACGTGCTCGTCGCGCTCCCGCTTCGCCACCCGGCGCCACGCCAGCAGCGCGGCGACGGCGCACGCGGCCACCACCGCCTGCCGGGGGGACACGCCCAGGCGCACCCCGAACCCGTCGGGGGACGTCAGCAGGAACGAGGGCAGCCCGTCGAGCTCGCAGGCCAGGTGTGCCAGCTCCCCGGGGGGGAAGTACGTCTCCGGGACGACGCAGGCGTGGGCGATCCACAGCAGGTCCGCCACCGTCAACTCGCGGCGCAGCAGGTCGCACGAGCCGGCGAACCGGGTCAGGGGGCCGAACTGCGCGGCGGCGGCGATCCCCAGCGGCGTGAGGCGCAGGCGGGCGGCGCGGGCCCCGCCGGACGCGGACTCCTCGCGCAGCAGCCCCAGCACGGCCAGCCGCTCCAGCGCGTCCCCGAGGGGCAGCGGCGCCCCGCACCGGGCGGCGAAGGTGAGTTCGAGCGTGCGCTCCAGCTGGGGCCGGCTCGCAGAGAGCCCGGCCGCCAGCTCCCGCAGGACGAACGCCTCCAGCTCGGCGGGCAACGCCGACTCCAGGGGCGCGAAGGGCTCGTCCAGGATGCGCTCCCGGGAGCCGGCGCGCACCAGCACGATCCCCTCCCCGGCGGTGCCCAGGCCGGGCCGGCCCGCGCGCCCCAGGCGCTGATGCAGGGTCCGCGCCGGAATCCGGACCCAGCGCCCCGACGTCTCGCCAGGAAAGACCAGCTCCGGGCAGATCACGCGGTCCACCGGGAGGTTCAACCCCATCTCCAGGGTGGGCGTGGCCACCACCACCCGCACCTCGCCCGCGCTCAATCGCTCGATCACCCGCTCCTGGGCCCGCGGGCTCAGCCCCGCGTGGTGCGCGGCGGCCCCCACCCCCAGCGCCGCCAGGCGTCGCGCCAGCAACCCCGCGCGGCGTCGCGAGTGCACGAACACCAGCGTCGGGCGCGGATCCCCGGTCAGCAGCGCCTCCAGGACCGCCTCGCGCCGCCCGGCCTCGAAGGGCACCTCGGTGAGCGTGAGCGGCACCGGACGCCACGCGCCGCGCACGCAGGCGGCCTCCAGCCACCCGCACAGCCTCGGATCGCCGTCGGCCAGGGTCGCGCTGAGCCCGACGATCCGGCAGAACGGCGCCAGCCGGAACAGGCGCACCAGCAACGTCTCCAGCAGCGCGCCCCGGCCCGGCTGTTCCAGCAGGTGGAGCTCGTCGAAGGCGGCGAACGCCAGCGTGGAGAGGTAGTCCAGGCGGCCCGGGTGGGCCCGCAGGAGGAAGGACTCGTGGGTGGCGACGGTGCAGGCGCCCGGACGCCACGGCCGTCCCCGCCGGACGGCTCCCGTGCACAGCGCGACGGTCCCGCGGGGCAGCTCGCGGCCCAGGCGCCCGTAGAGCTCGGCGGCCAAAGCCCGCAGCGGCACCGAGATCACACAGGAGCGACCGGCGGCCACGGCCAGGGCGGCCAGGCGGGCGACCATCCAGGTCTTGCCCGCCCCCGTGGGGAAATCCAGCACGAAGTGGTACCCGGTGTCGAAGAAGCCCGCCTCGGCCGCCGCCCGCTGCAGCGGGTTCAGTTCGACGGGCGAGAGATCGCCCGGGACGCCGGCGGGGCCGGCGGACCCGTCAGGCGCCGCGCCGCGGACCGGCATGGGGACTGTCCCCCCACTCCCCGTAGCCGACGCTCTCGCCGATGGACTGGATCCGGCCCTCGAGGCAGTACCGGCACATGTGGGCGTTCTCGTCCATGCACGGCTTGTTGTCGTAGAGCTGGTAGCCGGTGCGGTATTGGGTGTGGGTGAGGTTGGGCATGATGATGTTGGCGCCGGCCAGCAGCCCCTTCTCTCGGCCGGTGTGCTCGACGGCCTGCAGCGCGGTGGTGGACGCGATGTTCACGTCCGGCAGCACGCAGCGGACCACCGAGATCATGGCCAGCGCGCGCTCGAACGCGGCCTGCTGCGAAAGGGCGCCCGCCCCGTCGGCCAGCGGGGTCTGATGATGCGGGAGGAAGGGCCCCATGCCGATCATGTCCACGTCCAGGTCGCGGAAGAAGAGCACATCGCGGGCCAGCTCCAGCGGCGTCTGTCCGGGCAGCCCGATCATCACGCCGGTGCCGACCTGATAGCCGACCGCGCGCAGGGAGCGCAGGCAGGCCACCCGGGCGTCAAAGTCATGATCGGGGGGGTGCAGCCGGGCGTACAGCTCCCGGGAGGTGGTCTCCACGCGCAGCAGGTAGCGATGGGCGCCGGCCTCGTACCACCGCCGGTAGGTCTCCTCGTCCTGCTCGCCCACCGAGAGGGTGATGCCCAGCCGGCCGTCGGAGAGCGCCTTGATCCCGCGGACCAGCCGCTCCACCAGATCGGCGAAGGCCGGCGTGCTCACCTCGCCGGACTGGAGCACCACCGAACCGTAGTTCATTTCGAAGGCCCAGCGCGCGGCCTCGAGGACCTCGTCGTCGGTCATGGTGTAGCGCTCGACCTCGGCGTTGGAGCTGCGGATGCCGCAGTAGAAGCAGTCCTTGGCGCAGCGGTTGGAGAACTCGACGAGGCCCCGGTAGTAGACCTTGTTGCCCACCGTGGAGAGCTTCAGGGCATAGGCGGTCAGATCGGAAGAGCGTCGTGTAGGGAAAGAGTGTAGATCTCGGTGGT
>CALKWH010000069.1 GCA_938004375.1 uncultured Pseudomonadota bacterium
GTCGGCGCCCATGCCGGCCACGTCGCCCACGTTGTCGCCCACGTTGTCCGCGATGGTCGCCGGGTTGCGCGGGTCGTCCTCGGGGATGCCCGCTTCGACCTTGCCCACCAGGTCCGCGCCGACGTCGGCGGCCTTGGTGTAGATGCCGCCGCCCACGCGCGCGAACAGCGCGATGGAGGAGGCGCCCAGGCTGTAGCCGGAGATGATGGAGATCGCGTGGCTCAGCCGGATGTCCGGCGTGGCGGCGGTGCCCAGCAGGTTGGTCTTGAAGTACAGCACGAGCAGGGCGCCCAGGCCCAGCACGCCGAGCCCGACGACGCTCATGCCCATGACGGTGCCGCCCGAGAAGGCGACGCCCAGCGCCTTGTTCAGGCTGGTGCGGGCGGCCGCGGTGGTGCGGACGTTGGCCAGCGTGGCCACGCGCATGCCGAAGTAGCCGGCGAGCACGGACATGAGGGCTCCGGTCACGAAGGAGAAGGCCATGAGCGGGTGCTTGAAGTTGTCAGCCGTGCTCTTGCCAACGACGTTGGCGAGGACGAGGAGGCCGGCGACCGCGATCACGAACCAGATCAGGACGTTGTACTCGGCCTTGAGAAAGGCCATGGCGCCCTCTCGCACGTAGCCAGAGATCTCGCGCATGCGGTCGGTGCCGGTGTCCTGCTTCTTGATCCACTGCGACTTCCACAGCGCGAACAGCAGGGCGACCAGACCGAAGGCTGGTACGACATAGAATAGATTGCTCATTCAGTTTCCTCCTTGTTGGTTGGGGTTTGAATCGAACAGGAAAAAGCGTGGAAAATCAACGACGCCGCCCCCGCCCGACGACCGGGTCGAACGCAGCGTGGACAATATACAAAATCAGGGTTGCCCATTGAAGGCATTCATGGCATAAGTCACGTCGTACTTCAAGACCGTTTCCACGATGTCGACGCACTTTTCCAGCATGCCCGGAATGGCCGGACGCTCGTCGCCGGTGAAGGCCGACAGGACGTACTCCACCATATCGCCCGGAGGCCTCCCGACGCCCAACCGGACGCGGATGTAGTCGGGGCCGCCCACGCTGCCGGTGATCGACTTCAGCCCGTTGTGACCGCCGTTGCCGCCGCCGAGCTTGACGCGCAGCCGGCCGAACGCCAGGTCCACGTCGTCGTGCAGCACCACGAGACGATCCGGGCCCAGCCCCAGGTGCCGCAGGGCGGCCGCGATGGATCGTCCCGAGACGTTCATGTAGGTGTGGGGGAACAGCAGCGCTACCTCGAGGCCGTCGAATTCGCACTGGACGTATTCGCCCTCGAAGCGCTTGCGGAAGGGGGGGGCGCACCACTTCTGGGCGCACAGGAACAAGGCGCGCTGACCCAGGTTGTGGCGGGTGCGCGCATACTCCGGTCCTGGATTTCCCAGCCCGGCGATGAGGAAGCCTTTCGAGGTCACCTGGGGGACAACCAGTCGCCCGAGGGACTACTTCTTGGGGGCGGGCTTCGCGGCGGGCTTCGCGGCGGCGGCGGGGGCGGCGGCGGGGGCGGCGGCGGCGGCCGGGGCGCCTTCCTCAGGGCCCTTCTCGTCCTTCGCGCCGGACACGATCACCAGCGCCTGACGCGGGGAGAGCCGGATCTGGAGGTGTTCGGGCAGCTTGAGGTTCTCGACACGCAGGACCGCGCCCACGTTCATGGCGGTCACGTCCTGCTCGATGAACGCGGGGACCTCGGCGGCGGGGCAGAGCACCGGCACCTGGTTCATGGTCGTGCGCAGGGAACCGCCGAGCCTGACGCCCTCGGCGCGGCCGGTGGTGCGGAAGGCCACCATGGCCGGGACCATGTCCGTCGGCTCGGTGCGCAGGAAGTCCACGTGCTTGATCGCGCCGGTCAGCGTGTCGAACTGGACCTCGCGGATGAACGCCTTGACGCTCTCCTTGCCCTCGATGTCGAGCAGGAAATACGTGTTGCGCTTCTTCTCGGGATCCATGGTCTTGATCAGATCCCGGGGATTGAGTTTCAGGGAGATCGACGGCTGTTTCTTGCCGTAGAGCACCGCGGGGATCCGGTTGGCGGCCCGCAGGCGGTGGTTCTCGTTCTTCCCAGTGGCGGTTCTCAGTTCGACGGACAGTTTTACGGGTTCCATGGCTCCTACCTCATTTGAATGCCCTGGCGGCCGGACGCCGCATCAGGACGAACCGCGCGGTGGCGCGGGACGAACACATATAGCTGAAAATTCCGATCAAGTAAAGAGAGAACTGATGGAATCTCCATGATGAATGCGTTTGATGGCCTCGCCCAGCAGCCGGCCGACGGAAAGTTGCTGGATCCGGCCGCACTCGGCCGCCGCCGGGGAGAGGGCGATGGTGTTGGTCACCCACACCTTTTTGAGCGGCGACTTCGTGATGTTCTCGACGGCCTTGCCGGAGAAGACGCCGTGGGAGGCCGCGGCGTAGACCTCGAGGGCGCCCTGGTCGATGACGGCCTGGGCCGCCTTGCTCAGCGTCCCCGCGGTATCGATCATGTCGTCCACGATGACGGCCTTCTTGCCCGCGACGTCGCCGACGATGTTCATCACCTCGCACTGGTTGGCCTGCGGGCGCCGCTTGTCGATGATGGCCAGCGGGCAGCCCAGGCGCATCGAATAACTGCGGGCGCGCTCGGTGCCGCCTGCGTCCGGGCTCACGATCACCAGTTCCTCGCTGCGGAACTCGCCGCGGATCGCGTCGAGCAGGACCGGCAGGCCGGTGAGATGGTCCACCGGGATGTCGAAGAAGCCCTGGATCTGGCCGGCGTGCAGATCCATCATCATGACCCGGCTCGCGCCCGCGGTGGTGATGAGGTTGGCCACGAGCTTGGCCGAGATCGGCGTGCGGGGCCGGACCTTGCGATCCTGCCGGGCATATCCGTAATAAGGGAGGATGCCCACGATCATGCCCGCGGAGGCGCGGCGCAGGGCGTCCATGATGATGAGCAGATCCATCAGGTGCTCGTTCACGGGCATGGAGGTCGGCTGGACGACGAAGCAGTTGACGCCGCGCACGTTCTCGTTGATCGAGCAGAAGGTCTCGCCGTCGGAGAACTTGCTCACGCTGATGGAGCCGGGGACGATCTCGAGGTAGCGGCAGATCTCGGCGGTGAGCGCGGCGTTGGAGGTTCCGGAAAAGACGGCCAGGGATTTGAGCATGGCAGCAACACCTCAGAAAGAAGAGAGGACTGAGGGCACCCGCACCGTGCGGATGTCGCCCGGAAGCTGGGCCGGAAGGATTCGAACCTTCGAATGCGGGGACCAAAGCCCCGTGACTTGCCACTTGTCGACGGCCCAATACCGGCAGGTCCGGTAAACGGAGGGAGTAAATACCGATCCCCGGGAAAAAGTCAACGTCCGAAGGCGGGGGTCAAGCGGCTTCTCCGGCGGCGCGGGCGCGTTGCCGCAGCAAGGAGAGGCCGTGGTGATGGATCTGGGAGATGCGGCCCTCGGTGAGGGACATCTCCTCGGCCAGGGTGCGGGGGCTGACTTGCAGGTAATAGATGCCTTCGATCACGCGGCGCTCGCGGGGGGGCAGGAGCGCCACCCAGTCGGCGACCAGGCGGCGGCGGTCCCGCAGCAGGCAGGTCGCCTCGGGAGGATCGGCGCCCTCGTCGGCCACGGTCTCGAGCAGGCCTCCGCCCTCGGAGTCGGCCTCGAGCCGCGAGAAGGTCAGCGGCCGCCCGGCCGCGCGGATGCGCCACACCGCCAGGATCCCCTCCTCGGACATCCCGGTGAGCGCGCTCAACTCCTCGAGCCCGGGCCGCTCGCCGCTCGCCGAGAGCCGCTCGGCCACGGTGCGCTCCACAAGCCTCACCTGGCGGCGCTGGGTGCGGGTCAACGGATCCTTCTGCCGCAGTTCGTCGAGGACGGCCCCCTGGACGCGGTTCTTGGCGTAGGACCAGAAGCCGTTGGGTTCCTCGGGGTCGTACCGGAAGGCCGCCTCGATCAGCCCGATCATGGCCGCCGAGAGGAGCTCCTGCCGGTCCTCCCGGGGAAGATGGTGCCCGTGGCGCCGCACCAGCCGGCGGACATGGGGCAGGTGCGCGAGGATCAACTGATGCTCGGGGCTCGGGGAACTTCTCAGGGTGTTCAGCAGGGCGATCACGGGTCACCTCCAGCCGGGTCGGCGCTCTTTTTGCGA
>CALKWH010000070.1 GCA_938004375.1 uncultured Pseudomonadota bacterium
ATTGAAAGTAGTGCGCGCACTCAACGAGACCATGGTCGGTCGCCTGGAGGACTCCGCCGCCCGGCTGCGGGCCCTCAAGACGCCGGAGGGAGCTGCCCGCGTGATGCGGGAGAAGGGTTTCCTGCCTCCTGGGGCGCGCGTGTACCAGTTGGAACTCACGGAAGCGTCGGCCCGCGGGCCGCGCCACGGGATGGAGCGATGAACGTACGAGCACTGGCCCGAACCGGAAGTGGAGTGAAGCTGGGATGGAGCGCCTTCCTGATCGCCGGGATCGCCGCGATGCTGGTCCTGGGGGCGTTCGGACCGCACCGCGAGCGGGGCCTGTGGGTCATGCTCGCCGGCGCCGCCCTGGGGCTCACGTTGATCGGCCGTGTGCTGACCCGGCTGTTCCTGCGGCCGGTGCGCCCGGACGTGGTGCCGGAGCGCTCGCGCTTCCTCGGCGAGCTGGAACTGGTGCTGCTGCTGGTGCTCTCGGCCGCGGTCTTCCTCCAGGCCACCGGGGGTTCGTTGTCGCCCTGGCACGCCTTGTCGTACTGGCTCATGCTGGTGCTCGCCGCCTTCGTCCGTCCGTCGGTGACCCTGATCGCCGGGGCGCTGCTGTTCGGCCTGGAGTGGCTCGGCGCGCGCTCGGGGGGCGGCGCCGTCCCGGGACGGTTGCTGGCCTCCCACGGCCTTTTCTTGGCGCTGTTCGGCGGGACCGGCCTGCTGGTCCGCACGGCCGAGATCGCCCTCACTCGTCGGGATCACCGCCGCAAGGAGGCCGCCCGCGAGCGCCAGGACCGGCAGGAGCTGGCGGACTTCCGCCTGATGGGACCGCTCACGGCCCGCAACGAGCGGGGCCGCGACGAGCAGGACGCTCTGCTGGGGCGGGCCTCGCTCCAGGAGATCCACGACCACATCCTGTTCGAACTGCGCCTGTTGCGCGAGAGCCTCCAGGTGACCTCGGCCGTGCTGTTGTGGATGGACACCGCCGGCTCCCGGCTCAAGGTCGTGGAGGCCGCCTCGGTGAGTCCGGCGATCAGCGGCCGCTTCCTGGAGTCCGGCGTGCACTTCAGTTCCCTCAAGGGGGCCATCGGCAACGTGGTGCGCAATCAACTAATCATCAACCAGGCGCCGTTCCCGTTCGCCTCCGGTGCCCTGGCGTACTATTCCGGGAACCAGCCCGTCGGCTCCTTCCTGGGGCTCCCCGTGTTCGATCAGGGGCGCATGATCGGAGTGCTGTGCTGCGATCGTGAGGCGCCCGCGCCGTTCACCGGGGAGCAGGTGGCGCTGGCTCAGCGCGGCGCCGAGCAGATGCTGCGCACGGTGTCCACCGAGCGTGTGTTTTCCCAGATGGCCCGCTCCAAGTTCGAGCAGGAGAAGCTCTACCAGGCGCTGGCGTTCATGAACCGGGCGCTGGAGCTCTCCTCGGTCGTCGAGGCGGCGTTCTCGGCCGTGGCCTCCATCTGCCCGTTGGACGAGGTGGCCATCCTCCACTGGGACGACGCCGAGAAGAAGGCTAAGATCCTGGGCGCCCAGGGGGGGCTGTTCGCCGGGCACGTGGGCGCGCTGCTGTCGGTGAACCGGAGCCTGTTGAACCTGGCCATGGAGAACCGGCATTTTCTGCCCGTCAACGGCGAGCTCCGGGACGCCAAGCAGGTCGTCGTCCACGAGTCGATCAGTTTCGCGGACATGGGCTCGGTGCTGGTGCAGCCGCTGATCGAGGGCGACCGCCCCATCGGCGGCCTGGTGTTCGCCTCCCGCGAGCGGGGGGTTTTCACTCCGCAGCGGCGCGACATGCTCGGCGCGCTGGCCAACCAGATCGCCATCGGCCTGCAGAAGGCGCTGATGTACCAGCGCCTCGAGGAGCTCGCCACCACCGACGGGCTCACCGGCCTGACCAACCACCGCACGTTCCAGGAGCGGTTCTCCCAGATGCTCGCCCGCGCCGCTCGCTCCGGCGCGCCGCTCGCCATGCTCATCACGGACATCGACAAGTTCAAGCGCATCAACGACACCTACGGCCACCCCATCGGCGACGTGGTGATCAAGCGGGTGGCGGCGATTCTGAAGAAGCAGGCGCGCACCATCGATCTGGTCGCCCGCTACGGCGGCGAGGAGTTCGGCATCGTCCTCGAGGCCACCGACGTCGAGGGCGCCCGCACGGCCGCCGAGCGCATCCGCGCCGAGGTCGAGGCCCAGGTGTTCGACTCCCCCCTGGGTCAGTTCACGGCCACCCTGAGCATCGGCTTCGCCACCTTCCCGGCCGACGGCGCCCACAAGCAGCAGCTCATCGACAAGGCGGACAAGGCCCTCTATCACGCCAAGGAGCACGGCCGCAATCAGGTCGTGTATTTCGGGGGGATTTAATTCTGTCCCGTTCAATCCATTCGCATAATTAAATTTTCTTGCCGTACCCGTTCAAGAACACCCTGTCTTTGTCCCACTTGTCCTTGGGGCGGTCCTCGCCGGTGGGGGTGCCCACCGGGATCACGGCCAGCGGGATCAAGTGCTCGGCGTTTACGCCGAGCACCTCGCGCACGGCGGTCACGCGCTCGGGGTCCGGGTAGGCCGCCGTCCAGACGGCACCGAGCCCGAGGGACTCGGCGGCCAGCAGGATGTTCTGGATCGCCGCGCTGCAGTCCGTGATCCAGTAGTCGGTGTCGGGGCCGCGGTGCTGGCGGTTGCGATCGCCGAGCACGACGATGGCCGAGCCGGCCTTCGCGGTCATTTTCGCGTAGGGGAGCCGCTCGTTGAGTTGGGCCAGCAGGCCGGCGTCGGTCACGATGATGAACTCCCAGGGCTGCCGGTTCACGGCCGTGGGCGCGGCCATGCCGGCCTTGACCAGCAGGGTGAGCTGGTCGAGGGTGGGCGCCTGCCCGGTGTAGTGGCGGACGCTCTTGCGGGTAAAGATGGTGGCGAGGGTGGGGTTGTCAGTCACAGGGGATCCTTTCTGCGCTGCGGGCGTGCCAGGCGGTGGGACCGGGCAGTCGCGGCCGCAGCCGAGGGTGAACGCGAATATCAGAAGAAACAGGAACTTCAGGTGGAACCTCCAGGGTCTGATTTGTCCGACAGGTGACACCGGTACGTGTGTCCGGTACCGTTCTCGAACCAGGGCGGCGGCTCCTGCTCGCAGCGCGGCAGCACGCGGGCGCACCTATTGAAAAATGGGCAGCCCGGCGGACGCTGGCCAGGCGGCGGCACCTGTCCCGGGATGGAGCCGGGGCGGCGTCCTTTCACCGGAAGGGTGGCCAGGAGCGCGGCGGTGTACGGATGGGCCGGCGCGTCGAGCACCGCCGACACGGGACCGCACTCCACTACCTGGCCGGCGTACATGACCACGATCTTTCCCCCCATGCGGGAGACGGCGTGGAAGTCGTGGGTGATCAGGACCACCCCCAGGCCCTCCGCGGCCAGGGCCCGCAGTTGAGAAAGGATCTGGGCGCCCACCGTGGGATCCAGCGCGGTGGTGGGTTCGTCGCACAACAGCAGGCGCGGCTCCCCGGCCAGGGCCATGGCGATCATCGCCCGCTGCTTCATCCCGCCGGACAACTGGTGGGGGTGGGCGTCGGCGGTCCCGGGGTCGAGGCCCACCTTGTGCAACAGCGCGGCGATGCGCGCGCGCCGGGCCGCCCGGGACAGCCCGGGCAGCAGCTCGCCGATCTGGAAGCCGATGGTGTAGACCGGGTTCAGCGCCGTCCCCGGCTCCTGGAAGATCATGCCCACCGACCGACCGCGGAGGCGTCTTCGCGCGTCCCCGGTCAGGACGTCGCGGCCGTCGAAGCGCACCAGGCCGCCGGTGACGGCGAGCCCGGGCGGCAGCAGGTCGAGCACGGCCAGCGCGCTCAGGCTTTTGCCGCAGCCGGACTCGCCCACCACGCAGACGATCTCGCCTGCGTCGACGGTGAAGCCGACGTCGGAGACCACCGCGCCCGCGGGGCCGCGGAGCTCCAGGTGCTCGATCGCCAGGAGTGGCTCCGCCATGGGTCGGTTACCCCGGCGGCCAGGTGAGCTTGCGGCCGCCGAGCAGATGGTAGTGCAGGTGCATCACCACCTGGCCCGCGTCCGGACCCGTCGAGGCGGCGAGCCGGAAATTCCGTCCCAGTTCGGGGATCGTGCGCCCGAGGTGCCCCGCCACGAGCTGGAGCTCGGCCAGGACCGCCCCGTCTTCTTGCGTCGCGTCGGCCAATGATGGTATATGCCTCTTCGGGATGAGCAGGTAGTGGACCGGCGCCGCGGGTGAGATATCCTTGAACACCAGGACGTTGTCCGTTTCATGGACCTTGTCGCACGGGATCTGTCCGGCGACGATCTTGCAGAAAATGCACTCCGACGACATGGGATGCCTCCTGACTTCCGAAGGAATGATGTATTGCATTTGGGCGTTCCGGGCAACAGGGAAATCCGCGTGGACCGGCGCCGGTGAGGGATGGACTTGAATTTCCGTCAGTTCTTCAAAAAATTTCGCAAACGATCGGCGACTCCCCGCAAGGCGGCCAGTCCCCGCAAGGAGAAGGGCTCCAGCGGAGGCGGGGTGATCTGGAAGCGGGTGCTCGCCTGGTCGCTGGGCATCGGGCTCGGGATGGCCGCGCTCCTGGCCCTGCTGGTGATGTCGCTGTTCCTGTATTTTTCGTACGGGGCCGATCTCCCCTCGGTGGACGCCCTGCGCAACTACCGGCCCCAGCAGAGCGTGCGGGTGCTGGACCGGAACGGCGAGCTCATCGCGATCCTGGGGAAGCAGCGCCGCACGGTGGTGCCCTACGAAAAGATCCCCAAAGTCATGGTCCAGGCGACCCTGGCCGCCGAGGACGCGCTGTTCTTCCGGCACCAGGGGCTCAACTACATGGGCATGATCCGGGCGTTCTGGGTGAACCTGGCCGCCGGGCGCTTCAAGCAGGGCGGCTCCACCATCACGCAGCAGGTGGTCAAGGGGCTGCTGCTCACCCCCGAGCGCAGCCTGCGCCGCAAGTTCCAGGAGGTCATCCTCGCGCGGCGCGTCGAGAGCGCGCTCACGAAAGAGCAGATCCTGGCGATCTACCTCAACGAGATCTACTTCGGCCACGGGCGCTACGGCGTCGAGGAGGCCGCGCGGTTCTACTTCCGCAGGCCCGTCTCGCAGCTCGACGTCGCCCAGGCCGCGCTCCTGGCCGCCTTGCCCCAGGGACCCGAGGTGAACTCGCCGATCAAGCACCCGGAGAAGGCCCGGGAGCGACAGAAGTACGTGCTCGGGCAGATGGCGCGCCACGGCTTCATCACAGAGGCCGACGTCGAGGCCGCGCTGGCCCGCCCGCTCTTGCCCGGCGAGCCCGAGATCCCCGACGCCGACGTGGCCCCCGAGCTGGTCACCCACCTCAACGAGCGCTACGCGTCCACGTTGCGGGAGGCCTCCGGGGCCACCCTGGTGACCACCCTCGACCTGAAGGTGCAGGCCGCCGCCCGGGCCGCCCTGGCCGCCGAGTTGCGTGAGCTGGATCGTCGCCAGAAGGTGACCGGCCTCACGCTCCTGGAGGGCCGCCGCCTCGAGGAGCACCTCGGGAAACTCGGGCGCGTCGCCAGGCTGGCCGAGGGTCCCGTCTATGAGGGCGTGGTCGTGGACCGGGTCGAGGGCCGGCTCGTGGTGAGCCTGGGCGCCGATCGCCTGGGCCTGGTGGTGGAGCAGGTCGATCGCTACTACCCCGACGGCTTCACCTGGGGGCCGCCCCCGCCGCCGGAGAAGCCCGCGCCGAAGAAGAAAGGCGAGAAGGCGAAGGACAAGGAAAAGGAGAAGCCCCAGCTCCCCTTCGTGCAGCCGGGGCACGTGTTCCGAGTCCGGGTGCTGCCGGGAAGGACCGGCTCCCCGAAGGCCCCGCTTCGCCTGCGGGCCGAGCTGGGTCCCCAGGGCGCCGTGGTGGTGCTCCACGTGCCCACCCGCGAGGTGCTCGCGGTCGTGGGCGGGGATGACGCCGGCACCGGGGACTTCAACCGCGCCCTCGCCGGCCTGCGCCAGCCGGGCTCCTCGTTCAAGCCGCTGTTCTACGCCGAGGCCATCCGGCAGAAGAAGCTCACGCCGGCCTCCCTGCTGCGCGACGACCCCGAGGTGTACCAGAAGTGGATCCCCCGCAGCGGGCACGACTTCCAGGGCGACGTCACCCTGCGTCGGGCGCTGAACCTCTCGCTCAACACGGTGGCGGTCCAGGTGCTCCAGTCCGCCGGGCTGGACGCCACGGTCGCCTTCGCCGAGGCCGCCGGCATCACCACCATCCTGCGCAAGGACCTGAGCCTGGCGCTGGGCTCCTCGGAGGTGCGCCTGATCGACCTGGTCAACGCCTATGGAGTGTTTCCGTCGGGGGGCCTGATGCTGCCGCCCCAGTGGCTGCTGCGCGTGGGCGAGAAGCCGGCGGACCGCCCCGAGGTCCGGCGCGTGATGGATCCGGCGTCGGCCTGGCTCATGACGTCGCTTCTGCGCACGGTGGTGACCGAGGGCACCGGCCGGCGCGCCGCGGTCCTGAAGTTTCCCGTGGCGGGCAAGACCGGCACCACCAATGAAAACCGCGACGCCTGGTTCGTCGGGTTCTCGCCCGAGATCCTTTGCGGCGTCTGGATCGGCTACGACGATCTGAAGCCCCTGGGGCGCCGCGAAGAGGGCGGCCGGGCCGCCGTGCCCGTGTTCGTGCGCGTCATGAAGGCCGCCCACGAGGGCCGCGCCGTCAAGGATTTCTTCATCCCGCCGGGCATCGTCACCCGCGAGATCGACCCCGCCACCGGCGTCGCCGTGCCGCCCACGGCAGATAAGCGCCTGACCGAGTACTTCCTCGAGGGCACCGAGCCCGAGCCCCCCGCGCTCTCCCCCGATCCCGTCGTGGCCCCGGACCCGTCCGCCCCCTCGGCCGGCGACCTGTTGACGCAGTGAGGGTGAAAACGGTCCGCCAGGTCCGAACCTCACATTTTCCTCACACAGATCCGCCTTGACTTGAGTCCGGTTCACGGAAATACTCCGCACGCCGGACCCGGGGGCGTCGAGGACGCGTCCGGGGGACGGTGGAACAGGAGCAACATGCCCGCCTGGCTCTCCAACCTCCTCCCGATCCTGATCCTGCTCGCCGCAGTGGCCGTGGTCATCGGCCGTCTGCCCAAGGTGGACCTCGGCCACACGCCCGAGTACCGCCGACGGCGGACACTCAACTGGCTGCCCCTGGGCCTGCTCTACGCGTTCCTTTACATGGGCCGGTACAACCTCGAGGTGGCCAAGAACGCCTTTTCGAAGATCCCCGGCCTCGACGGCTCCCCGGTGATGGGCAACGCCGACTTCGGCCTCATCTTCGGCGTGGGCACCGTGGTGTACGGCTTCTCCTTCGTCGTCAACGGTCCGCTCACCGACCGCATCGGCGGGCGGCTCGCCATCCTGCTGGGCGCGGGCGGCACCATCGTCGCCAATCTGCTCATGGGCCTGGCCTCCTGGTCGCTGCTGACCCAGGGGCCCGGCCACGCCTTCCTGTGCGATCACTTCGTGCCCGTGCTCACCGTGCTGTACGCGATGAACATGTACTTCCAGAGCTTCGGCGCCGTGTCCATCGTCAAGGTCAACGCAGCCTGGTTCCACGTCCGCGAGCGCGGCGTCTTCGGCGCGATCTTCGGGATCCTCATCAGCCTGGGGCTGTACTTCGCCTTCGACTGGAGCCGGATGATCCTGCAGGCGTTCTCGACAAAGGCCGCCCCCAATGCCGGCATCCCGTGGGTGTTCTTCGTGCCCACCGTGCTGCTGGGTGTGTTCTTCGTGCTCAACCTGCTGTTCGTCCGGGACACCCCGGGGCACGCCGGCCACCCGGATTTCGACACCGGGGACGCCAGCTCCGGGGACACCGGCCCGGCGCTGCCCGTGGTCGCCGTGTTCAAGAAGATGCTCACCAACCCGGTGGTGCTCACCATCGCCTTCATCGAGTTCTGCAGCGGCTTTCTGCGTCAGGCCATCATGCAGTGGTTCCGCACCTTCGCCAAGCAGACCAACGGTACCCTGCACCTGGTCGACTCGTTCGTGTACCAGAACTGGGGCCTGTTGCTGTGCGTGGCGGGCATCCTCGGCGGCGTCATCGCAGGCGTCATCTCGGATCACGTGTTCAAGTCGCGGCGCGGCCCGGTGGCCGTGCTGCTCTACGCCGTGATGCTCGTGGGCGCGGTGGTCCTGACCTTCGCGTACACCACCCCGGCGGTGGGCGCGCTGGTCGTGGTCATGTCCATGGCGGTCATCGGCGTCCACGGCATGCTCTCGGGCACCGCCAGCATGGACTTCGGCGGCAAGAAGAACGTGGGCGTGGCCGTGGGCATCATCGACGGCTTCGTCTACCTGGGCACGGCCACCATGAGCCTGACCTACGCCTTCACCCTGCCCCAGGAACAACTCGCCAACGGCAAGCTCGTGGGGCCGGCCACCGATCCCGCCAACTGGCTCGCCTGGCCCATCGCCATGATCCCGGTCGCCCTGATCGGCCTGGTGCTCGCGCTTCGCGTGTGGCACGCCTACCCCGACGCCGGGAAGAAGAAGCCCGCCCCCGAGCCCGCCCCCGAGTTGATCCAGGACTGACGACAACGACCTGTGTCCCCCCGTAGCCTGCGGAGTCGTCCGACCGGGGTCGGTCGGCGCAACTCCGCAAGCTACAGGGGGCTAGCATGTTGGGAAGAATACTGTCTGACCCCGGGTAGCTCCGCTACCTGGGGAAAACTTCGCAACTACGCGGGCTCGAAGAAGGCGCTGCCGCCGTGGCAGTCGTTGGCCACGATGACGGGGAAGTCGCGCACGACGAGGCGATAGATCGCCTCGGGCCCCAGATCCTCGAACGCCACCAGGCGGTTCTCGGTCACGCACGAGGCGTAGAAGGCGCCGCAGCCGCCGTAGGCATAGAAGTACACCCCGTGGTGGCGCACCAGGGCCTCGACGACGGCGGCTGAGCGCTGGCCCTTGCCGATCATGCCCGCGAGGCCGTGGGCCAGCAGCGTGGGCGCGAACGGATCCATGCGGGAGGCGGTGGTGGGGCCGCAGGCGCCGATGACGGCGCCCGGGGGTGTGGGGGTCGGGCCCATGTAGTACACGACCGCGCCGCGCAGGGGAAACGGCAGGGGCTGCCCGGCCTCGAGCAGGGCGACGAGGCGGGCGTGGGCGGCGTCCCGGGCGACGAAGAGCTCGCCGGACAGGGCCACGGCCTCGCCGGCGCGCAGGTCTTCGATGGTCTCCTGAGTGAGGGGGAGGGACACGGGCTTCATATCAGAGCTCCACGACGGCCTTGCGGTCCGCCCAGCAGTTCACGGTGACGGCCACCGGCATCCCCGCGATGTGCGTGGGCATGCTCGCGAGCTTCACGCCCAGGCAGGTGGTGAGCCCGCCCAGGCCCCCGGCGCCGATGCCCAGGGCGTTGAGCCGCGCGAGGAGCTCGCGCTCCAGGGCCGCGTACTCGGGCTGCGGGTGCGTGTCGTCCAGCTCGCGCACCAGGGCCTTCTTCGACAACAGGGCGGCGGCGTCCATGGTGCCGCCGAGGCCCACGCCGATGACCGTGGGGGGACAGGGGGCGCCCTTGGCGGCGCGCACCAGGTCGACCACCGCGGACATCACGTCGTCGGGGGTGGCGGTGGGCAACAGCATGCGCAGGCCGCTCTTGTTCTCGGAGCCGAACCCCTTGGTCATCACCGCCACGGTGACCCGGTCGCCGGGCACGAATTCGACGTGGAGCACGGGGGGCAGGTTCGTCCGCGTGTTCACCCGCGGGAACAGGGGGTCGGCCACCACGGACTTACGGAACAGCCCCTCGGCGTAGGCAGCCTCGACGGCGCGGTGGATGACCTCGCGCACGGGCTCGCCGGTGAGCCGCACGTCGTCGCCCACGCGCAGCCAGACCCACGCCATGCCCGTGTCCTGGCACAGGGGCAGCCGCTTCTCCCGGGCGATCCCGATGTTGCGGACGATGGTGGTGAGCACCTCGCGGGCGGCGGGGCCGGTCTCCTTGTCCGCGGCGGCCGTGAGCGCGCGGACCACGTCCTCGGGGAGCTCGACGTTGATGCGCAACAGCGCGTCGCGCAGGGGCTCGAACAAAAGGCCGGCGTCCAGCTCGCGCATCTAGGCCTCCTGGCCCTCCCGGGGGGCCTCGTAGCGCAGCACGTTGTGCGAGAAGACCTCGAGCCGGGAGATGATGTTGGGGGGATAGGGCTGGCCGTCGTTCTCGAGGGCGACCACGGGGTAGCCCCGCTGCTTCGCCCACGGGGCGTACACGCCCTCGATGACGCGCCCGGGCAGGCAGCCGAACGGCGCGATGATGGCCACGCCGTGATAGCCGTGCTGCATGGCCGCGGCGGCCACGGCGGGGCTGATGGTCGCCTCGCTCTCCATCTCCGGGCTCACGAACTCGCGGGCGCCCTGCTCCAGCGCGGCGTCCATGTCCTCGAAGACCTCGGCCAGAAAGCCGGTGGGCATCAGCGCGTGCTTCACCTGGTGATCCACCCGGTGCTTGTACCAGCTCTCGAGACCGAGCCAGGCGCGGTCCTTCAGCCAGCCGTTGAGCACCGCGCGCACAAGGCCGTCGCGCTTCAACTGATCGCCGAGCAGGAAGCGCTGGCTCCAGTCCATGTAATAAATCCATTCGGTGACGCCGGCGAGTTTGGGGTAGATGCCCTGGTCGATCAGGTGGCTGACCAGCTCCTCCACGGAGAAGTTGTCGCGCCGGACGTAGATCTCGCCAACGACCATGACCTTCTTGACCTGGTCCATGGTCTTCTTCTTCGGGATGTTCGAGAGCGCTTCCGTGCATCGGGCCAGGCTGCGTTTGTACTCGCTGCCGCCTCTGGCCACCGAGGCGACCACGTCCTTCCAGCAGGCGTCGAACACGCGCAGGCCCTCCTCGGGGTCCTTCGCGAGCAGGCGGATGCCGTGCCGGATGTCGGTGAAGTAATCCGAGAGCACCACCGCCTGCCAGAGGTCCTTGGTGAAGCCCGGGCCGAACTCGCGGTAGGAGTTCTCGCCCTCGCCGACGAACAGCACGACGTTCTCGAAGCCCATGTCGTGCAGCAGGTGATCGTAGAAGACGTAGTACTGGCCGGTGCGGCACGGCCCCAGGGTGGAGGGGACGTAGATGAGGATGATCTCGTCGGGCCGCGACGGGCGGTGCTTGTCCAGGAACTGCAGCATGCTGCCGAGCACCAGCAGCGCGGGGATGCACTCCTTGCCCGAGGCGACGTTTCGCGCGAGCTGGGTGGAGCGCACGTCGGGGACCGCCAGGTGCTCGGTGCGGATGCCCTGCTTGCGGGAGGCCGCCGCCACGAGCTCGGTGGCCAGGTCTCCCATGGGTGGCCACACTAAAAGCACGCGCGGGTCGCGGATGTCCACGCGCTCGCCGGTGGCCGTGTCCTCCACGTCGGCGTACGCCTTCTTCAGGTGCACGCGGAAGCGGCGCTCCATGTCGTGCTGGGCCGACGGCTTCACGTGCCGGCGGTAGCTCTCGACGATGTCGAGGAAGGCCTCGATGCGCGTGTCCAGGCCGGCGTCGGCGGTGTGGCTGTCCATCTCGAGCACCAGGTAGGGCTTCTCGCCCATCATCCAACGCAGGTAGTGCAGCATGAAGGAGTCCGGCGCGCAGGAGAAGTTGCTCACCCAGCACAGCACCAGGTTGGGCAGGTCGCGCACGCGGCGCACGGCCTTCATGTCCTGCTGGCCGTAGTACCAGTACATGTTCGGGAAGATGCCGGCGGACTCGTCATAGATCAGATCGAAGGGGATGACCGTCACGCCCCGGGAGGTGAACTTGCGCGGGATGCCCATGTTCGCGTCCTTGGTGAACGCGTTGTACGGGCGGCCCAGCAGGGCGACGTACTGGCGCTCGGGGTGGGCCTTGATCTCCTCGAGGAGCTCGCGGCCGCGGGCGCGGTAGTCCTCGAGGAACCGCTGGAAGTGGTGGATGGCCGCGTCGTAGGCGAAGCCGCCGAGCTCGGACGAACGGCCGAGCCTGACCGCGAGGGCCTCGAACTCGGCGCGGGAGGCGTTCCAGCCGTGCTTGAACGACACCACGGGTGCGAGGATCTGGTCGTCCCTGAGCCCGAAGGCGTGCCGGGCGTAGTAGGGCAGGCCCTGGGTCAGCGGGCAGACGCAGGCGTGGACGCGGCCCTCCTCCATGGAGGGCATGTCCCGGAAGTGCGGCAGGAAGAGGGTGTCCACGCCGCGGTCCAGCAGATCCTGGATCGCGCCGTGGGCGATCTCGGCAGGGAAGCAGTAGTTGCTCTCCTGCTTGGCCACGCCCTGGGGGATCACCTTTTCAGATAGTTGGACGCGCACGCCCAGCTCGGCGAACCAGCGGGCGTAGAACGGCCACAGGCTGTGGACCGAGAAGGCGAGCGGCACGCCCACCACGGGTCCGTGGTCGACGGGGGCGGGCAGATCCTCGAAGCGGGCCCAGTCCTCGAACATCAGCGCCGTGCGGGCGGCCACGTGATCGACGGCGACGGGTTCGTCGGTGCCCTTGCGGCGCCGGGCGCCGGTGTACTTGGAGCAGCGCCCGCCGAAGGGATAGCGACGCCCGCCCACCTCCAGGTTGCGGATGGGACAGAGGTTGTCGCAGGCCCGGCAGACGAATTCGCCGCGGTAGACGATCTCCTTGTCGAGCAGCGCCTGGAGGTCGAACTCGCCGGCGGGGAGCAGGCCCTCGTCGTGCTTGAGCTTGGCGAGGCGCGCCACGCCGAAGCAGCCCATGAGCTCGGGATCGGGCGGCACCGAGATGGGCTTGCCCACCAGTTGGGCGAAGGCCAGCGGTACGGCCGGGTTCTTGGCCACGCCGCCCTGCAGCGCGATGTGGTCGCCGATGGTGCGGTTGCCCACCACGCGGTTGAGGTAGTTCGACACGATGGAGAAGATGAGGCCGGCGACGATGTCCTCCGAGGGCGCCCCGCCGGTGATGGCCTTGCGGATGTCGGAGTTGATGAACGCCGAGCAGTGCTCGCCGAACTTGAGGGGGGACTCGGCCGCGAGCGCCACCGGGCCGATGTGCTCGGCGCAGTGGATGTCGAGGTCCGAGGCCGCGCTCTCCTCGAGGAAGGAGCCGGTGCCCGCCGAGCAGGCCTCGTTCATGGCGTAGTCGATGGGCACGCCGTTGTTGAGCAGCACGTACTTCGCGTCCTGGCCGCCGATCTCGAAGATGGTGTCCACCTCGGGCTCGAAGTAGGTCGTCCCCACGGTGTGCGCGATGATCTCGTTGTAGACGCCGTCGGTCTCGGTGAACACGCCGAGCAGCTCGCGGGAGCTGCCGGTGGTGGCTGCCCAGCGGATCTTCGGCTTCACGCCGCCGAGCTGGGAGAGGACCTCGCGGACGCAGTTCTTGAGGGCGGCCACCGGGTCGCCGTGGGTGCGGCCGTAGTGGGCGGCGGCGACCTCCATGGTGGCGGCGTCGACCAGGGCGATCTTGGTGGTGGTGGAGCCCCCATCGATGCCCAGGATGTACTCGGCGTCGGGGTTGACGGGCGCCCGGCGGGACGGATGGCGGCGGACCAGGTCCCCCACCGAGGGCAGCGCCTGGAACAGGCCGTAGTCCATGGCGGAGCGGGGCCGCAGCAGGACCTCGCGGGGGGGCAGGGGGCCGCCGGCGGTGCGGGCCAGGAGCGCGGCGCCGAAGCTCTCGAAGGTCTGTGCCATCTCGGGGACGACGAACTCGATCTCGGGCCAGTTGGCGCGCAGGAAGTCCACGAAGAACCGGTTGCGCGTCACGCCGCCGGTGAGCAGGACGTGGCCGGACCGGATCTTGGCTTTCACGAGGAACTCGGAGACCTTGTCGGCCATCACGCGGGACAGGGACAGCGCGATGTCCTGCCGGGTAGCCTCGCCCTTGTTCAGGCGGTGGGTGCAGTCGGACTTCATGAAGACCGAGCAGCGCGCCGAGAGCTTGAGCAGCCGCGCCGAGTCGGCGGAGAAGTCCAGGTCGTCGAGGGTCATGTCCATGCGCCCCAGTTGCTGGCGGAAGAACTCGCCGGTGCCCGAGGCGCACTTGTTGCCCGCGTAGGTGTTCTGGATGCGGCCGTCCTCGCCCAGGGTGAAGACCACCAGATCCTCGCCGCCCACGGAGACGACGGCGCGCACCGAGAGCCCCAGGTGAGCCAGCGCGGCCTCGATGGCCTGCGGCGCGATGACGTCGGGCACGGCCACGCGCAGGCGGCCGGCGCCGCCGGTGACCACGGCGCGCACGTCGCGGCCGTCCTCGGGGAGGCCCAGGGTGTCGAGGGCGTTGCGCAGAGCGCCTTGGATGTGGCCCTCGTGGGCGATGATTGCATTTTTGGGATCCGTCTCGTGCCACAGCGTCACCTTGACGTTGACCGAGCCGATGTCGATTCCGAGGTATTGAAGGGAGGGTTGGGTCATGAGATCACCTATTTGCAACTAAGTCCTGTGCGTTCAGCACCCGCAACCTGCATCGTATTGGAAGAATTGTCAAGGGCGGTGTGGAGGGGTCACTCGGGTTCACGTTCGAGGAAGTACATCGCGCGGCGGGCGGCGTACCCCACCTTCTTGCGGGGGTCCTTGCGGTGCTTCGCCAGCCGGGGCAGGACCTCGCGCCCGCCGACGACCCCCAGGGAGAGGGCGGCCTGGGCCCGGAGCTCGTCCTCCAGGCGGGAGTTGGCCAGCAAGCGGGAGAGCACGTCCACCGCCTCGGCGGTGTCCAGGCGCTTTTGTCCGTGAGCGAGCTCGATGGCGGTGGCCAGTTCGGGGGGCACACGCACCAGGCGGCGCTGCGCCTTGGCCAATTCCTCGAAGTGAGCGGCGAGGGCCAGAAGCGTGGGCCCAGCGGCCGCGTTCGAGGTGCGGGCGATGGCCAGCGCGCAGGATCCCGACTCGGGGCGCAGCTCGCGGATGCAGGTCGCGAGGGACTCCAGGTCCGCGCGGTGCACGGCCTCGATCTCCAGGGCGGCCGAGCGCACCAGGGGCACGGGATCCTCGCGCAGGGACTGCAGGAACGGCAGCGGCAGGTGGTCGTAGTTCATGCGCAGGGCCCAGATCAGGGCCTGCTTGACCTCCCGCGGCAGATCCCCGAAGTGCCGGGCGAAGGCGGCGGCGGCCTGACCGGTGTCCTGCAGCAGCAACAGGGTGGCCGACAGGTTTCGCACGGTCGGATCCTGGGAGCCGGACATCAGTTCCTCGAGGCGGGGCAGCAGGTCCGTGCGGTGTCGATAGGGGTAGAGCCGGATCAGCGCGTAGGCCTGCACCCGGGCCGAGGTGTGCCCCAGCAGTTGGACGAGCAGGGCGAAGCGCCCGGTCCGCGGGAGCGCACGCAGGGCCTGATCCAACTCGCTCATCGCCTTGCAGGGTGAGGAGTCGGCCGGGCACGAGTCGAGCAGGGGGATCCACTTCGCGGGCTGGGGCGGCGGTGCAGTCGTCGACGGGGCCGGCGGTTGGGGTGCGCCGCTTAGTCCGGTCATCGGGTCGGGCGCGGGCGCGGGCCGCCGACAGGCCAGGTGGCCGGTCAGCAGGGCGAGTAGAAGCAGGGCGCGCATGAAGCAGGGTCTCCGACGGTCCGGCGCCATTGTGGCCCGACGCCCGCGGCGCCGCAAGATTTCGGGCCAAAAAAGACCTGTGGCGGTCCGGGTTTTTCCCTCGCCCAACCTTTTTGTTGGCTTCACCCGGCCGTTTTGATTAACATGACGGCCGCCGGTGGCCGATCGATCCGACCGGGTCGACCGGGCGGTCGGCGAGCGGCGGGTCAGGACGTCCCGCCCCGGGCTCCTGGGTGGGTCCGTCTTCGCACCATGAGGGTCGAATGCACTCGAAACTTGTCTCCTGGCTTGGGTACTTTCTCCTGATCGGCGGGATGGGGGTCGTGACGTTGGCCATGGGCTGGATCACGGGTTATCACGGGTTGGGGACCCTGCTCTCCGTCGCGCTGATCCCGCTGTTCCTGGCGGGCCTGCTGTCGCTGTTCATCGTGAGCATCAACCATCCGCGGCCCAACAGGGAGATGGAAAGCCTGCTGGCCCTGCGCACGGCTCAGTTGCAGGACGCCAACGCCACCATCAAGCGCATGTCCACCAAGGACCGCCTCACCGGGCTGTACAACCGACGGGGTTTCCGCGACCTGCTCAAGCGCGAGATCCTGCGCAGCCGCCGTATCGACAAGCCGTTGGTGATCATGGCCATCAAGTTCACCTTCGGCGCCAACCTGGACACCGCCCGCCAGACCTCCATGATGTCGGTGTTCGGCAAGAACCTCGCCCGTTGGATCCGCGGCACCGACGTGTCCGCCCGCATCGGCGAGGACACCATGGCCTTCCTGCTGCTCGACACCGACCTCGAGGGCGCCCGGATCTTCTACGACCGCATCTGCGAGCACCTGGCCAACAGCGAGTTCCAGTTCCCGCCGTTTCGCGCCGCGGTGGTCCTGCACCCCGAGCACGGCTCGGCCTCGGACGGCCTGATCGAGCTCGCCCTCTCGACCGTCGAGGGCGCCCCCCACGACGAACTGATCGTGGCCTCCCCCGGCGCCGCCGCCGTCAACACCGCCGAACCCGAGACCATGGCGTAGTCCACTCCCGGTATTATTCATACTGCAAAAATATTGCTTGCCTGATTGAAAAAAGCTGCTATAAAGGTTGTCAGCGTCGTTCGATCGTCGAGGGCGCATGGCCTTTTCCGCAACCAGTCAATTCAGGAGTCGTTGGATATGAACAGGGTCGTCCTTTCTTTTTGCATCATCGCATCAGGGTGGGGGTCGTGTGCCGGGAATGACGCAGCCCTCCTTGGTCTCTGTGGCAACGGAGATCTGAACTTCGGCGAAGAGTGCGACGGGGAGATCTATTCTTGGCGGGTGCCATACAGTTGCGCGCTCCTGGGCTACAACAGCTCGGGCCGGCCCGCGTGCACCCCCGACTGCCGGCTCGATCCGACCCCCTGCGTGGCCTCGGGCGTCTGCGGAGACGGGATCGTGACCCCGGGCTGGGAGGCGTGCGACGGGAAGGACAACGGCGGTGAGACCTGCGCCTCCTTGGGATATCACGGTGGGCGCCTGTTCTGCAACGCGGATTGCACGTTCGACATCGCCCAGTGTCAGCGCTGCGGGGACGGCGTGGTGCAGCCGGAGTACGGTGAACTGTTCGAGTCCGGCCCGGAGCGTTGCCTCGAGACCGGGAACCTTGGCGGGTACGTCTTCACCGAAGACTGCGTCACCCCGTCCCTGGACCGATGCGGCGAGTACGCCCTGATTCCGCCCACGGGGAGTTTGCTCGAGCCGACGGTGGCGCTCGGATCGGGCGGCGGAATCCTGCTTCGCGGGCTCACGACCGGCGCGTCCCCCGGGTTCACCCACCCGCGCCCCGATTGTCCCAGGCTGGTCGAGATCTGGGACTGGTTCCAGACGCCTCCCCGTGTGGTGGGCTACCGGCACGATCACACCTGCCTTCAGGAGTTTTTGGCAGCGCGTCTCCCTGGGCATACGGAGCGGGTCCTGGCCGAGCATCCCGTCGATGGGTCGGTCCTCCAGGTGCAGGGTCTCGGAGATGGTTGGATCGTCCTGAGGATGCGCCAGCAGGGCTACGAGCTCGTCCGTCTTGACTCAGACGGAGCGGAGCTCGCCGTGCACCCCGTCCCGTCAGACGCCAGCCTTCAACCGCCCCGGTTGAGCCGCAATCCTGGGGGGGGGGTGGGACTCGCCACGGTGGACGCCGACGCCGGCCTCCGCCTGTGGGCACTGGACCCCCGCACGGGGGAGCCCGTGAACCGACTGAGTCTTCGGAAGGTGTTTCTGGATGCCCCGGGGACCCCGTTCCCGGAGCGCTGGGAATACTCGCTCGAGCGTCTGCACCTGCTGGCCCAGTTGGCCGAGGATGAATGGTTGATGAGGGTCGCGATCAGACGGGACAGCGACGCCAAAACGGTACTGCTGCACGTCCGGTTCGCTGCCGGCAGAGTCCTGGTTGAGAAGATCGATTTATCGACCTCGGGGGTCGGTCTCGTGATCCTGGAGGGCGCCGAATCCGCCGGAGGCGGGGTATTGACCTGGATCCATGACGGGGGGCATCCCCGCGTGGAGCGGGTCGTGTTCAGGCTCGACGGTGAACAGGTCTCGTCCCACCGCGCGGACCTGCCCGAGGGCGCCTACCTGGAGGCGCTGGGCTCCGACGGCGCCGGGGGCGCCCTCGTGTTCGGCACCGTGCCCATCGCGGCGGTGGTGGCCCCTTGGCCTCCGAAGAGCCCCGGGGCAGAGCGGGCGTTCGCCTTCTGGCGGCTGGGACCCGACCTGACGGTGCGTGAGGCCCGGTTCTTCCCCAGCGCCGCCGCCAACCTGATCGATGCGTCGCGGCCCTACTACTGCGCCCTCGACGACAACGCCACCCTCGATGTCGACGGCGTGGTTGTGCACGAGATGCAACGTTCGTACGACTTCCGGGACGGCACCCTCATCGTGGCCGGGGTCTACGACACCACGGTGGGCTTTCTGGACGAGGGCGGGGGTCTCTTTCACGAGGGGGACGGGCTCCCGGTGCACACCTGCGGAATCTACCTGTTGCGCTTCCGGTGAACCACCGATTGATCTGAACTTCAAAAATGGATTTGCAATGAGCGAGGACGGCGCTATAACTAAAGTATGCCGCGCCGTGGGCTGGTCGAAGATTGGCGCGGGTGAATCGACAACAACCGAAGGGAGCCTGGGGTGATGAAAAAGTTCTGGATCGGCTTTCTCGTGATGCTGCCTGGATGGTTTTCCTGCGCGGGCGGGGCCGTCACGCGGGAGGGGCTCTGCGGCAACGGCGACCTGAACTTCGGCGAGGAGTGCGACGGCGAGCTCTTTTCGCCGCGTGCCCCCTACAGTTGCATCCTGCTCGGCTACAACTCCCCCGGGCGGCCGCTGTGCTCGGCCGACTGCACGATCGATCCCGCCCCCTGCGTCGACTCGGGGAGCTGTGGGGACGGCCTGGTCACCCCGGTCTGGGAGGCGTGCGACGGCAAGGACAACGGCGGCGAGACGTGCGCCTCCCTCGGCTATCACGGCGGACGCCTGTTCTGCCACGGGGACTGCCGGTTCGACATCTCGCAGTGCCTGCGCTGCGGGGACGGCGTGGTGCAGCCCGAATACGGCGAGCTCGTGGAGACGGGCACCCAGTCCTGCTTGGACGCCGGCTTTCTCGGCGGCGCCCTGTACACCGACGACTGCGTCACCACGGCCGAGGACCTGTGCGGGGAGTACGCGCTGGTCGAGCCCGCGGGCAGCCTGTCCCACCCGGTGATCACGCTGCTGCCCGACGGGTCGATCGGACTCACCGGGCGCGCCACCGGGGCCTTCCCGGCCTTCCCGGACTCCGAGGACTGGTGCCCGCTTCTGACCGAGGTGTTCGACCTGAGCACGAACCCGCCGCGGGTGGTGGGCTACAAGCACGATCCGATCTGCGAGCGGGAGTTCTTCGCCGTGCGGCGCCCGGGCGAGGTGGAGGAGATCCGGTACCAGCACGAGGTGGAGGCACCCGTGGTCCGCCAGTTGGATCTGGGAGAGCGGGGGCTGGTCAACCTGCGGCAGTCGAACCGTCTGCTCCAGCTCGAGCGGATCGACCTGGCCGGCAGCACCCAGGTCTCCAGCCGTCTCGACCTGAGCGCCATGTTCTCCACCCCGAAGCTCGACATCCTACCCGGCGGGAACGTCGGCGTGTCCTCGTTGGACCTCGAGGGGCTGGGCCTGGCGGTCTTCGACCCGGTCACGGGGGTGGTGCGCCGGGTGGGCGCCCTCGACCGCGTCCTCGTCGACGGCCGCTGGTGGCGGCCGGAGCCCACCCTGGATCACCGCGTCGTCTGGCTCTCGGAGGACCATTGGTGGGTGTTCGCCAAGTTCTCCGAGCTCGACGGATCCGGCGCCTTCCATGGGCTCTTGCGCGTGGCCGAGTCGGGGGGGCGTTTCTCGGTCGTCCAGGTGATCTCGGGGCTGCCGGCCCCGGCCTGGGGTCCCAACCTGCAGCAACTGCGCCACCTCGGGGATCGCCTGGAGTTGACCTCGGCGCACAACGACGTCGACGCGGCCTTCGTGTCCCGGGTCGTCGTCCCCCTGGGTGGGGGCGAGCTGGTGGGAGTGACCCGGGTGCTGCCCGCGGGCGCCCACATCGAGGCGCTCTTCGTCGAGGCGGACGGTGCCGTGGTGCTCGCCGGGGTGGCGCCCTCGGCGGGGGATCCGGCCCCGGACGCCCAGCGGTGCCGGCCCGCCGACACCTCCCTGGTGCGCTGGCGCCTGGATCCCGCCCTCGAGACTGTCCACAGCCGGCACTTCCGCACCTCGGCCGCGCGCTGGGACTTCTTCTCCGAGCCCGACTTCTGCAACTCGGGGGCGCGTTCTTGGGTCCTGCGCGACGGCGTCCTGATGGTCTCGGGCAGCTACGATCTCATGAAGGGGTTCTGCAGCGACCGCGAGCGCGTGCCCATGCTCAAGGGCCTCCCGGTGCACACCTGCGGCATCTATCTGGTGAGGTTCGAATAGGACCGGACACGGCGGGAACATGGACGGACATGGACGAACACGGAGGGTAACGGACCACGGACCGCCGCACAAGGAATGCGTGGCACGCAGACGGCCTTGTCACTTTGTGTTCCGGCGGCGACCGTGTTCGTCCATGTCCGTCCGTGTCTCTTGTCCGTGGTCCGTGGCCGCTCTTGTCCGTGGCCGCTCTTGTCCGTGATCTTTGCGATCGTGCGCGGCAGGACGCGTTGGTTCCCCAGGCAGGGGTCAGAACTCGATCACGTAATCGCAGTCCCGCAAGAGCGGCAGGCGGCGGTCCGGCAGGATCAGGTCGCAGTCCACCCGAGGGATCTTCGGCTGCATGCGGGGGACGTAGACGCGGTCGATGTGGACGACGGCCTCGGGGGAGGAGAACTGTGCCGCCCCGGTGACGCCGCCGAAGTGGTCCGAGCGCCCGAAGGCGATGTGCAGGCCCAGCTTCTCGTCGAGGAGCACCTCGCCGGTGGGTTCCACCCCGAAGGCGTCGAGCACGCCGAGCCCGAGCTCGGCCAGGTTGCCGTAGGCCGGCTCCTGGGCCAATCGCGCGCGCTCGGCTGCGGCCACGGGGCCGTCGCCCTCCACGCCGATGGCGCGGTTGCCGCGGATGACGTAGCGCACGACCTCGCCCTCGAGCTCCACGGGGAGCACACCCTCGGAGCGGCTGGGGTCCCCGGCGCGCTCGCCCTCGTACGGCACGATGTAGGCCTCGCCCGAGGGCAGGTTGCCGGCCACGCCGTTGGTGCGCAGGACGCCCCCGGAGGCGTGGGCGGTGCGGTGGCGCAGATCCAGGTGCAGCCGGCACATTGGTCCGCCGGTGATCTGGAACTCCAGGTCCGCGCCCGTGGCCGGGTCGAGGAGGTCCTTGAGCACGCCCACGCGCCGGTTGATCTCGGCGTAGGGCAGGCGCAGGGCGGGGATCATGGCGGCGCAGAAGCCGGGCATGGTGGCGGCGCGGAAGTCCTGGCGGTCGCGGGCGGCGAGCTTGAGCGGCGCGGTGGCCGAGAACTCGGTGGGGGCCACCCACATCTGCCAGCGGGAGAAGGCCTCCGTGAAGGGGAGGGGGCGCGCGTTGGCCAGCTCGCGGACGTGGGCGGGGGGCACCGGCAGCTCCCAGACGAACGCGGAGGCCGGCAGGTCGGCGTTGTTTCGATGGACGTTGGGCACCGCCACCACGGAGATCTCCCAGCCGTGCTCTCCCTGGGCCTGTCGCAGGGCCTGGGCCCAGTCCACGGTCATCTCGCGGCGCGCCCGCCAGTCCGGGTTGTCGGGGACGACGTCGTCGGGGACGTCGAGCAGGAAGGCCAGGCCCCGGTCGGTGCCGGGCTCGGGTGAGAACACGTTGCGGATCAGGGGAATCCAGTCGGCGGCAGTCAGTCTCTCCATGGGGTCCTCCTTCGGATCCGCAGCCTACCTCATCCCGAGCGCCGGACCAACACCGAAGTTTTTTCAGCTTTTTCCCCCGCCCGAAAACCTGCTAAAGTGGGAGCCTTCCGAGCCGGAGGAGGTGACGATGTCCGTGCCGTTCGTGGGAAACGAGGTCCTGGTGCTCCTGCCCGAGGGCAGGCACCTGGTGACGATCAAGGCGCTGCTGGTGGATGAGGGGTTCGTGGTCACGCACACAGCGGATCCGGAGCGCGCCCTGGAATTGATCACCGAGAAGTTCTACGTCTGCGCCATCTTCGATCTCGACATGCCCAAGCGCCACAAGGGCGTGAAGTGGATGAAGAAGGCCCGTCAGGCCAGCCCGCAGACCCACTGCTTCATCCTGAGCCTGGAGAAGTGCTCGGCCGCGGCCGCCATCTCCGCCTACCGGGGGGGCGCCCGCGACGTCTTCATCTTCAACCCCGAGGATCTCGAGGGCATAGCCGCGCGCATCAACGCCGCCGCCATGGAGACGGTGCGGCGCACCGAGCACGACCGCCTGATGCTCCAGGTCAAGGGCACCCACGAGCAGTTCTTCCGGCGCATGCTGCAGATGTACCTAGAGCTGCTCGAGGCGCGGGAGCCCGACGTGAGCGAGTTGTACGACAACGAGCTGCCCCAGTGCCGGATCCTGATCGTCGACGCCGAGCCCGCGCTGGCCGCCGGGCTCACCCTCAACCCCGACGACGGCTGGGTCGTGGACACGGTGCCGTTGGGTTCCCTCGCGCTGGAGCAGGCCGACGGCTACCATGTGGTGCTCGTGGCGCGCTCCCTCCCCGATCTGCCCGGCTCCATGGTGGCGACCTCGGTGCGCAAGGAGGAGAAGTCCGTCGAGAAGCACGAGATCTTCGTGTACACCTACGACGTCGCCGCGCCCGCCCGCGTCACCCTCTTCGAGGTCAGCGGCAACCTGGGCACCGCGTCCGCCGAGGCCCCCGCCCAGACCACCGCGTTCACCGAGAAGGACGCGAGGCCCGTGGACGTGCTGGGCAAGCCCCTGAACCTGCCTTTTCCGGCCATGCTCGTGGAGCGCCTGCGCCAGTTCCGCCGCGAGGCCGCCCGGCGCGACCGCAAGAAGCACTGGCTGTCCTCGTTCAAGGCCGCCCACTACGACTTCATCGAGGAATACGAGCGCCAGAAGAAGGCCATCGACGCCTGGCTGGCGGGGAACTCCTAGTCGTTCTTTTCATCCGCATCGAAAAAGCGGGAGAGGGCGTCGGCCCAGATTTCATAGGCGGCCGCCGAGAGGTGCAGCCCGTCGGGGAGCAACGCCCGGCGCGGCAGCCCGTCGGAGGTGAGGAACCGCGGCCCCAGGTCGAGATAGCGGATCGTGTCCCCGTTGTCGAGCTTCGCCAGGTGCTCGTTGACACGACGGATCGAACCCAGGTAGGAGATCGGTTCGCGGGGGAGGATGCCCATGACGATCACCCGGATGGACGGGCACTGGTCCAACAGGTAGTGCACGACGGCGGCCACGCCCTCTGCCACGTCGTCGTCGTCGTCCTTGTCGGAGAGGTTGTTGGTGCCCGCGAGCACCACGGCCCAACGACTGGTGGTGCAGGCCAGTTGGCCGTTCTGCAGCCGCCACAGGATGCTCTGGGTGCGGTCCCCGGCCACGCCCAGATTCAACGCGCGGCCGGCGAAGCGCCTGCGCCAGGTCTCGATCCCGGTCCCGGCCCAGTCCTCGGTGATGGAGTCTCCCACGAACAGGATCTCGGTCGGAGCCATGGACGCCACCTTTCTCTTCATGCGTTCGTGGCGGGGCATCCACCACCGGGCCGCCAGGCGCGGCTTCGCTTCGGTGGTCTTCAGCCGCTTTGTCACCGGGGTCGTGCGCTCGTCGTAGGCGCCGCCGACCAGGGCGGGGGGGGGCGTGACGACCTCTTTTTTGGGGTCACCCCCCGGCCCGGGGTGCGCCTCGGACGGGACCCCGGGCCGGGCCGCGTCGGAGCGGCAACCCGGCGTCGCGAGGCAGGAAGACGTCACGATCATCGACAGGAGCAGGAAGACAGGCGGCTGGCGGGACAGGAACATGGGCCCAGTATAGAGGACCTCAGCCGGGTCGCAAGATTTGGGTACCACTCGGCGTCAAATTTTGTTAGTACGGAGGAGATGCTGGAAGAGGTGTCTTGATGACCTGCGGAAACCACAAGAAATTGGCCGAGAGCGCGGGCCTGACCCAGGCGCTCGAGGATTACCTGCTCACGATCTACCAGTTCACCCAGTCCCACGGCTTCGTCCGGGTCAAGGACATCGTCCGCGCCCGCAACGTCAAGGCGGGATCGGTCTCGCCGGCCATGCGGAGGTTGTCCGAGCTCGGGCTCGTCGAGTACGTGCAGCGCGAGTACATCAAGCTCACCGAGGCGGGGGAGGCCGAGGCGCGCAAGATCTTCTCCCGCCACGAACTGCTGTCGCGTTTTTTTCACGAGATCCTCAAAATGGAGCACCAGGAGAGCGAGGAGGAGGCCTGCGCCATGGAGCACAGCCTCTCCGAGACGGCCATGGACCGGCTGGTCCGCTTCTTCGAGTTCCTGCACGTGTGCCCCCATGCGTTCCTCAAGTATTGGGAGCGCTACCAGACCTGCCGCGGCTCCCACCCGCTGGACCATCAGTGCGATCGCTGCCCCGACGCCCAGGCCGCCAAGGACGGCGTCCCCTGCTGCGACGCCCGTCCGGCGACGCTGGCGGGGCTCGCGCCCGGGGGACGGGCGCGCATCCTCAAGATCGGCGGCACACCCGAGCTGCGCCGCAGCCTGCTGGACCGGGGGATCCTGCCCGACAGCACGGTCGAGCTCGACCACTTCCTCGCCGACGGGGCGCTGGTGCACCTCGACGGCTTCGTCTGCAAACTGTCGCTTCCCGAGTGCGAGGCGATCTACGTGGCCTGACGGATCGGGCCCACGGGGGACCAGTCATGAGAAAGATCCTGCTGCTTGTGCCCTTTTTGTTCCACCTGGCGGCCTGCGACGGGGACGACCGCCTGCCGCTGGGCGCGGCCTGCGACGCGTCCAGCGTCTGCGAGGGCGTGTGCAACCTGGGGCTCCCGGGGGGCATGTGCACCGAGCCGTGCTCCGAAGCCGAGCCGTGCGCCCGCGGCGTGTGCGTGTTCTTCGGCGAGAACTCCTACTGCCTGCCCGAGTGCGAAAGCAACGAGGACTGCCGTGAAGGTTACGGCTGCGTCGACTTTTTCTGCGCCCCCCGACAGCCGGTGGGCGCCCGCTGCGACGACTCCGACGACTGCCTGCCCTGCGAGGGACAGACCTCCTGCCCGACCGGCTCAAGTCTGGCGTGTATGGAGAACGTCTGCGCCATTCCCTGTGACGATCAGGCCGACTGCGTCGACGGCACCATGTGCGCCGAGTCCTCGGACGAGGTGTTCTGGTGTGTGGGGATCGACTTCGAGACCGGCCCGGGCACCCTGGGCACGGACTGCAGCGTGGACCCCTGCGTCGAAGGGCTGGAGTGCCGCAACTTCCCCTCGCTCACGGGAGACCGGTTCGTGTGCACCCATCTGTGCGAGCTGGAGCGCGAGTGTCCGCCGTCCATGACCTGCCGCCTCGACGAGACGGGGTTCGAGTGGTGCCATCCCCGCCAGTACTGCGAGGCCTGTCAACTCGACAGTTCGTGCGGGTACGAGGGCGACCTGTGCGTGCTCTCCGAGGACGGCGCGGCGCGTTACTGCAGCCAGGAGTGTGATCCTGACCTGCCCGGGACCTGCCCGGTCGACACCGCCTGCACCGAGGTCGTGCGCTGCGAGGGCGGCGGTTGGGCGGCCGACTGCGGGGCCTGCCCGGGCGGCTGCGACGGGCAGCAGGTCCGCCACCAGTGCGTCCACCTGCAGGGCGCCTGTCTCGGGGACGGCGCGGTCTGCACGGGCTGCCACGTGGACGCCCAGTGCGATGAGGGTCTCTCGTGCCTGCGCGCGCCCGGCGCCTGGCAGACCACCTGCCTGCCGTCCTGCGCGCAGCCGACGGACTGCCCGGACGGCTTCATCTGCACGAGCCAGGGCGGCGACGGCTCATGCGTCCCCCGCACCGGCTCGTGTGTCGCGCCCTCGGGGGATCAGGGCTTCTGCGAGGTGTGCACCGAGCAGGCCGACTGCCTGCGCGGCGTCTGCGCGCCGCTCAACGGGGACGGCAGCGGCTTCCAGTATTGCCTCGATTACGCAGGTCCGGAGAACCAGTGCGGCTTCTTCGCCGGAGTCGACACGTTCGCCACCGAGTTCGGCATTCTGACGATGTGCGGGCCCTCGCAGTACGTCCAGACCTGCGCGAACTATTTCGACTGCCTCGCCCAGTGCCCCAACGGCCCCACGGACTGCGCCGGGGGTCCCGCCCATTGCCAGTGACAGCGCCGGTCAAGTCAGTTGAGCCCTTGAACGGTGACCCAGGGACGCCCGCAAAAGGGCGTCCCGCTTGAGGTCACGAAGTGACCGGACCGATCCTGCCGTACTCGGGACGGGCTCATCGAACCTGACCACGGCTGCGACTAATCGGTGAAGGCGTCGGCGCAGACGCCGTAGGTGGTCCATTCAGGGCGCTTGACGCACTCGATGACGGTGCCGATGCCGCAGTCGTCGCTGGTCTGGCATACCCTTTGGCACATGCGGGCGTCGCCGTCGAAGCCCTCCAGGCATACGTGCCGGGGCAGGCAGTCGGAGTTGGTGGAGCAGGGTGCCCGCGGGCCGCCGTTCCCTTTTGGCTCGCAGTAGGCCTGGCCCATCATGTCCGGCGCGGGATAGCAGGCCGCCTCCTGGCCGTCGCAGCCGGTCCCCAGCCCCAGGTTGTCCAGCACGGCGCAGTACGGGCGGTCGCAGGCGGTGACCGTCACCTCCGACTGGCCCGAGGCCTGGTACGGGTCATAGACGGAAATCAGGTTGAAGCACATCAGGGTCTCGGGGCAGCCGATGTTCAGCAGGTTCGAGCACAGGGGCAGGCAGACATCCCGGGGGACGCCCCCCTCGCCGAAACTGAGGACCTCGCTCCAGGCGCAGATGAAGCCATAGGGGCACTCGAGATCGTTGTTGCAGGGCTCGAACATGCCGGCGACGGGGCCGGTGCGCACGCAGCGGGGCACGCCGTCGGAGCCATAGCGGTCGATGCGGCACTCCAGCCATTCCTCGCACATGGTCGGCGTGTCGGCGTACACCATGGAGTACATGGCGATCTGGCCGTCGCTGATGACGTCGTTGCAAAGCGGGGCCTCCTGCCAGCAGACCTCTTGCATCGAGCAGGCCGGATCCTCGCAATCGACGTAGCCGTTTTCATCGTCGTCCAGCTGGTTGTCGCAGATCTCGAACTTGAACTGACAATCGGGCCGGTCCTGACAGTCCTGGTCGTTGCAGTCGACGTAACCGTCGCCGTCGTCGTCCATGAAATTGGTGCAGTCCTCGGGGGTGCCGGCCTCCTCCTCGAAGTCGACCAGGAAGGTGCAGGACCACGCCGACAGGGCGACGGCCAGGGACAGGATGAAGAGCTTGTGCATGGGGCCTCCTGATCAGCGGCAGAAGCCGAAGTGCTGCCGCGGGTCATCTTTGTGGCAGGTTCCGCCGTCGGTGCAGTTGCCGTTCTCGCGGCAGAGGCCGTGGCAGGTCGATTCCATGTTGTCGTCGGTGCGGCAGACGGCGCCAGGGACGCAGGCGATATCCTGGGTGCAGGGAGCGCCGATCGCCAGACTTCCGGAGTTGTGACAACTGGCGGGACCCCACAGGGAGGGGTCGGGATAACACGCCAGACCGTTGTTGCACCCGCTGGTGGCCGTGCTCATGGGGTCACACTCGGGCTGATCGCACAGCCACACCTCGACGTTGACGTTCCCGGGGTTGAACCACACGTTGTCCCACAGGAACATGCAGACTTTTCCGGTGCCGGGGCAGGCGGGCAGCCAGCCGGGGGCGCACTGGGGCAGACAGACCTCCTGATTGCCGAACAAGGGGCTCAACGTCGGCGAGTGGGCGCACATGGCTCCGGGGCCGCAGGGCATCACCGAGTTGCAGACCTGGTAGGGCTGGGCCAGCGTGGATCCCACGGGTTTGGGGTAGCAGTACGGAGTCTGCGACCAATCCCGTTTAATCGTGCAGTGATGGTTCTGCGGGCAGGCGGTGGTGGGCGCCTCGCCGATGAGGTTGGCGAAATAGTACCAGCCAAGGTTGCCCACCTGGAAGTAGTACGTCTGTCCGCAATACTGGAGCTCCTGCGCGCAGATGAGGTTCTCCCTGCAGTCGTCGTCGGCGCAGTCGACGTACCCGTCGTCGTCGTTATCCCCAAGGTCGCCGCAGTCCGTCTCGCCGTCGGGGTAGTTGCAGCCGTCCACGCCCCAGCAAGCGCTGTCTTCACAGTCGACCAGGCCGTTTTCGTTGTCGTCCACGCCGTTGCGGCAGAGTTCGTCGGGGGCGCAGTACGGGTCCGACCGGCAGTCTTCGTCCTCGCAGTCGAGGTCCCCGTCGCGGTCGTCGTCGATGCCGTTGCCGCAGAACTCGGTCTGGGCCTCACAGCCGGGTTCATTCCAGCAGTACTCATCCTCGCAGTCGATCAGGCCATTGCCGTTGTCGTCCTGGCCGTTGAAGCAGTCCTCGGGGTTCACAACGTTGTTGACGTTGTTGACCGTGGTGCAGTCGGGGGACTCGTAGCAGTCCTGGTCGGCGCAGTCGATCTCGCCGTCGTCATCATTGTCGAGGTCGTCGTGGCAGTTGCGCTCCTGGTTGGTCTTCTGGGGCTCGAAGTCCACCAGCAGGGAGCAGGAGCCTAGTATAATCATTGCAGTCAGGGCAGGAATCAGGTTGCGCATGGGGCTTCCTCCGGGTCGACATACTATCCCACCGAAGGGGGACCCTGTCAAACCCCACGTAGCAAAAAACCCTTTGAGAGTTGTATGTTTTTCCATTCCACCGGGTCGCCCGGGGTCGGGCGTCACCGGGCTTTATTTGCAGAACCCGAAGTGCTGACGGTTGTCCGGCTTGACGCAGGTGATGTTGCTGTCGCAGTCCGCGTTGGTGATGCAGAGGGGGTGGCACTGCTGTACGGTCGAACCCGGCGAGGTGCGGCAGACGTGGCCCCGCGCGCATTCGTGATCGGTGGCGCAGGGGGTCCCCTGCGTGCCGTCCCCCGAGGACTCGTGGCAGAAGGCCAGGCCCAGCATGTCCTGGGTCGGGTAGCAGGTCTGGGTGCTGTTCCCGCAGGCGGTCCCGTCGAGGACCATGGGGTTGCACTGGGGCTCGTCGCAAACATATAAATCGACGTAACCCCCGAAGAACTCGTCCCAGGGCTGGTTCAGGTGGCGGGCGCACACGCCGCGGCCGCCGATGCAGGCGGGATGCATGCCGGGGGCGCACAGGGGCAGACAGACGCTCGTGTTGGGGTTGACCATCTCGGACCACTCACAGACAAGGCCGGGGCCGCAGGGCTGGCCTTCGTCGCAGGCGCCCCAGGACATGGCGAACTCATCTTCGTCGGGGTAGCAGAAAGGCACCCAGGAGAGCTCGGGTTTGAGGGCGCAGTGGGTGTCCAGAGGGCAGCCTGCCCCCTCGCCGAATTCGTAGATGTGCAGATAATAATTGACCACCGAGATCCCGGTTTCGTACAGCGTGACCTCGTTGCAGCGCCTGAGGCCCAGCCCGCAGATGAACCCGTCGGCGCAGTCGGGGTCGTCGCAGTCGATCATGCCGTCGGCGTCATTGTCCACGAGGTCGCCGCAGTCGGTCTCGCCGGGGACGTTGCAGCCGGGCCCGAAGCAGTCCGGGTCGCCACAGTCGACGAAGCCGTCGCCGTCGTCGTCCTGGGAGTTGTCGCAGACCTCCCGCCCCTGGCAGGAGATCGTGCCGAGGCAGTCGCTGTCGGCGCAGTCGATGAAGCCGTCGCCGTCGTCGTCCTCGAAGTTGTCGCAGAACTCCTGGTTGGTGACGTTGTTGAGGTTGTTGTAATTGTTGGCGTTGGGGCCGCCGCAGTTCTCGGCTTCCAGGCAGTCCTGATCATCGCAGTCGATCCGGCCGTCGCCGTCGTTGTCGCGGTTGTCGTCGCAGTCGCGCTCGCGGAAAGTCTTGTCGTCCTCGAAGTCCACGAGCAGGGAGCAGGCGCCCAGCGCCAGTAAAAGGGGGAAGAGGAAAAACAGCGGTTTCATGGGAGCCTCCTGGGTCGAGGGTACTATCCCCCCGAAGCGGCTGGTTGTCAAACGCGCCGGGGCGTTTCGCCAGGGTGACCGCCCTCAGAGCGCGTACAGATCCGCGACGCGGTCGTCGAAGATGTGGTTGCGCGCGTTGAGGTGCTTGTTCCGGGCGCGATGGATGTCTATTTCAATGATGGCCACATGGTCCTCGGCCTTGGGCGCGCTGGCGAGGATGTTGCCCCGGGGACCGTAGATCACGGACTCGCCGGTGAAGCGCAGCTCCTTCTGGTGCATCTCCATGCCGCAGCGGTTGGCCGTGATCGTGTACACCGAGTTCTCCAGCGCCCGCGTGAACATCGCGCGCTGGCAGTACGGCATGACCAGGTTCGTGGGGTGGGCGACGAGCTCGGCGCCGCGCAGGGCGAGGGTCCGAGCGGACTCGGGGAAGAACCAGTCGAAGCAGATCATCATGCCCACGGTGAAGTCCCGCACCCGAAACACCTGGAACCCGGTGTCGCCCGGCGAGAACAGGTCCTTCTCGTTCCCGAACAGGTGGGTCTTGCGGTAGTTCCCCAAAAGGCCGTCGGGGCCCACGAGCATGCAACTGTTGAAAAAAACGTCGCCCGCGGGCTCGGGGTAGCCCACCACGATGGCCGCGTCGCAGAAGAGGCGGGAGAGGCGCACGGCCACGTCCAGGGTGCGGGCGGTGTTCTCGGGGGTGGTGATGCGCCCGAGCTCCTCCCGGTTGCGGAAGGCGTAGCCCGTGAGCGCCATCTCGGGCAGCGCCAGCAGGTCGGCTGGCTCGGCGCGACGGCGCACCAGCTCGAACAGTCGCTCGATGTTGTGGTCCAGGGCGCCCAGGATGGGCGTGAACTGGACGAAGCCGATGCGGTGGGTGGGCTCGTTCATGCGTCGGTCCCGGCCTGCAGCAGCTCGGCCTGGCGGAAGGCGCGCAGGCTGGACACCAGGTCCTCGAGCTCGCCGTCCATCACGCCCTGCAGGTTGTGCCGGGTGAAGCCGATGCGGTGGTCGGTGACGCGGTCCTGGGGGAAGTTGTAGGTGCGGATCTTCTCGGAGCGGTCGCCCGAGCCGACCTGGGAGCGGCGCTCCTCGCGGATGGCGGCGTCCTGCTTCTCGCGCTCCATCTCGAGCAGGCGGGTCTTCAGGATCTTCAGGGCCTTGGCCTTGTTCTTGAGCTGGCTCTTCTCGTCCTGGCAGATGACCACCATCTGCGTGGGCAGGTGGGTGATGCGCACCGCGCTGTCGGTGGTGTTCACGCTCTGGCCGCCGGGGCCGCCGGCGCGCATGACGTCGATGCGCAGGTCCTTCTCCTCGATCTTCACGTCGATGTCCTCGGCCTCGGGGAGCACGGCCACGGTGGCCGCCGAGGTGTGAATTCGCCCGGCCGCCTCGGTGGCGGGCACGCGCTGCACGCGGTGGACGCCGCTCTCGAAGCGCAGGCGCGAGTAGACCTCGTGGCCGGTGATCAGCGCCACGACCTCCTTGAGGCCCCCCGAGCCGCTCTCGGAGAGCGACAGGATCTCGACCTTCCAACGGTTGCGCTCGGCGTAACGGCTGTACATGCGGAACAACTCGCCGGCGAACAGGCTCGCCTCCTCGCCGCCGGTGCCGGCGCGGATCTCGAGCATGATGTTCTTCTCGTCCAGGGGATCCCGGGGCAGCAGCAGCACCTTCATGTGCTCCTCGAGGGACCCCTGCCGGGCCTCGCAGTCGGCGAGCTCGTCTGCGGCCATGGCGGCCATCTCCGGGTCGGGATCCTTCGCCAGCTCCCGGGCGTCGGCGATGCGGCGCTCGGCGTCCTCCCACTCGCGGTAGGCGGTGACCAGGGGCTCGAGCTCGGCCCGCTCCTTGCCCAGTTTGACCATGCGGGCGCGGTCGGTGGCGGTTTCGGGATCCGCGAGCTGGCGTTCGAGGAGCTCGAACCGGTCGCAGATCGCGACGACCTTGGGGAAGAAGTTGGGTTTGGCCATCTGTCACGCCTCGGGGACGGGGGAGAGCACCGGCAGCCCGGTGGGAGTGGGGACCTCGTCCAGGGTCTTGAACATCACGCCCTCGGTGGTGGAGGGATCGTCGAGGTGCGCCTCGCGCCACAGGGTGCGGCGCAGGCTGGCCAGCGCGACCTCGAGCATGGCGTCGTCGGGCTCGCGGGTGGTGAGCCGCTGCAGCCACAGCCCCAGCCAGATCACCGGCCGCAGCAGCCAGTTGTCCGCGTGCTTTCCGGAGAACCGGATGAGCTCGTAGGCCAGGCCCGCCACGGGGAGCATCAGCGGCACCTTGATGAACACCTTCAGCAGGTTGTCGGCCACCTTCCAGGGCAATATCTCGAACTGCAGCGTGAGGGAGAACAGCAGGATGCTGATCATCAACACGAGGAACAGGAACGACGTCCCGCAGCGGGGGTGGAAGCGGGTGAACTTGCGCGCGTTCTCCACCGTGAGCGGCAGCCCCGCCTCGTGGGCGAAAATGGACTTGTGCTCGGCGCCGTGGTAGGCGAACACCCGCTGGATGTCCTTCATGAAGCCGATGGCGGCCATGTACGCGAGCAGCACGACCAGCTTGATCACGCCGTCGACCAGGTGGAACGAGAGCGAGCTCGCGTCCAGGCCCAGCAGCATGGTGGCGAAGTGGGGCAGCGCGACGAACAGCCCGATGGCGAACAGGAGCGAGATGGTGATCGCGAGCGCGGCCCCGCCGCCGGAGAGCTCCTCTTCCTTCTTGCCGTCGGGGCCCGCCGGGGTGTGGCGGATCTGCATGTTGGCGCTCCAGGTGAGCGCCGAGAAGCCGTTGACCAGCGCCTCGCCGAGCACGACGACGCCGCGGAAGAACGGCCACCGCAGAAAGCGCCACTTCTCCCAGACGCTCTGCCACTTGCGCTCCTGGATGAGGATCTCGCCGGTGGGGATGCGGCAGGCCACGGCGAACGAGTGCGCCGAGCGCATCATCACGCCTTCCATGACGGCCTGCCCTCCGACGGCGACGCAGGAGGGACCCTTGTTTTCGGTGTTCATCATGACCCTCGCCGGAAGTGTCGAACCAGGTGACAAGAGAGCGGCCGGAACGGCCGCCGAGCGGGGAACTACGCGTTCTCCGGGGTCTCCTTGGCGGCGGCTTCCTTGGCGGCGGCTTCCTTGGCGGCGGCGTACTTCTTGTTGAACTTCTCGACGCGGCCGGTGGCGTTCACGACCTTCACCTTGCCGGTGTAGAACGGATGGCAGGCGCCGCAGATGTCGACCTTGAAGGAGCCCTTCGTGCTGTAGGTGTGGACCACGGAGCCGCAGGCGCACTCGATGGTGGCCTCGGGATACAGGGGATGCGTGTCTTTCTTCATCATTCACCTTCCGCTGCCCGTTCCATGGGGCAGGCGCTTGTATATAGTGGCTTTGGGTCGCGAACGCAACCGAAAAGTTGCGGCGGTTTACAGCAGGGTCTGGATGGCCATGATCAGGGCAGGGTTCACCGATAGATTGGATCGTAGTCCTCCAGAGTGAACCCGGAGGCGGTGATGAACTCCTCGAGGGTGAACTCGATGGGCGGGCCCGGGATCAGGTGGCAGTTCTCGTCCAGGATCCCCGCCTGCTGAAGGTTCAGCGCCGCTTGAACGAAATGAAACTGATTGGTGCCATTTTTCCCGTAATCCAATGATAAAACAGCCCAGTCGCAATTGACCACAGGCAATCCGCCCCACGTCCATTTCGCGGCCTCCGAGGTGATCCGCCGCTCCACCCGGGTGTCCAGGTCGTACAACCACAGGTGGGCGGCCGTCCCCCGCTCGGGCACCTCCCGGTTCCGGTCCACGCTCGCCACCAGGTTCTCGTACCCCGTATGGATGGCGAAATATTTCGTCTCCGGATCCAGGTTCAGTTCCGCGTCGAGGTTGCGCAGCGTCCCGGTGTTCAAGTCCAACACGTAGGACTCCATTGAGAGGCAGTCGTCCCAGGCCAGGTATTTCCCCCAGGCATGGGCGGCGAAGACGCTGTAGTCGTAGTCCTCCACCAGAAGGTCGCGCTCGAAGTCGTAGTAGCGCAGCGGATCGCAAGGCCCGTAGTTCCAGAACAGGGCCCTGTCCCCGATGGCCCGCACCATGGGCGCCTCCCGACCGTCGAGGATGAGCCGGGTCTCCTGGGTGGTCAAATCATGGAGCATGATTCGAACGAGTAGCGGTCGCACGGCAGGGTCATATTCAAAATAGAACATTTTTCCCGATTTGGAGACCCCGCGCTCCACGCAGCCGTACCCGGGGGGACACCAGGTGGTGTAGGCGCGCGGTCCCCCATCATCGAGCACCCAGACGTTCGGCTCCGTCTCCCACGGGTTCCCCGTGGCACCCGGCTGGTACTCGACGTAATTGGAGTTGAAGTAGATTTTGCCGTTGAATTCATAGGGCTGGAACTGAGGAGCGGGGTATGCGACGAGGAGTTGCTCTTCTCTCTCTGTCAAGTGGTACTGAAAAATTTCTTGTTGCCACACATTGATTCCATTGTAATAATTGCATTGTCGCCCACTGTCAAAGAGAATGATACCTGGTTCGCCGAGGGTGAGAGTGACCCCCCCAAGAGTATATGGAACACTGAAAAAGTACTCGTATCCGCCAATGCTCACCCCATGCTGGGGGGTAGGCTGGCAGTCTTCTCGGGGGGGCCAGCCGTCGGGGATGTCGAAATCCGGCGCGTCGACCACGTCACCGTCATCGGGAGTATCCGCGTCGGGGCCGTCGGTGTCCGCATCGGCATCGGCGTCGACCGGGGGCCGGCGCTGGGGCGAGTCGCAGGCGGGGGACCCACAGGCGAACAGCAGCCAGGAGGAGAAGATGACGCGCATCATGGCCCCACCTCCCGGGTCAGCGGGTTCCCCAGTTCGACCCAGCGACCCTGG
>CALKWH010000071.1 GCA_938004375.1 uncultured Pseudomonadota bacterium
AGCCGGTCGGCGTCTGGGGTGGTCACGTCTGTGACTTCGTCCCCTATCACTCCGCCGCCTGCGACCATCTCGAGGAGATGATGTTCCCCCTGCAGACATGGGGCAATGAGTTCTACGTAGGTTTGACGAGGAAAGTTCAGGCCGGCTCCACCGAGACGAATCTCATCAAGATCCTCGCCGGCGCCGACGGCGCTCAGATCACGTTCAATCCCTCGACCGTGCATGCCCCCTTAACCCTGAACCGGGGTCAGTTCGTCGAGTTCCTCATGGAGCAGGACGTTGACTTCAGGGTCTCCTCCAACATGCCCATCATGGTGGGCATGTTCACGGTCGGACAGAACTACTGGACGGACAGTTACGACGAGATGGGTGATCCCGCCTTCGGCCTGGTGGTACCCACGGCCCAGTACCGCAGTGAATATTCGTTCATCACGCCTGTGTCCATGTCCATCAACTACGTCAACGTCATCGCCGAGATCCCGGTCGACACCATGGACTACATCATGCTCGACGGCCAGGCCATCACCGCCCAGCAGTTCTGGCCCATCGGCAACACCGGCTGGGGAGTGGCGAAAATCGATGTGACAAACACCGGCGCAAATGGCACGCACCATATTGCAGCCCCAAACGACTCGATCAAGTTCGGGATCGAGGTCTACGGCTTCGCGTCCTACACCTCGTACCTCTACCCGGGCGGACTCGACCTCGAGTACATCAACCCGATTTGACGGTTACGCTCTGTTTGTCAGCCGCCCAAGGTGGGCTGTAACCAAAGAGTTCAGACGCTTACAAGCAGATACCGGTGCCAGGGGGAAGGCCGTTTTGGCCTATATGCTGGCAGGTGCCAGATGCGCAATCCCCTGTGGTCGCACAGAGTTTGATGCATCGAATCCCCTGACCAGCGTCTGCACAAATATTGCCAGGCAGGCATTGGGTAAGCGATGAGCAGGAGGAGCCCGTGGCGCCGGTGCCTGCGGTCGTGCAGACGCCGTTGCCATCGAAATCGACCAAATAACACCCCTCCCCGACGGTCGTACACCCCGTTCCAGAAACGGGATCACAATTATCGGTTTGTCCACACAATTGAAAATCGGATGTGCCTTGTACGGAATACATACAGGCGCCTCCGTCAGGGCAGGTCGGGTGCGTACTGCTGCAGTATGGAAGGCAATTGCCGCCGCTGTCGACGACGAAGCAACCGGAGCCCTTCGGGCACTCGCCGTCAGCGCCGCAGGCACTGTAAAAAGTCCCGCCTGCAAAGTTCTCCTCGGGCATGCACGCGGGTTGCATTTGATAATTGATACCACAAATGAAGCCGGTCTGGCACGTCTGGGGGCTGTCATAAAAGATGCTGTCCAGCGTGCAGGGTCCGGCAGATGCGACGCATCCACTGATGTCCAAATCACACGTCGAAGAACAGCCCAGAACACCGCCGTCGAAGCCTGCGATGTCCAAGCAATCGAAGCCACCCAGGTCGGTGCCGTCGCACTCCTCGATGCCCTCTCGGAGGCCGTTGCCGCAGAACGGAGCCGTACAGCCGCTCAAATCAAAAAAACAGGTTGGACCGCAGGCCAGCACGCCGCTTGGTTTGGACGTGGAAACCGTTGCACAGGTCTCCCCCCCCAGATTGGCGCCGTCACACTCCTCACCGGGATCCAGCACGCCGTTGCCGCAGGGGTTGCCATCAAGACGGCAATTCAGTCCAGATGCGGTGTAACCCTCGTCGCAATCGCAAGCTGGATTACCTTCCCCGTCGTCCACGCAGGTGCCATGTCCGGAGCACGTCACGCCGAGGCATGGATCATTCTCTGCGATACAATCAAGACCCTGCTGTACGTAACCCTCGTCGCAATCACACGAGAGGTTGCCTTCCCCGTCGTTCACGCAAGTACCATGACCGCTACAACTCACATCGTCACAAGGCAGAGGATCGCGAATACAATTGAGACCTTCGGAATGGTACCCGTAGAAACAACTACATACAGCCATATCATACTGAACGATGCATATTCCATTCCCTGAGCAATTAACTCCCGAACAGGGTTCGGAACTGTTATCGCTCGAATCGCTGCATCCACAGATAATCGACGAAATCATCACCAACGAAATGAAGCCTGGGTTAATAAATTTCATTACGACCTCTCATTTTCTTTCAGGATTTGTTCCGGGGGATAATCACAAACCCTCTTGAGGAACGCAAAAGCCCAGGCGGGACGGACTCGTTTCAGTTTCTGCAGTTACCCCGGTGCCGACGGTCGGCAACTGATGGTCCGCCGTAAAAAATCGTGAGGTGGTGAGACAGACATAGGGTCTGTTATAACTGTCGACCAATCCATTACATGCGCTATTGTTTGAATAGATATTGGCGTCGCAAACCTTGCGGCAGGCGAGGGCGGAGCCGTCGGTATTGAACGGGTCGGCGATGAAGCACTGCAGGCCTGCCGCACACTCCTGCGGTGCTCCGTTCGTGATGGTGCATGCAGTCCCCTGCGTCTTGGGGGATGCCGCCACGTCGGAGCAGTAACCGAGGAGAGATCCCAATCCGAAGTAGTTGCAGGTTTTTCCTGGTGGACAATTAACGTGGCCCTTGATGGTCAGACCGGTCAGCATGTTGCAGGTTTCAAATTCGGACGTAATGTAACAAATTCCCAGATCCGGCTCGCGAAACAGATAGTCGGAACTGGTGGAGTCCAACTCGATGCCGGAATAATTCACGCAAAAGGATCCAGCCGGGCAATTGTCCGTCAAGGTGCTGTAGGTGGTGACAGGGTCGCATTTTCTGTAGCAGATACCTGTCGACGCCCCCGACTCACCAAAACAGAAGGCGTTGTTGCACTGGGTGGCGGGATTGACGTTGAGGGTCCCCGCGGCGTCATTCAACTGGCACACTTGTCCGTGACCGAGCGTGCCGTTCTCCATGCACAAGCCACTGTCATCCATGGCCCGCCACAGGGGATAACAGGTTCCTGCTCTGCCGCCTCCCAGCGAACACGGCGCTTGCAGGGCGGTGCTTCCCTGGCCTGCGCCACATAAATTGAAGTAACAAAGGTTCCCGACCTGGCTCAGACAATCCATGGACCAGCCGCAGTCGGCGTGTTCCGAGCAGGTCTGGAGACAGGCTCGGAAAGACCCACTGGAGAAGCATGTGGAAGGCATATCGTTGTGTGGGCAGCATTCGTATGTCCCGCCCATGGGGTTGCAAGTGTCAAAGTTGTCCTCGACCACGCAATCGATGGTGCACTCGTCGGTGTTCAAGGTGCAGCCCTGGGTGCAGCCCAGAACACCGCCGTCGAAGCCTGCGATGTCCAAGCAATCGATGCCACCCAGGTCGGTGCCGTCGCACTCCTCGATGCCCTCTCGGAGGCCGTTGCCGCAGAACGGAGCCGTACAGCCGCTCAAATCAAAAAAACAGGTTGGACCGCAGGCCAGCACGCCGCTTGGTTTGGACGTGGAAACCGTTGCACAGGTCTCCCCCCCCAGATTGGCGCCGTCACACTCCTCACCGGGATCCAGCACGCCGTTGCCGCAGGGGTTGCCATCAAGACGGCAATTCAGTCCAGATGCGGTGTAACCCTCGTCGCAATCGCAAGCTGGATTACCTTCCCCGTCGTCCACGCAGGTGCCATGTCCGGAGCACGTCACGCCGAGGCATGGATCATTCTCTGCGATACAATCAAGACCCTGCTGTACGTAACCCTCGTCGCAATCACACGAGAGGTTGCCTTCCCCGTCATCCATGCAGGTGCCATGTCCGGAGCAGGTCACGTCATCACAAGGCTGGGGATCGCGAATACAGTTGAGGCCCTCGGGATGAAAGCCGAAATAGCAACTGCAGATGGGCACGTCATACTGCACGACGCAGACGCCGTTCCCGGAACAGGGAACCCCGGCGCATGGATCGATATGCGTGGTTCCGGAATCATCACATCCGGAAAATGACATGAAAAAAATCACGCTCAGGACGCTCATGTAACTGCTGTAGAATTTCATCGTGACACCTCGTTTGTCTTGCGAACGTTCGAAGAAATGAGGGATGGAAAAATGCACAGGCTTGCTTCCTTCACGTCACCAAGCGAAGGTCACCCACGGCATGGAGCCGCCTGGGGAGTCGGGCGCGTAATCGTTGTAGTCCGCCTCTGACCAAGACAGTATGACGGCAGCGAACATCATGACGGAATTACCCGTGATCACCAGGTTCGGGATGTCGGCCAGCGGGATGGTGTAGGTCACATCCAACGTGGTGCCGGAGAGCGGCGTGATGGTGAAGCTCGTTGGATTGGGGGTCAACTCCCAGGTGCCCGAGGCGTTGGTCCAGATGTTCTTTGCATTTCCTTCCAGCGTGAGCGTGATCATGCGGGTGCCGTCGTACATGTACACGTCATGAATGCCTGTGAGGTTGCAGGGAGTCGCAAAGATGGTCCTAATCCTCAGGATATTCGTCGCGTCGACGGAGGCTTGCACGTCCCTGAGGTCACAATTGTAGGCACCGTTGTCTCCTATGGGATCGAGCACCGGAAGAATGCTCGCAAATACGGCTCCCCCCACGACGAGGGTCCGCCGTTCGCTCCATGTGTGGGCGGCGGCGTCGGTGAACGCGAAGTTCAGGATGATGGTCTGACCGTTGGCCGCGCCGGCGGGAATGGTCAGCGTGCGCGCAGGGCAGGCTGCCGTGCCGCCCACGGCAAGATTTCCGGCGGAGCAGACGGTGCTGCCCGTCGGCAAGAGTGTGGCCCCGCTGACGGTGGAACCCGCTTCGATGCTGACTGCGACCGAGATCGGCCCTGTGGCGGTACTTGCCCCACTGTTGGTCACGCCAAAGCCAAGAGAGACAGATTCTCCTGGATCGGGAAACCCGTTGTTGTTTCCCCCCGGGTCACTCAAAGACAAATTGACGAGATCAAGGTCGGCGAACGGCACGGGGACGGAGACGGGAAACACCCAGGAGCCTCCGCCACTGGCGGTCACGGTCATCGACAACGACACAGGTTGGTTGTTGACGTGAGAGGAGGCGATTCGGAAAACGAGGGGATCCGTCGTGTTGACTGCGTTTCCACCAGCCAGGATGCTGCCAAATGCCGCAGTGCCGTCCTGAATGATTACTTCCGCGTCGGTGGTGGAGAGCGTCGCCGTCACGTTGGAGGCCGTCATGCCACCGATGTTCTGCAGAGTCACTGCCAGGGAGACGGTTCCGCCGGGTATCCCGGATGTGGGGTTGGGTTGAATGATTGCATCAAAATCGACGGCGGCCAATTCAACCTTGAGATTATAGGCGCCTGTGGCACCGGCATAGCCCTCTGCAAGAATATAATAGGTCGTCGATGAAGAGAAGTTGGCGGTGATTTCTTCAGTATTTGTAGTACCTTGGGAGCCTCCCGAAGAATCACAGCCGAGCAAGGTGAAAATCAACCCGAGAACTAGGTAACCGATAGGTTGATGGAGACCAAATTTCATGACAATCCTCGAGGGAAAGCGGGCAAATGACAAAGAGGACGAATCGGACTACCCAAATATTTTAATAGTATTCACAATAGCACTCGCCGCCGTAGCATTCGCCATAATCGTAGCCATTGTATTGACAGTTGGCGTTGCACGAAGACAGATTGCATCCACTTGATTGTGAGAAATTATACCAAGGGGATTGTTTGGTATGGCTTTTACAGCAGACTTCTCCGTCTGACATGTCACACTCGGAGTCGCTTTCGCAGACTTTTTCACAGGAATTCCTGCAAATATTATCCGCGCAACAGATCTGCCCCGGGCAGTCATTGGAGGTTTTGCACTGGCGGGGACAGGAAGATTGACAAATACCATTGACGGAGGAATTGATGTTTGCCCACATGTCACTGTCGTCTCTTGGACAGCAAATCTGACCATCGCACTCATTGCTGTTTGAACAAATCGTCGGACAGGAATAATTCTGCAAGCATACCGCCTGTTTCAAGGCTAAACAGCAAATGGCATCCTCGCCAAAGGCAGTGCAGTGTGAATTATTGGAGCATGGAAATAAACACTGTTCTGAACTAGCACAGACCATCTCCGATGAAGTTGGATTGATCCGGCAACACTTTTCACCGCCGTTGATGTCGCATTGGGCGTCATTGGCACAAAAACTGACACACTGGTCCGAATCCCTACAGGATTTTCCATAAGGACCATAATCACAGCATTTTTCACCTTCGGAAGTTTTGCAGTCAGAATCCACCTCGCAGATGACCGGACACTGGCTAGCATCGACGCAGGTATCAAAGAATTTGAGGGCGGTTTTAGAGTCAGACTTGCATGCAGAAAAACCGAGTAAGACCGAGAGCGTGGTAAACAATACTAAAAATCTCATGTGTGCCTCCTTGTGAAAGTAAATTTGCAACAGTTAAAACACCTTTAAATTATGTATAATTTTTGATTTCATAGAAGAAACCACTTCCTTGGCTTTTATACACAAATTTGCACTTAAATCAACTCATTTTTAGGTCGGTTCAACTTGTGCGTTCCCTGGATTCGAAAAGAACGGGACATTTTTCCTCTGGACATGCAACGACAATCTCGTTAGATGGATCCCATGCGAGAGCCAACTCCTGACGAATCTCCGGTGGAACCGGTCCGTTTCGGTGAATACCTGCGTCACGCCTCGGTGAAATACGGCGAGATCCGCTACGGCGATCTGTCGACGCTGGGTCCCCGCGGCAAGGCCACGCGCATCGGCGTGACGCCGCGGCACGTCCTGCGCATTCTCGCACCCTACCTCTCCGTGCGTTTTGGCGAACAACTGCGCGCGGTGCTGCCGCTGGCGCTGTACCTCGCCTTGTTCCAGGCCCTCATCCTGCGGCAGAGCATCATCGGCAGCCTGGCGATCAGCCTGGGCCTGTTCGCCGTCATCGTGGGACTCATGCTTTTCATGGAGGGCCTCAAGGTCGGGATGATGCCGTTCGCCGAGTTGCTCGGTACGGAACTGCCCTCCAAACTGAGGCTGCGCGTGGTGCTGGTCGTGGCCTTCATCATCGGGGCGGCGGCGACCTTCGCGGAGCCGGCCATCGGGGTGCTCCAGAGCGCGGGTGCTTCGGTCGCGGGGGACAGGGCGCCCCTGCTCCATGCCCTGCTCAACCGGCACTCCGTGGCCCTGGTGCTTGCGGTGGCCGCCGGCGTGGGGTTGGCCACCATCCTCGGTGTGCTGCGTTCGCTGCGCGGCTGGTCGCTCAAACCGTTGATCTTTGCGACTCTGTTGCCCACGCTGCTGGTGACGGCCTATGCCTTCCTCGACGCGTCCGGCCAGGTCGAGCGCATCGTCGGGCTGGCCTGGGACTGCGGCGGCGTCACCACGGGGCCCGTCACCGTGCCGCTGGTGCTCGCCCTGGGCATCGGTGTGGCCCACGCGGCCAACCGGGACGACGGCTTCTCCGGGTTCGGGGTGGTCACGCTGGCCTCGATCCTGCCCATCCTCATGGTGATGCTGCTGGGGATCGTGCTGCTGCACACGTCCAACCCCGCAGCCTCCCCCGCCGTCGCCGGTACGTCGGACGTCGGCCCCTCCGCGAGCGGGTTGTGGGTCGCCGGTATGGCGGTCCTTGGAGCAGCCCGTGCAGTCCTGCCCTTGTGCCTGCTGCTGATCATCATCCTCGTGTGGCTGCTGCGATCCCGCATCCCCAACCGCACCATCACGTTCTACGGTATGGCCCTGGCGCTCCTGGGGATGGCGGTGTTCAACCTCGGGCTGGCCTTCGGCCTGGGCTCACTGGGAGAACAGGTCGGCTCCATCATGCCTGCCGCCTTTCAGAATCTGGCCGGCATCCATGGGTCGCCCCTGTACAACTCGGCGCTGGGCAAGGGCCTGGCGCTCTTGTTCGCGTTCTTCCTGGGTCTGGGCGCCACCCTGGCCGAGCCCGCCCTGAGGGCGCTCGCCATGACGGTCGAGAACGTGACCAACGGCGCGATGGAGCGGGGCACCGTCATCGGCGCCGTCAGCGTGGGCGTGGGGCTCGGCATCACCGTGGGCGTGGCCAAGATCATCTGGGGCTTCTCCATCACGCCGATCCTGCTGGTGGGCTACGCCGTCCTGCTCGGGATGACCGTGTTGTCCTCCGAGAAGTTCGTCAACGTCGCCTGGGACAGCGCCGGCGTCACCACCGGTCCGGTCACCGTGCCGCTGGTGATCGCGCTGGGGCTTGGGCTGGGGCAGGCCAGCGGCGTCGTGGAGGGCTTCGGCATCCTGGCCATGGCCTCCCTGTTCCCCATCGGCTCCGTGCTGTTCATGGGGCTGCTCTCCGATTGGCGCATGGCCCGCCGGCAGGGCCTGGAGGAAGAGGTCGAGGAGGAGCTCGCCGAAGCCTCGATGATGAACTGACGACCGGGAAGGGGCGAAATGGATAAGAAGCGAAAATTTACCGTCCTCACTGAGCTCTCGCTGATCACCTGCATCGTCCAGCGCGGCAAGGCCAACGACATCGTCAAGGCCGCCGTGCTGGCCGGCGCCCAGGGCGCGACCGTCTACTTCGCCAGCGGATCGGGGATGCGCGAGAAGCTCGGCATCCTCGGACTGGCCGTCGAAGTGGAGAAGGAGGTCATCAACATCGTGGTGCCCAACGAGCAGGCCGACCACATCTTCGAGGTGATGTACAAGGCAGGCAAACTGGACACCCCGGGGATGGGCTTCATCTACATCACGCCGCTGGAGAAGGCCACGACCTTCATCCCCGACCATGTCGTGGAGAAGTTGGCCCGGAAACAGGAGCAGGAGTCATGAGCGCCGACGCCCCCACCACCGGCGGGCGGATGCTCCTGGTCATCCTGCCCGATGACGACGCGATCGTGGGCGCCGCTCGCGACCTGCTGTCGGTGAAACACGGGCTCGACTCGTATCAGACCCACCGTTGCCGCGGCTCTTTGCCCGGTTGCCCTCTCGACCGTCGCGGCGTCCCCCTCTGGCGCGAGATGGTCATCCTCGAGGCGGCCGTACCGGACGTCCGGGCGGAGATGATCTTCCGGGAGCTTCACGACACCTGCATCACCGGTCGCGGCGACGGAGCCATGCTGCTGTTGGCCCGGACGCGCCGCCTCGGTGTCGCGTCCCCCCAGGATTGAACCCTCTGCACACGTGTGATTATTTGCTGCTGTTGGAGCCTTTGGCGGGACAGGCGATGCGCTTGCACTTGGGCTTGCCGTTCCAGGCCTTCTTGAGTTGGAGCAAGAGGACCTTGTCCCCGACGGCCGGCTCGAAGTCGCAGCCGTCGTAGTCGAACATGACCTCGCCCAGGGTGGGGTGCATGGCGTAACCGAAGCCCTGCTCCTTCTTCCAGGAAATGACCTCGGCCCACGGATCGCTGATGCCGAACCCGCCGTCGTCCTGCACGCGGATGGTGGTGTCGCCGCCCGCCGAGGTCGAGGCGACGGGCGTCTGGACCGCCGTGGTCGGTCCCGTGCCCGCGCCGGGGATCTTGTCGACCGGGTGGGACATCTCCTTGGACTTGAGCACGTACAGACCAGAACGGGAGCCGCGGGAATCCAAAAGGCTCTCGGTGGAGTGGGGCAGGGCGCCGGGACCGGTGGCCTGGCGCGCGGCCTCCCAGACGTTGACCGTCGGCACCTGGGACTGCTGGGGAGGGAGGGCGCCAGCGGCCGCCTCCACGTGGGTCTTCATGGAGTTCATGGCGTCCATCCATGTCTGCAGGCCGGACATGGCGCTGGCCGGATCGGGGTGGTCGTGCTGCTCGATCAGGAAGGTAGTGCCTCCGGGCGAGGGGGCCATACGGAACACAATCGTGATCGGTGGGATCTGGATGGCCACGATCGAGGCCTCTTCGAGCTGGGTGAAAGCCCCGGACATGACCACGGCGTGACCGGGCTTGTCCGCGTCCGGCGACCAGCCCAGCGCCCACAGGCCTCCCGGGCGGGGGTCCACCACGGCGTTGCACTGCCACCACGCGGCCAGTTCCACCGGGCTGACGAGGCAACGATAGACGAGATGCGGTGGGGCTTTGATGAAGAGGGGGGGGGCCTGGTTCATGCTTTCGTCCTCCAGGTTTTCGAAGATATGCAATTCAACGCGAAAACGCAAAAAATATCATTCACGGTGGACCGACGTCGGCCTCGAGACGCGCGAGATCCGAGGCCCAGGCGTCGATGGAGAAGGGCTCCCCACACACGGTCGCAGCGAAGGCGAACGGGTCGTCCACGTCCGCGCCCGGGGCGAAGAGCCGGTCCCGGAGGAATTCGCCCAGGGCGAGGGAGGCTGCGGTGGTGAGTCCCAGCATCGACGCACGGCCGATCAGATCCATGTCCAGCGGATTCGTGTCGTGCCCCTGGACCCGGGCCAGCCGGCGGGCGAGCTGGGCGGCGAAACAATGACCCAGGAGATAGTAGGGATACCCCACCGGGTGGGTCACCAGGTGCCGTTTGGAGAGGTAGTCGACGCAGGCTTCGCGCCCGGGAGGCCGTGAGATCCCCTGGAAGCGCTCCACCAGGGTCCAGTACAGCGCCTGGAGGTCCTGTTCCGGATCCCGGTACAGGGCGCGCTCGAAGTGGGCCAGGGCCAGGGCCCAGCGGGTGAAGGACAATCGGTCACACCAGTCCGCGCGCCGGATGGCGCGCTCGTGGTGAGGGCGCAGGGATCCCAGCCGGCCGGGGCGTGTCGCCCGGATCCAGGAAGGGATGAAGGGCAGCCGTTGCAGCAGGAGACTGAAGCCCTCGGAAAGGAGTGGATGCGCCGGCACCCTCAGGAGGAACGGGAGGCCGGGATCCAGTTGGGAGAACCAGGCCGCGTGACCGGCCTCGTGCAGCAGCAGCGTCAGGCTGTGGAAGTCGTCCCCGAGCTCGGCGGCGATGCGGATGTCCGCGCCCCGGTTCATATGGATGCAGAAGGCCGTCGGGAACCAGGCGCCGGTCTTCGGGGTCCGGTAACTGAAGGGCCGCTCCGGCCAGCCCAGGCCTGCCAGGGTCCGCCGGACGAGGGTCAGGGGCGCGCCCCGGATCCAGCGGGCCGGATGCCCGTTGAGGGTCGCAGGCGCGGTCTGCGCCCATGGATCACCATACTGCCAGGCGGTCCCGGATTCGAAGCCGCGCTTCCATCGGTCGGCCAGCTCCCTGTCCAGGGTGGCCTTCATGCGCGCATGGGGCGCCTCGGTCAGGTCGCCGATCCGGTCGAGGAACGACCAGAACCCGTCGGGAACCCAGCCATCTTCGCGCAACCGGTAGGCAAAGAAGTCTTCGTGCCCCAGCTCCCGGGCGAGCTCGTTGCGCAGTCGGACCAGATGGAGGAAGGGCTCGCGGAGGGTCGGCGGCGAAGGCACGCAGGCGCTCCAGGACCTGTGCCTGGCGGCCTCGTTCCCCACCCTGAACCAACAAGACCAACGGCGGTGTCCGCGTCCGAAAGCAACGGATCCGGCGGCCCGGCGGCTCATCCGTTCGAGGGTTCGCATCGCTTGTGCCAGTTGGGCGAGCAGGACCGGTGAGCCGCGATAAGGCTCGAAGAACCCGCGCACGGCGCGCCAGATCCGGGTGTGGGCGGTCCCGACGGCGTCTGGCCGGACCTCGAGCTCACGGGCGAGCTCCAGATAGACCGCCAGATGATGTGCGAGCGACTGCTGGGCGCCTGAGCCTTCGTGGGGCGGGACGGCGTCGGACACCCATCGGGTCCAGGACTCCCGGTTCTGGGCGATGGAGCGCGCTTCGACATAGGCCGCGAGCTTGGCCAGGGCGGCGCCAGGTGAGTCAGGCATCGTGACCGTCTCGCAGCGCCACGCGCTCCCCGGCCAGTTCCGTCAACAGCGCCAGGGCCTCCTCCCGGGTCACGAGCTCGCCGTTCAACTGGGCGTCCTCGACGACCTGGAGCAGCTCCCGGTAGACCGGCCCCCGGGGGACGCCCAGGGCCAGCAGATCGCGTCCGCTGACGAGCCTGGGGGGCTTCTCGGCGCCGGGCGACAGCGAGTCGATGCGCGCGCGAGCGTGGTCGTGCTCCTCCAGTTTGCCGTGGCTGGCCAGGCAATCGAGGCGGTGCAGCCCCAGCAGGGTGTGGACGTAGTGTCGTGCGCGGGGATCCGGGTCCGGCCAGGACTGCAGGGTCTTGCCGACCAGCCGCTTCAGGGTGGCGTCCTTCATGTGGAACACCGAGGCGAGCCGCATGTGATCGGCGACCAGCTCGGAGACATCCCGGGCGAAGTCAGAAGGGAACCGGAGCCGGGTCAGGATCGCGCCGGCCATCTCCGCGCCGATCTGCTCATGGCAGTAGAACGTCCTGCGGCCGTCTTCCCGGCAGGCCGCGGCGCGGGGTTTTCCGAGGTCGTGCAGGAGAGTGGCCCAGGCCAGCAGCGAGGCCTGCCCGGGCTGCGATGGTCCCTGGCCTTCGAGCAGTTCCATCGCCCGCAGGGTGTGGGTCCACACGTCCCCCTCGGGGTGGAAATCGGGGTTCTGCTCGACCCCCATGAGCGTTTCTAGCTCGGGCAGGACCACCGCCAGCAGCCCCGAACGCTGGAGAAGCTCCAGCCCCCGGGCCGGGCGCGGTCCGGTGAAGATCAAATCCAGTTCGTCCCGAATCCGCTCCATGGAGACGTCCCGGATTTCCGGGGCGAAGCGCAGGATCCCCTCCCACGTCGCCTCCTCGATGGGGAAGCCGAACCTCGCGGCGAAGCGGATCGCGCGCAGCATCCGCAGGCGGTCCTCGGCGAAGCGGGAGGAGGGGTCCCCGATGGCGCGGACGACCCCAGCCTCGAGATCCGTCACTCCGCCGACGTAGTCGCGGACCTCCCCAGAGAATGGGTCGGCCAGCAGGCCGTTGATGGTGAAATCCCGGCGCAACACGTCCTTCTCTGAAGTCGAGAAGGCGATCTCCCCTGGATGACGGCCGTCCGAATAGGCGCCCTCGGACCGGAAAGTTGCGACCTCGACCGGGACGTGGTCTTGCACCACCAGGATGACGCCGAACGCCGCTCCGACCTTGACCGTGTGCGGAAAAAGTTCCACGACCACGTCCGGTGTGGCCGACGTGGCGAGATCATAGTCCGCCGGCGTGAATCCCAGGATGCAGTCGCGCACGCACCCGCCGGCGAAGCAGACCTCATGGCCGTGTTCCCGAAGCCTCCCGGCTACGGCGAGGGCTGCGTCCAAGATGGGGGAAGGGGGGAAGGTGATGCGGGAGATGGCCATGGTCAGGCTCCTACGGCTCCGGGATGGCGAGAAATTCCATCGGCGTCGGTTCCGGGGCAGGCGGCTCCTCGCTCGGCGGTACGATGGGGGGCGGCGGAATGTCCCTGGCGCCCGGATCACCTGGAAGGGGGGGGGGCGTCGGCTGCGCGCCGGTGGTCTTCCAGAGCTCGGTGAGCAGGGTGAGCTTCAGCCGGATGCTCACCCGTCGGCCCTCGCGCGTCACCAGACCATCGGGCCGGACGTCGTTCGCGCGGGACAGGTTGCCGAGGAAGGCCTCCGCGCCCTGGGCGTCCACCGGTCGCTCGAAGGAAAGCACACAGTGGAGGAGCTCGCCGTCCACGGAGATCCGAAGGACCGCATAGGTGGGCCGCACGCCGCCGAGCAACTGATGCCAGACCGTGTGACGCGGCGCCAGGGAAGGGGGCGGGGCGAGGATCAGCACCAGGCGCTCCTGCGCCACGTGCTCGGGGGCGTAGCCCGTCAGGGCGAGCAGCTCGCCCAGCTCGCCCAACAACAGCGGGGGTGGGCTGACCGCGTCGGGCCTGAGCAGGCGGGCGGCTCCCGTGCGCACCACCCAGCCGGGCGGCGAGGATGGTTCGCCGGACAACGGCGGCGCAGGCGGATCCTTCGTCATCGAGAAGGTGAGTCGCTGCTTCCAGCGTTCGCCGGAGAGCTGGAGTTGGACGACCGACTCCGCATCGGTGTTCAGAAGGTGCTCCGGGATCGAGAAGCCCAACATCCCGGCCGCTTCGGCGAAAATGGCCAACTGCGCGACGCGGGGGGGCGCCAGATAGAGCAGGACCTGATCCAGTAAAGCCACCTGGTGCAGAGGAAAATCGGGATCCCACTTCAGACTCAAGCGTTCCACGACAGGCTCCTGAACTGGAGGCGCGCGGCGCAGCGCGGGCTCCGGAGGGGCCGGCGGGCGGGGCTTTTCCCCCCCCGCGAACCACCACGTGGCGAGCAGACTCAGCAGGATCAGCGGGCCGAAGATCTGGGCGGGCCGTTTCCAGTCGGTTCGGGCGTGGACCGGAGCGGGGGCGGGGGCCTCGAGTTGGGACATCCGCCGCGCGTCCGCCACTTGGGCCAACGCCTCCTCGACGACGGCGCAGGGGTCCTCCTCGAGGGCGAGGCAGAGAGAGCGAAACTCCTCGAGGCCCCGCTGCCAGGGCATCTCCAGCAGGAGCCGGCCGAAGAGCGCGGCGAGGGGCTGCAGATCGGCGGCGCGACCGGCCGCCGGCGACGGCGCGTCCGACAGCCGGGACACCGATGGCGTCAGCAGTCTCAGGCGGTTCCCCACGGCGGGACCGTCTCCGGCCCGGGTCGTCACCAGGAAGAGACGTTCGTCGACTCGGCCGTGCACGAAGCCTTTCGTATGGAGCGCGTCGAGGGCGACCAGGGCTTCCCGGAACCAGGACCAGACCAGTTCGGCGCCCAAAGGACGGTTCCCCAGTAGGACGGCGGCCAGCGGGAGGTGCCGGCCCTCGCCCCGAAAGCGACACCAGAGCGCGCCCGCCTCCTGCAAGCGGTTCTCCACGAGGGCGGGCATCAGGAAACCGTCCTCGGGGAGCAGTCGCAACCCCTCCACGTCCTCCACGACCGAGTCCCTCATGGCCACCGCCAAAGGCATGCCCGCTCCATCCAGCGAGAACAGGCAGACGTCCGTCAGCGAGGCCACGAGGCCCTGCTGGTTGGGAAAGAACGCTTCATGCCCGGAGGGGGCAATCGTGGACAGTGGAAGGCCGCAATGCGGACAAGGCTTCACCATGGGAAGGCTCCATGGAGGATGTCAGGGGACGGACGGGGGCGTCACCGGGAAGACACACCGGAAACCGATCGCACCCGATCGTGTCTGCGCGGGGACCAGACGACGCGCGGGCACGATGTTCCAAAAGAAATGATCTCCGGAGGAGCCGCCTTTGGTGACGGCCATGGAGGAGGGGACGGATCGGGAGGCTGCGGGACGGACCCACTCGGCGACGCCGGAGCCCATCCCCCACAGCCCCCAGGGGCTGACGTCGAGGGGGGCTTTGCCGTCGGCGCACTGCGGACCAGGCTTGCCGAAACAGGGAACGGGGATGGCTTCACCGAACGGGAACGGCCGGTAATAGGAGGCGCCGCGCGCCGCGATCTCCCACTGCTCCTCGTCGGGCAGATCTCCGCCGGCCTTGCGGCACAGGTCTCGGGCCTCGTCAAAGGAGACCATCACCCGGGGCCGGTCGGGCGTCCGCTCCGAGCTCGCGTGCTCCCGGGTTTCGATGGAGAAGGCCTCCTTGCGGACATAGCGTCCAAAGGTGAAGTCCGGCGCGTCACCCGTGCGCTCGGCTTCGGGCAACAGGGCATGCTGCCGGCGGGCGAACTCGACCAGGAAGGGGACGTGGCCCACGTACCAGACCCCGGCGGGGATCGTGGCCAGCCGGCGGGGGATGTGGTGGTTCAGGTGATCGCGCGCGGGGACCAGGAAGACGTGGTTCGGTCCGGCCTCGCCGGTCGCCTTGACCGGAAAGATCCGCTTCTCGCAGGCCAGGACGAGCTCCTGATCCCGTTCGGTGAACTTGTGCTGGTGTTTCTTCAGGCGACCGGCGAGAAAGAGGACCTCGCCGCAGTCCTCGCGTTGCACGGCTTTCCATTGCTCGAGGTAGTGCGCGGGGGGCGCGGCGAACAGGATGGCCAGGAAAAACAGCGTCATTTCGGCTTGTTTTCGTTCTTCTGCATCTGGAGGTTCAGATGATAGGAACCGAACACCTGCGTGACCTCGGGTTTGTCGTCTTCCATGAGCATCGAATCCAGCAGGGCGTGCGACGCCACCTGGTCCCGTGGGATCTCGAGATAAGGGGGGGCGGCCTCGACGGCCGGATCGAGCAGGTCTCCGGAGAAGCGGCAGAAGATGACCGTCACGTTGTCGTGCGCCTTGTTCTCGCAGGCCCGGGAGGTCAGCGCGCGGCAGACCTCGACGGGCTCCTGGCGCGGCGTGTTGAGGATGATCGACAGGACCTCGTCGTCGGTGAGGGCGTCGTTGAGCCCGTCGGAGCACAGCAGCAGCATGTCGTTCTGACGAAGCTCGACGACGGAGAGCACGGGCTCGACCGCGCTGCGCACGCCCAGCGCCTGCAGGATGACGTGGTTGTGCTCGAAACGGGCGGCTTCCTCAGGAGTGAGTTGGCCCAGCTCGAGCAGACGGTGCAGCAGGGTCTGGTCCTTGGTGAGCTGGACGATCTGCTGGTTGCGGATGAGATAGGCGCGGCTGTCGCCGACCTGGGCGAGCAGCAGCACGCCGTCGTTGAGGGCGGCCGCGGTGCAGGTGGTCCCCATGCCGGTCTGCTGGCGGTTCTTCTGGGCCGTCTCCCAGATCCCGGCGTTGGCGAAGTCGAGGGCGGCGAACAGCCGCTCGGCGAGCTGGCGGCGCGTCTGCGGCAGGGGCTGCTCGCGCATCTTCTGGTAGATCGAATCCACGGCCATGCCGCTGGCCACTTCGCCGGCCGCCGCGCCGCCCATGCCGTCGCACACCACGAAGAGCGAGCCCACGGGGCTGACGTGATGCACCCGGTTGTCCGGGAGCAGCGAGCGGTCACCCGTGTCCAGGTTGGCCACGAGGAAGTTGTCCTCGTTGTGCTCTCTTACCGTTCCCACATCCGTGCGACCGAAGGTTTCGATGATAACCATGGACTCCGAATCCGTGCTGTTCCAGAAAGGGGTCTTCCTCGCCCGTCTCGCGACCTGCACAGAATACCCGCCCGCGTCGTTTTGACAAGTCCTTTTTTCCGTCCGGCAGCCTTTGACGCCCACTTTTTTCGTTGCGTTCATGCAGGGG
>CALKWH010000072.1 GCA_938004375.1 uncultured Pseudomonadota bacterium
TAGCCCAAGTTTAACACCTTGTCCCGTCCCGGAAAATTCTTCACGCAGGAAACCTCCCGCCTCCCGTGCGGGATTCGTGCTTGGGGACCGCGCGGCATGGCGTTGTAGTTACTACATTTTCCCGGCCCGGAATTGCGGCGTTCCGGGCCGGGATGATAGTGGCGCATGTACTTCGCCCGGAAACACACCAGGACGAGCAGGTGCCTGCAGCTGGTCGAGTCGTACCGGCCGCTGGGCGGCGGGAGCCCCCGCCACCGGGTGGTCGCCTCCCTGGGCGACGCCGACATCCCCGAGGAGTGGCTCGACCCGCTGGCCGAACGGGTGTCCGGCCGTCTGGGCCGGGAGCCGCTTCTGCTCGCCCCCGAGCTTCCCGCCGAGGCTCTGGCGTGGGCGGACCGCATCGTCCGGCAGGTCGAGCGCGGGCGCCGGGACCATCCGCTTGCCTCCGGCGAGCGGCTCGACGGCGTCCTGCTCGACCAGGTCGAGCACTCGCGTTCGACCCCGCTGGGTCCGCTGGTCCTGGGGCTGCACGCCTGGAACGCCCTGGACATGGACGGACTGCTCGGCGCGGAGGGGTTCGACGCCGCCCAGCGCCAGGCCGCCTGCGCCCTGGTTCTGGGACGGCTCGCCGAACCGATGAGCGAGCACGCCTTCCACCGGCATCTGCCGGAGAGCAGCTTCCCCGACCTCCTGGGGCCGGACGTGTGCTCGGGCGGCGCGCAGCGCTACTACCGCGCGGGCGACAGGCTGCTGGAACGGTCCTCCGGGATCGAGTCGGCCCTGCGGGAGAGGATCGGGCGGCACTTCGGGCTGAAGCGCACGCTGTTCCTCTACGACCTGACCAACTTCCACTTCGAGGGGGCCTGCCGGGAGAACCCCGCGGCCGTGCGCGGGCACAACAAGCAGAAGCGGAACGACTGCCCCCAGATCGTGGTCGGCGTGGTGTTCGACGAGTTCGGCTTCGAGGTGCTCCACCGCACCTTCCCCGGCAACCGCAGCGACTGCCGGACGCTGCCCGAGATGGCCGCCGCCCTGCACCGGGCCTCGGCCGAGGGCTGCCTGGTCGCGGCCGAGCCGCCCACCGTCGTGGTGGACGGCGGCCTGGCCACGAGGGACAACCTGGCCGAACTGCGGCGCCTGGGCTTCCACTATCTGGTGAACGACAAGCGCGCCCGCCGCAGCGCCTGGCGGGAACTGTTCCGGCAGGACGGGTTCAGGCCGGTCGGCGGGCGCGGGGACGATCTGGAGGTGCTGGTGCGGCATGTCGACCTCACCTCCGCGGACCCCTACGGGCTGGAGGCCGACGAGCGGGTCGTGCTCTGCAAGAGCCATGGCCGGCGCGACAAGGAGCTGGCGATCCGCAGCAGCGCCGAGGAGAGGTTCCTGCGGGACATGCGGGCGCTGGCCGGGCGGCTCGGCAAAGGGAAGCCGACGACGCGGGGCGCGGCCGAGCGCGCCCTGGGCCGGGTCCTCGCCTCGCATCCGCGGGTCGCCCGCTTCTACCAGGCGTCGGTGGAGGGCGGCGGCGAGCCCGCGCTCGTCTGGGTCCGCGACGACCAGCGCTGGGACGCCGAGGACGAAATGGCGGGCTGCTACGCCCTGCGGACCGACCGGGACGATCTCGGCGGCGAGGCGCTGTGGCAGCTCTACATGACCCTGTGCCGCGCCGAGGACGGCTTCCAGACCGTCAAGTCCGACCTCGGGCTCCGGCCCGCGTTCCACCGCGTCGAGGCCCGCGTCGAGGCCCACGTCTTCATCACCGTCCTGGCGTTCCAGATCCTCAGATTCATCCTGCATGTGCTCGAAAGCCGCGGCGACAACCGCAGCTGGTACACCCTGCGCCATGTGCTGTCCACGCACTGCTACGCGACCATCCACCTCCCCCTCGCCGACGGAACGGTCCACCAGCTGCGCAAGCCGGGACGACCCGAACCCTGCCAGTGGGAGATCTACCACAAGTTCGGCATCAGCACCCTCGCCCACCTGCCGTCGAGCCGGACCGCGCTTCCGCCCGGGAAGCCCCCCGGACAGCGGGAAAACGGGCAAAAAGTGTAGTTACTCAAAAATCCACATGTTGATTACCAACGACTTATGACGCGAAGTGTTAAACTCGGGTTAGGCATGCAACCCGGCTGGTTGGGTGAGGGGCCGGGCGAGGGCAAGCCTCGCCCCTACGGGCTACCATGTGCCGTTCCCGCGTCCGCCATGCAAACCAAGCGCGTGGAGCGGCCGCGTCCTCGCGGCCACAGCGCAGAGCGCCGGGAAACGCCTTGGCCAATGATTGGGGTAGGTATGGTGTGGGGAAGATGGTCACGAGGAAGGCAATAGATCGGAAGAGCACACGTCTGAACTCCAGTCAACGAATACGATCTCGT
>CALKWH010000073.1 GCA_938004375.1 uncultured Pseudomonadota bacterium
CACCGAGATCTACACTCTTTCCCTACACGACGCTCTTCCGATCTCATGGACAAGGTCTCCTACTGCGCCATGGTCGGCAACGCCGCTCCGTTCTGCACTTCGGGCAAATAATCGAGTCTTCCCGCTTCTTCCCTTTCTTCAATAAATCAACAATCTAAGCCCACAAGGGAAAACCCATACCCAAGGCGAGAATCCCGTTTGCCCGGCGGTGAAAAGCGGCTATATAATAATGCGCCCGAACCGGCGGAGGCCCTGCATGCGGACATCTCTTCTGATCACTCTCGTCCCGATCCTCGTCCTTTTCGCCGCCTGCGCGGGCAAGGGCGCCAAGTGCGGCGACGGCGTGCAGGACTCGGGGGAACTGTGCGACGACGGCAACAAGGTGAACGGCGACGGCTGCTCCTCGGTCTGCCGCATCGAGGGCTGGTGCGGCAACGCGGTCTGCGAGGAGGGCGAGGCCCACACCTGTCCCACCGACTGCCCCATCTGCGGCAACGGTCAATGCGACGACACCGAGAGCGTGGCGTCGTGTACCGTCGATTGCTACTGCACCAATGGCACCTGCGACGAGGGCGAGAGCACGGCCATCTGCCCGCAGGACTGCCCGGCGGTCGCCGTGTGCGGCGACGGCTTCTGCGAGCTCGACGAGAGCATCTCCACCTGCCTGGCGGACTGCTACTGCACCAATGGCACCTGCGATCCCGGCGAGACCGAGACCACCTGTCCCCAGGACTGCGGCGCCAATCCGTGCGGAGACGGCACCTGCACACCGGCCGAGAGCCTCACCTCGTGCCCGGCGGACTGCTACTGCACCAACGGCACCTGCGACAGCGGCGAGAACGCCACGATCTGCCCCCAGGACTGCACCACGCCGCCCACCTGCGGCAACGGCCAGCTCGACGGCCAGGAGCCTTGCGACGGCAACAACCTGGGCGGCAGGACCTGCCTCTCCCAAGGCTTCGACGGCGGCACCCTCACGTGTAACACCAACTGCACGCTGAATACCGCCGGCTGCACGTCCTCCACGGGCTGCACCATCGTGCCCCAGAGCGGCTGCCCGAACGGCCAGAAGTGCACGGTGGACACCGCCTCGGCCAACCGCTGCAACACGGCCGGCGTCCTCGGAGATGGCGAGCCCTGCGGAGTCGACGCGGATTGTGCGGCCGGCCTGGGATGTGCCGCCTTGCCGGGCACCAGCGGGGGAATCTGCAGGCGTTTCTGCAGGGGCTCTTATTACGACACGAGTGATTGCAACGACGGCCCCGGGTCCGTTTGTTTTTACTCTGTCGCGGATGGGTTCGGTGTGACCCTGTCCGGGCTTTTCCAGTGCACCGTTCACTGCGATTTGGTCACGGGATCCGGATGTGGAGCGGGGATGACGTGCACCCTCCTGCTGCTCGACCGGGATGGAGATCAGTACAAAGAGACCGATTCGACGGAGTGTTTTTCCAACTCGGATCCCTATATCTTTTGCGGCGGTAGCTCACCCTGTCCCACCGGTTCCATGTGTTACGAGGGGAGCTGCTATCGTTGGTGTTCGAGTGCGAATACGGCAGTGTGCACATCCATGGGCCTTCTGTGCAACTCCTTTGATCCGCAGTTGTTCATCGGCGCGGTGGAATATGGCTTGTGCCTGTGATGGCAGCACCGATTTTCTAGTCCATCCCTGGGCGGGTATGCGACGGAGGCGTCTAGCATGGCTATCATGACTATCCGTAAGAGCTGGCTTCTCGTCGGGGTCCTCGCTGCCGCGATCCTCTTGGCGGCATGCGACGAGCCCGTGAAGCGGACCTCGCAGCCGCTCACGGATCCGGTCGCCACCGAGGCCATCGACTTCGCGGGCACCGGCCGGCTGTACTACAAGATCACCGGACCCACCTGGGACACGCCCAACGTCGAGGTGAACGAGCGCCTGTTCGAGCTGGTCGACGGCACCCTCAACGAGCGCGGCGAGCTGGTACCCGAGGTGCTGCACCTGGCGGCCTACGCGTCCGGCGCCACGGCGGCGATCACGGTCACGCCCGCCTGGCGCGGCGACGGCGATCCCCCCGCGGGGACCTACCGGTTCACCGGCGTGCTCACCGCCTCGGACGGCACCGAGCTGCCGTGGTTCGACGTGTCCGGCGAGCTCGCCCAAGCCGAGGGCGGCTACCAGGCCGTCTCGTTCGAGGCCGCGCCGCTGCCGGCGGCCACCGCCCGCGTCTGGGAGCTGGCGTTCACCCACACGTACACCGTCGAAGGCCGGACGTACGCCCACACCCATTACCAGGAGCTCGCCCAGACTTGGCGCGCGCCGCTCCCGGGCACGCCGCTGTACCAGCAGATCCTGCGCTGGGGCGGCGAGTGGATCGACGCCGCCGTCGAGGATCAGGGCGACCCCACCGAGAACCAGCTCGCCGAGACCCTGCTGTTCGGCATGAACGCCCTGGCCGACCTGGGCTATCGCTACGGGCCATTCCCGCGCCCGTCGAACATCACCGATCGCGCCGAGGTCTTTCTGGACTTCAAGCAGTCCGCCTGCGGCGAGTTCCGGGGCTTCTACATGGCGCTGGTCGAGACCCAGGGCATCGACGCCAACTGGCTGTGGTTCTGGTTCAACCAGCCCTCCTCGACCTGGTACTCCATGTACGAGACCATCGTCATCGCCGCTTTGGGCCGCACCTCCCAGGTGTGGCGCTACCAGGATCACATCGTCGTCGAGGTCAACGGCGTCGTCTACGACCCCACCTACGTCGTCACCAAGGCCGACGCCACCGCCTACGAGGACTTCATGTTCGCCCGCTTCTGCTACGGCGAGGACGAGGCTTGCCGCCACGCCTCGGACTGGTGCACCATCCCCGGCGGCCCCCAGGGCGTCTGCATCGACAACCCCCCCGGTCACGACCCCGACATCGGCCCCGGCCGGTTCAGAGGCGAGGATTATCGATAAAAGAGCAAACGGAAAAGGGATCGAAGGCGCCGACAGGCGCCGGAGACCAGGATCGGGTGAGTGGGGAAGAGGGCGGGAGACTCGCAGGGGCGAGTCTCATGCCCGGGCCGCGCGCCAGCGCGCCACCTGAGGCCGCGAAGCGGCCGGAGCGTCTCCAGGTAAAAAACTACGCAGAACAGATTTGGCAGATAATTCCGGCCGCAAACTGGACCCATCTCCGGGGCGCGGGTGTCAAACGCTACTCGCCCCAGAGGCCGCGGTTGGCGGACGAGGCCTCGTCCTGGAGCTGGAGGTAGTACGTCTTGCGGGAGAACGAGGCGTCGGTGTAGACGCGGGCGTAGCCGTTGACCACGAGCTGGGCGCAGTGGTCGGTGTTCTCGAGGGTGCGGATGTAGGCGAGCAGGCGGTCGTACATGTCGTAGCAGTTGGACGGCGGCGAGGTCGAGCCACAGGCGGGGTTGTCGAACTCGAGGCCCACCCAGGAGGACAGCGGCAGGTGGTCGCGGGTGTACTGCTTGGCCTCGGGGCCGTAGTACTCCACGGTGCCGTAGGTCTCGGGGGTGTTCACGCCCATGAAGCGGATCTTGATGCGCTGGTCGTGGTAGCGCACATAGATCGTGTCTCCGTCGACGATCTCGGAGACCTTGGCGGGGAACTCCATGAACTCGGGCGGGGTGTCCGTGTTGTTGACGTTGTTGACGTTGTTGCCCGCGTCGTTGTTGGTGTTGTTGTTCTCGACGGGCTGGTCGCAGCCGGCGAGGAGCAAGAGCAGGGGCCAGAAGGCTAGGAACTGTCGCATGAATCACTCCGAAGGTGGCGGGAAACGCGCCCGTCGCCGCCTGCTACAGCATAGACCCGCGCGGGGAAATCGCAAGCGGGAAGATCGACGTGAAATCAGAGACAGCCAACTCGAGGGTGTACCAGTCGAAACCGAAATCGAAATCGAAATCGAAACAGGAGAATGTCCTCAAACCTACAGGGGAGAGTTCTTGCGGGCGTCCCGGGGGGAGATCCATTCGGTCGCGTTGCGACCTCAAACGGGCCGCCCTTTTGCGGGCGTCCCTGGGACTGCGCTTTCAGCGCAGCAAATCGGGCGGCGTGAACGGGGAGATTCGGCGCAGCTCGCGGATGATGCCGGGGGTGACCTCGAGCACGCGGTCCACGTCGGCGTCGGTGTTGTAGCGTGAGAACGAGAAGCGGATCGAGGCGTGGCACAGTTCGAAGGGCAGGCCCATGGCCCGCAGCACGTGGGAGGGCTCCAGCGACCCCGACGAGCAGGCCGAACCGGAGGAGGCGCAGATGCCGTGCTCCGAGAGCATGAGCAGGATGGCCTCGCCCTCGATGAACTCGAAGGACACGGTGCAGGTGTTGAACAGGCGCTGCGTCGGGTTCCCCAGGCGATGCACGGCGGGGATGCGCTCGAGGAGCCCGGCTTCGAGGCGGTCGCGCAGGGCGGTGACGCGGACGCGCTCCTCGGCCATGTGGCGCCCCGCCAGCTCGGCAGCGGCGCCCAATGCCATGATGTTGGGGACCGCGTAGGTGCCGCCGCGCCGGCCGTTCTCCTGGTGCCCGCCCAGGATGTAAGGTCGAAAGGGCGTGCCCCGGCGCACGTACAGGGCGCCGATGCCCTTGGGGGCGTGCAGCTTGTGGCCCGAGAGGGACAACAGGTCCACCGGCGTGCGGGAGAGGTCGATGGGCTCCTTGCCCACGGCCTGGACGGCGTCGGTGTGGAACAGCGCGCCCTTCTCCTTGACCACCTGGGCGATCTCGGGGATGGGGTTGAGCACGCCGGTCTCGTTGTTGGCCCACATCACGCTCACGACGGCGGTGTCGGGGCGGACGGCGGCGCGCACGGCCTCGGGCTCGACCACGCCGTCCGGGCGCACGTCCACGAAGGTGACCTCGACGCCCTTCTTCTGCAAAAAGGCCATCTGGCTGATCAGCGCCGGGTGCTCGACCTTGGTCGTGACGACGTGCCGCTTCGTCGGGTGCGTCTCGAGGGCCGAGGCGATGGCGGTGTTGTCGCTCTCGGTGCCGCAGGAGGTGAACACGATTTCGTCGGGGTGGGCGCCGATCAGCGAGGCGAGTTGACCCCGGGCGCGGTCGAGATCCTTGCCGAGCCGGCCGCCGAAGTCGTGCATGCTCGAGGGGTTGCCGTAGGCCTCTCTGAGGTACGGCAGCATCGCCTCGAGGACCTCGGGAGCGACGGCGGTGGTGGCGTTGTTGTCCAGGTAGACCAGGGGCGCGGACATGGCTTCTTCCTCCCGGCTATTTGACTTCGCGCACGTTCACGGGGCGGCCCAGGGCCTTCTCGAGCCGCGCGCGCACGAAGTCCAGCGTGGCGCCGGACTGGGCGCAGGAGCCGCAGCGGCCCAGAAAGCGCACGACGACCTCGGCCTCGGACACGTCGAGCAGCTCGAGGCCGCCCGAGTCGGTGTGCAGAGCCGGGCGGATGTCGTTCTCGAGGGTCTCCTCGATAATCTTGATGCGCCGGAACATGCTCATGGGCGGCGGCTCGGCCTCCGCTTCGGCGGCGGGGGCCGAGGCGGGAGCCAGGCGGCCTAGGATCTGCTCGATTTCAGGCACGCAGGAGCGGCAGGCGCCGCCGGCCTTGGTGTAGTGCGTGACCTGCTCCACCGTGGTGAGGTGGTTCTCGCGGATGGCGTTCTCGATAGTGACGTTGTTCACCGAGAAGCAGTGGCAGACCGTGTGGTACTCGGCGTCCTCCTCGTGGACGAAGGCCTCGCCGCGGTAGTTGGCCGCGGCCGCCTGCAGGGCCTCGCGCCCCATGACCGAGCAGTGCATCTTCTCCTCGGGGAGGCCGTCGAGGAAGTCGGCGAGATCCTGATTGGTGATCTTCAGCGCCTCATCCAGCGTGCGGCCCTTGATCAGTTCGGTCAGGGCCGAGGAGCTGGCGATGGCGCTGCCGCAACCGTAGGTCTGGAACTTGGCGTCCTCGATGACTCCGGTCTCGGGGGTGATCCGCAGGGTCAGTTTGAGGGCGTCGCCGCACACCATGGAGCCGATCTCGCCCACGGCGTTGGCGTTCTCGACCACGCCGACGTTTTGGGGATGCAGGTAATGTTGTTTCACTTTTTCTGAATAGTCCCAGGCCATGAGGACCTCCGTTAGACGTGGCTAATGGTAATTCGGAACTTCATATTGTCAATGCCAGATCGGAAGAGCACACGTCTGAACTCCAGTCACCGAATACGATCT
>CALKWH010000074.1 GCA_938004375.1 uncultured Pseudomonadota bacterium
CGATCGAACCGCTGCGCTGATTCCCGCGCCACCATCGGCGCCCAGAGCGCCATTTTTCATGCGATTCTCGGCGTTTCGCTTCCGCTCCTGTGTATCCATTTCAATTCTAGTTTGCAATATACCCATGAAAAAGGCAGGTCATTTGTCGACAACACAATTCAATTTGTCCTGATGACTGCCCTAAAAGCCCTCTTTGGGGAAGTCGCAGACCTCATCTTTAATTTTTTTTGTTTTAATAGAAAACCAAGGCGTGGAGGGTTCATTTTTCGGGCTGCGGGGGGCGGGCGTCGACGGGGAGGTCCTTGGGCAGGGTGTCGACGACGCGGCGCATCTCGTCTTTGCTCACGGGGACGGCGTGGATTTCCTCGCCGGAAGCGCGCAGTTTCTGCAGGTCCAGGGCGGTGCCAGCGGGGAGGGTGTCACCACGGCCCTTCTTGCCGCGGATGGCGTAGACCACCCAGCGGGGGCCCTCGAGGGAGAGCACGAGATAGGCGAAGTCGGCCACGCCCAGCAGGGTGTGGGCGGCCAGCTGGGTGCAGGCCCCGTAGCCCATCACGACGCCGGTGCCCAGCGTGTACCCCGAGGGGACGAGGCCCGCCTTCACGACGTAATAGGCACCCCGGCCCAACGAATGCGCGGCGGCCAGCGTCGTCCCGCCCGCCAGCACCACGCCCGCACCCACGTACGAGCCCACCTGCAGCGCGGCCGCGCCCACCTCGCCCTGCACGATGACGGCGCCGCCGGGCACCGTGCCGGACACGCTGACGACCGCGCCCACCGTGGTGCCGGTGACGGCGATGCCCGCCGCGGTCAGGGGCACGCCGATGTACTGCACCGCCTTGCCGGCCGCGTAGCCGGCGGTCCGCAGCACCATGGACGTGGTCTTGCCCGCCGCCGCGGTGAGCCCGCCCAGGGTGGACTTGCCGGCGGCCGCGAGCCCGGCGGTCGTCGTGGTCAGGGTGATGTCGAAGAGCCCGAACACGGCGGCGACGGCCAGGGTCGCCGAGGGTGCCACCAGCCGGTACGCATTGGCCGCCGTGCTCCAGGTCAGGCGCACGGCGACGTAGGTGAGGGCGCCGGCCTCCTTGGCCACCACGATCACCGGGTAGGCCACGCCGTTGACCCCCAGGTAGCCCACCGCGCCCACCGTGAACTTCACCACGGGCTTCAGGACGGCGTCGTACAGGATGGCCTTGAGCACCCAGCGCAGGGCTTTGAGCGAGGCCAGCGAGACGCCCGTGGTGCGGTAGTCGCCCAGGTCGCGTTTCGCGTACCGCAGGCTGGTCTTCACGTCCCCCGGCGTGTCGCTGCCGGCGCCGGTGACCAGGCGAGCGAAGTACCCCGAGTACTCCTTTCGCCACTCGTTCTCCTCGCGGGCGATGCGCACGGGGTTGGCGTCCCGCACCGCGCGCCCCACCGCCTGCGCGTCCGCGGCAGCCCGGGCCGGCAGCACGGCGTAGCCCACCACGAACCCCTCCCACGCCTCGGCGACGCTCTCCTTCGTGCGCCGGGCGCTGCCCTTCACGACGAGCGCGCTGCGGAGCCACGACTCGCGGGCCAGGCGCAGCCCGGCTCCGGTCAGGTTCTCGTCCACGGCGGCGGCGGCCTCCCGGGATGCGGCGATCACGGCGTCACCGGCCGCCCGCGCCTCGGCCAGGAGCTCGGCGCTCAACGTCCACGAGTCCCCGATGATGCCCAGCCCCGCCGCCCACGCCCGCGAGATCACGACGACGCCGTCGGCCCGCGTGCCCAGGCGGATGAACCGCGCCAGCTCGTTGCCCTCGGCGGTGATCCGCTCCGCGGCCCGCAGGCTGACCTCGGCCCCCCGGGACAGCACGTACACGCTGCCGGCGGCCTGCCGCACGGCCAGCACGAAGCCCAGGCGGGCCTTGAGCCCGATGAACTCGCGGGCCAGCTCCATGGGCATGGGGCCCGGCGGGATGACCTTCAGTTCGGTCGCCGGGATCCGCAGGGCGCCGTTCTCGTACAGGTCCACGTGCCCGCGGCGGGCCAGCTCGCCGCTGTGCTTCACGGGGTTGCGGGTGTCGCGGAAGCAGCCGGCCGCGCCCGACGCCACGAGTGCGAGCGGCAGGACCCAAAGAAGCGCGCTACTTCGGCTCATCACGGTCCTCCCTCCTGAGATCCCCGGGCAGCTCGCGGAGCACGTCGCGGATGACCGCCGGATCCTCCGAGATGACCTGGACCTTCACCTGCTTCTGCTTTCTCAGTTTCTTCAGGTCCACCACGGTTCCCACCGGGAGCGCGCCCACGCTGACCTTCGCGGGCTTCCCGTCGGCGCCGGTGAACGAGACGGCGCCCCGGGCCATGGCGATGACCAGGCGCGGGCCGTCCCAGGCCAGGAAGATGGCGGTGTCGATGCTCCCCAGGTACAGGTGGGCGGGGATGGCGACCAGCGCGTTGTAGCCCAGCACCACGCCGGCCTTCAGTTGGTTGATCACGACCTTCGTGGTGCCGGCGGTCACGTCGGCGAACGTGCCCACCACGTACTGCCCCGTGGCCGTCGCCGTGCCCCCCACGGCCCGCGCGGTCCCAGCCGCCGGCGCCAGGGTCGAGAACGAGGCGAGGCTGAACGCCCCCAGGGTGGTCCCGGACGTGTAGATGACCGGCACCGAGCCGTAGGAGAGCAGCCCGAGGGCCGCGAGGAACCCAGCCTCGAGCGTGGGGCTGATGACGTCGACGCCGAGGCTGCCCACGTGGTACAGGGCCAGGCCGGTGGTCTGCACGGTCCGCCCGGCGACGATGAGCACCGCGGCGGCGGGCAGGAACACGCCGTACTTGAGCCCCCGGGCGGTGGCGCGGACGATGGTCCGGGCGCCCGGTCGCGCCAGCCCGTGGTAGAACGCCTTGAGCCACCCCGTGAGGATGTCCCCGAGGGCGACGAACGAGTTGGGGCGCGTGCCGCTCTCCTCGTATTCCTTGCGGAACTCCTCGGCCGCTTGGGCGAAGGACCGGTTCCAACTGATGCGGATGCCGCGCGAGATCCTGCGCTTCAGGCTGCGGGAGAGCTCGTGGAGGTTGGAGAAGTCCTCGCGCAGGTCGTTGAAATAGCCGCCGGGCAGGGCGGCCAGGGCGGCGCGATCCCCGGCGGTGCGCGTCCCCAGGGAGAGGTGGCCCTGCACGAAGGCGTCCAGGGCCTGCACCATGAGCGAGTTGGCGTTCTGCCACTGCAGTTTTCCAAGGTAATGCGTCCCGGCGAAGACGCCGCTGGTGGCCTCGCGTCCCAGTTCCAGCACCTGGACGGCGAGGTTCCAGGATTTTTTATAATTATCGCCCAGGTTGCGGACGTACTGCTTGCTGCCGGCCTTCACTTCCCGGGCGACCTGCACGATGGCCTGCCAGGAGGCCGTCAGGCTGGCGTGCTTCGCGTAGGCCAGGCTGCGTTCGGTGGAGGTGACGATGAACCAGCCCTCTTTGTACAGCATGCGGTGGCCGCGCAGGTTGGCCGCGGTGAGCGGCACCACGTCGGCCACGGGCCGGGTTGGCCGCGGCTTCTTGCCGCCGGTGCAGCCGATGAGCGCGAGGAAGATGGCGAGGAGGGCCGTGAGGGTCGCCGGATGGCCCGAGGCTTGTTTCATGTGAGACTCACTCCCCCGGGCGGCCGTGGCCCCCCGGAACGGGAAGACATTCCCTCCACCATACGCGCAAGGCCGGGCGGCGGCAACCGGGTTTTCACTCGTCCGTCGCGGCGGGGCGGGGGCCATGCAGGCGCCAGGCGTTCCAGGCGAGGATGGCGGCCCCCCAGAGCAGGGCGACGACGATGATGGCCTGGCCCAGGCGCCACGAGGCCGCCGCGATGGCGTGGTCGTGGTGCAGCCACTTCATCTCGGTGAGGATGTAGTTCCAGTCGTGGAAGCCGTAGGGGGCGGTCTCGCCGGTGTTGCCGCCCAAAAGCGGGAGGGTGCCGCGGCGGGCGTCGTCGATGTAGGGCGCGATGTCCAGGAAGTTCTGGCCGAACCACCACAGGCAGACCGTCGCCCCGAACTTGTCCTTCGTCGTCACGTAGAGCACGACCAGGCAGATCAGGGGCATCAACAACTGGCCGCCGGTGCCCATGAACGACACGCCCACCCGCGGCAGGAACCCGAAGAGCACGTGCCCAGCCTCATGGAAGGGGAGGTTCACCAGGTGCCAGAACCCGGACACCGGCTCCGGCGAGAGCGAGGCCCGCAGAAAGCCGACCCCCATCCAGGCGAAGATCAGCCACACGAGCCCGCGGAAGATCAGCCCCCCGTCGTCGAGTTCCTGCTCCACCAGCGGCCGCAACCGCGCCAGGATCTGCATCCAGGGCGGGCGCGGGCCGTCGTCGGGCGTCTTTCGGGGCTTCTGGAACAGGATGGGCTCGGGCATGGTCGCGGCGCTCCGTCGTTGGAGTATGTCCGGCCGGCGTGCCGATGTCAAAGCCGCGGACGCCGTTTTCCGGGGCTGGCAAGCAGGTGACTCGGCAGGGCAATCGCGAGAAGTTTTTCCGCGGAGGTGGGATAGTCGAAATCGAAATCGAAATCGGGGCTAGGTTGCAGGGATCCCCGGGATTTGCGATTGACAAGGAAGCGGACTGGATGCATAAAATACTCATGCGTACTCAGTTCGCAATTTTCATTACCTTGATATTTCCTTGCGCCTGTGAGTCGCCGGCCCTGCGGGTCGTGACGCCGGCGGCCGACGTGGTGGACGCGGACGTGCCCGACGTGGTGGATGCGGACGTGCCCGACGCGGTGGACGCGGACGTGCCCGAGGTGGTTGATATCATGGACGCGGGGACCTGGGACATCCTCGACGAGCCCACGGACCCGTACGAGCATTTCATCGAGTTCAACAAGCCGTGTTTTGCCGCGCACTGGCCCTGGGTCTATTACTCCAAGAGCAAATATATCCAGGTCGGGCCGGACCAGGACGTCTTCAGGATTCGCTATCGGTACAACCTCGAGACCCATGTGGAAGAGACCCTGGGCGAGAGCCCCCTGGCCTGCTGGGGGCGTGACATCTACGTGCATCCCCTTGACGGCCGCTCCTACACGCCGGTCCGCTCCATCCGCATCCATGACTATCTCTCGGAAGATCGCTGGTGGGAGTTCGGCCCCTGGAGGTTCGAGGTGACCGAGCTGGCCACCGGCGCGACGGAGTTGTGGACCCCGGAGGTGCCGTTTCTGTCCGAGGACTGCCTGGCCCATGACGAGAGCGAGAGCGGGACCGTCTTCGAGGTCTTGAGAATGTCCGAGGACGGTCGACGGATGGTCCTGCGGTGCATGGGCGACCAATCCGACCTGTACCGGCTGGACCTCGAGACGGGCGAGGTGGATTACCTGTCCCGCGGTTCCCTGGAGCCGGAAAACTATGACACCGCGCTTCCCCGGGGATATTCCTTTCAGGACGACGGCTCCGATTTCGTGAGTGGGGTGTTCGGTTTTTTCGAGGGAACCGACGCCCTCTGGGAGGTCCGGGTCTGGAACTGGAGGACCGGAGAGCTGGTCTGGAACCTGATCCACACCGACTTCTCTTCGCTGTCCAATCCCACCGCGGACGGCTGGATCTTCTATGGGATCGACCTCAATGGAGGGGAGCTTCCCTACGACTGGCAGTTGTTCGGGGAGAACTTCCTGACCGGGGAGACCCTGCGTCCTCCGCAGGTCATGCGGCAGGTGGTGGGGGCCCACGCCGGGCTCTACGAGCGTCCCGAACTGGTGATGCTCCTCGCCCGGGATTTTCGCACGCCCGGCGGGTTGTCGCGATACTTCCTTTTTTTGTGGGATCGGAGCACCGGGGTCACGCGGCAGGTGACGACGGTGGACTTGCACGGCAGGCAGGGAACCCTGGTCAACGGGCAGGATCCCCCCCGGACGGCCATCTATCGGGACGATTCCAGCGGTGATTTTCCGCGGGCGTATTGCAAGGATCTGGTGGACGCGGGGATCCTGGACGACCAGGGGAACCTGCTGCCCGCGGGTGCATCGCAGGAATGATCCGTTGTCAAGACGGGGGATCGCCGGTATACAATCGGGAGTCCGAACGGAGGGCCTGGCATGTCAGACGAGATCCGGGGAAAGATCGACAAAAATTTGGCGAAACAGGTGGCGCCGGGCGCGCGGCTGCCCCGCTGGACGGCGGCCGCGCTGTTGAGCGCGGGG
>CALKWH010000075.1 GCA_938004375.1 uncultured Pseudomonadota bacterium
TTAGTTGTTTTGTTTTTTTTTTCAAGCAGTGTACTGCATATGGTGTCGTGTTCCGTGACTGGATGTCAGCCGTGGGCTCTTCCTATCTCGAAGTGTTTTTCATTGTTGGCAACCACGGTTCAGTACTTTTGTATCCGCTCGACCTGGGGATCGCACATCAACAGCTACTTCAGGCGGTCGTCCGCACCGATGAAGACCGTGGCGTAACCGTTCGAGGAGGCCTCGGCCTTGAGGAAGACTGGCGCCTTGGCGGCGGCAGAAGTGGAGTTGGCCAGGCATCCCAGGATCAGAGCGGTCATGAGAATCTCCGTTGGGGTTGATAAGTTCCTTTGGCGCATTGGTTGGAAGCCTCCGGAGAATGATTTTGACGAGGCTTGGTCGTTTGTCAAGGAAGGAAAAAAAGCGTGCCCCTTTTCCGAGAGAGGGAGAACTGGAGCTTGGGAAATCGTCAGGTCGAGTGGAGTACGAAAGGAAGTACGATGTCGAACAGGACCGGAAAAGGGGCACTCCGGTGGCTTCAACGGACGAAGGGGGGAGCTTTATTCCCGTGCGGTTGAAAAATTCTATTCTTCCTGGAATTCCGGGGGCGCTTCGGTCCCGGGGACATCCGCCGGTGCCACGGGCGAAGCCTCCAGCGCGCGGCGGATCGCGTCGCCCTTCGCCCGGCGCTCCACCAGGGCGTGGGGCGGATAGAACATCGAGGTGAAGAACGTATGCCGCCAGGACGCCGGGTACTCGACGTACTCGAGGTGCCGCAGGCCGGGCTTCTTCGCCTTGAGATCGACGATCCAGTAGCGCAAGAGGGAGACCACGTAATGATCCCGCACGAAGGCGCGCTTCTGTTCGTCGGTGAGCAGGCGCTCGGGGACGATGAAGAGCCGCTCGCCGCGCAACTGGGCCACGGAGGTGACCACCCGGGAGTTGCGCGCCAGGTACCAGCGGAACTGCGGGCTCGAGTGGGTACGGCGGTGCACGGCGACGAGATCCCCGGGGCGGCTCATCCTGCGGGCTGTCTTCCCCAGCAGGACCACGTCCAGGCGGCCGTCGTAGGGGAGTCCAGCGCGGGGGCGCCCCAGGTCCGTGCGGACGCCGTGGGAGACGAGCTTGGCCTTGTCCAGCAGGCGCCACTCGGTGGGCACCGCCCACAGGACCCAGAGCGACAGCAGGCCGGCGGTCAGGACCGGGCACGCCCACAACTGCGCGAGACGGCCGCCTCGCAGCCGGTCGACCGCGGCCCCGGCGCGGCGGCACCGGGCGGCCTGCCGCGCGACGAACGAGGCCAGGCGGTCCTTGAGGACCGGCTCCCACCGGACGCCGGCCCGCCAGGTGAGCACCAGGCCGGCGGCGGCCAGGACGGCGAACGCCGGCAGCAGGTAGGACAGGAAGAACACGTGCACCCAGGAGCCGTACTTGAACAAATAGAGGTACAGCAGGCCGCCCAGACCGAAGACGCCCGCCACCACCGGGAGCCGCCGGAAGCGGACCCCGTACGCGACGACGCCGGCGGCCGCGGCCGCGAGCACGGGGGCGCCGACGTAGTCCAGGAGCCGCGCCCAGGTGCGGTCGAGCCAGGCGGCGGTGGCGACCTTGGCCGATCCCCCGCCAGCGCGCCAGCGGGCGAGGCCGTAGAGCCCGTCGTTGTCGGCGAAGTGGTTCATCCACTTCCACAGCAGGAAGAGCCAGACCGCGCAGAAGGCGCCGTAGGCGAAGAAAAGCCCCCAGCGGCGCGGGCGCTCGAGGATCAGCACCAGCCCGACGAAGGCCGCGAGGATGAACGCCGGCCAGTCGGTGAAGGCCGCCGCCGCGGTGTAAAAGAACAGCCAGCCGATGGCGACGGCCCGCGCGCCCCGGCCGAGGTCCTCCGGCCCCTCCCGGTCCGCCTCCCGGAGCTTGACCACCGCCAGCAGCGCGCCCAGCATGAGCGCGATCACGGGGGCCTCGTAGTTGGCCATCTTGCCGTACTCGACCTCGAGGGGCAAAAGCGCGAAGATCGCCGCCGCCCACAGCCCGCCGGCGGGCCCCAGCCGTCTGCGCGCCAGGCGCCACAGCAGCAGCATCGAGATCAAACTGAAGAAAATTGGCACGGCCCGGGCACTGGCCTCGCTCTCGCCGAACACGGCGAACGAGAGCCCGACGAGCATATGGATCAGCGGCGGGTGGTGCCAATGGACCACATGCTCCTTTTCGCTGCGCACCGGCCCGATGTTCTTGATGGGCTTGCCGCCGAGCTCGACCACGCCGTGGCGCACGTAGTTTCGCCCGATGATGCTGCGCAGGCTGTTGTTGAAGCCCTGGTGGCCATACAGGAAGGCCTCGCCGATGCCCTGCAGGTGGGTGAGCGCGAACAGCGCGAGCACGACGGCCAGACCAGTGAGCTCGCCGCGTCCGGAGAACCACCCGCGCTCCGTCATGGGGTCATGCCCGGCGCGGGTGTGGGCGCCGGCTTCGGCGAGGGCGTGGGCTGGGGACCGGGCGCCGGCGTCGGTACAGGCGCCTTTTCGGGGGTGCGGATCCCGGGGTGGAGTCCGACAACCTTCAGGGGGCTGAACATCACGCCCGTGATCTTGCTCGAGGCCATGTCGAACCGGCGGACGCCGTCATAGGCGATGATCCAGTCGTACTGCTCGACGTGCACGCTCTCGATGGCCCGGCGATAGGCGTCCTGCGCCTCCTCGACCCGCCCTTCCATCTCCGCGAGGACTCCCGTGACCGCGTAATAGGAGAGCAGACGCTGTTTATTGATGGCCTTTATACGCAACTCATCGCGGGAGACCTCACCGGCCATCATCCGCAGCAGTTGGTCGATCCAGGCGCCGCCATCCTCGCCGGCCAGGCGCCCCAGTTCTTTCTTCCAGGAGTCCCGGTCCCCGAGCAGCACGCGCACCGGCACGTAGAGCAGGAAGTACTCCTTGCGCACCTGGAGCGGCAGCTCCCGGGAGAGCACGTCATGCAGGATCGCCGAGGCCTTCTCGACTTCCCCGAGAAAGAAGTGCCAACCCATTGCCTCGTAAACCTCGGCCTCGTAGTTCTCGGTCCCGGGCGCCTTCTTCAGGAGCGCCAGCACCTGCTCGGCCTCGGGCCTGCGGCCGTCGGCCAACAGGAGGCGGATCTTCCAGCACAGGGCACGGAATTGATTCGGATCCTGATCCAGTACCAGGTTCACCTCGACGAGGCCGTCCTGGAAGTTCTTCTGCAGGAACTTCAGGCGTACCACGTTCAGCCGCGCCGAATGGAAGCCCGGGTCTTGCTCGATGGCCTTGCGGAAGGCTTCCTCGGCGGCCGCGAGGTCTTGGTTGTACATCGCGATGGTGCCGGCGTTGCTCCGGTACCGCACGTTCTTCGGCTGCAGGGCGACGGCCTTCTCGTAGTCTGAGAGGGCCTGCCGGTAGTTCCCCATCTGGGAGTACAAGCTGGCGCGGTTGTTCCACGCGCTGGCGTAGTCCGGCTTGAGCTGCAGCGCCTTGTTGAAGTCGACCAGGGCCTTCTCGTACTTGTCCGTCTCGGTATAGAGCAGCCCGCGGTTGTTCCGCGCGCTGTGGGAGCCCGGATCGAGCTCCACCGCCCGTGACAGATGGAAGTCGGCTTTGTCGTACATGCGCAATCGCTTGTACAGGTTTCCCAGGTTGTTGTGGGAGCGGAAGAAGTCGGGATCCCGCTCCAGGGCCTGAAGGTAGGCCAAGCGCGCCTCCTCCCACTGCTCCTTGTTCTCCAGCGACTGGCCCAACTTGTGAAAGTCCTCGGCGGTCTTGCCCGCGGCGGGCGTGCCCTGCGGGATCATCTTGTAAGCCAGGGAGGTCTGGTTCCAGACCGCGCTATACTGCCCGAAGCGCTTGCGGGTGGACAGAATCGCGTCGTTGGCGCGGGTGTCGCCAATGATGCCCAAGGCGTTGATGACCTCGATGAGCACGCTCTCGTCGGTCTCGGCCTTCTCGCCCAACCTGGCCATCAGCGGCTTGACCGCGCGCGCCGAGTTCATGCCGCCCAAGGCGCGGGCGGCCAGACGGCGCACATCCACCACCTCGTGATCCAGCAGGGCGATGAGGCGCTGTTCCACCAGGCGCTCCTTGAGCGCGATGAGCTTGAAGGTGTAGATGTCGATCCAGCGCTCGCCCTTGCTGCCCCGGCTCACGTCTTCGACGATCTTGTCCAGGCGCGCGCTCACCTGCTGCTGCCGCTCCTTCTCCAGGCGCAGCGCACGGCGCCCGTCGGCCCACCCGCGATACCACCAGGAGCCGCCCACGGCCAGCAGGATGATGACGCCCAGCAGGAGCAGCTTCCGATGGCGCTGCATCCAGCGACGGGCCAGCTCCCAGTTGGAGTAATGGTAGGAGCGCACCAGCCGGCCCTGCTGGAAGCGCTCGATCTCCTCGACGAGCTCGGCCGCCGAGGCGTATCGTCCCAGTTTGTCCGAACTGAGCGCGCGCATGGCGATGGCGGCGAGCTCGGGCGGGGCGTCAGGCGCATGGAGCTGGGGCGGTTCGATGGGCTTGTCCAGCACCGCCAGGATCGTCTGCATGGGCGTCTTCTCCTGGTGGGGAGGCCGCCCGGTGAGGAGCTCGTAGAGGATGGCGCCCAGGGTGTACACGTCCGAGGCCTCGTCGATGTTGGCCACGTCGCCCAGCGCCTGCTCGGGGGGCATGTATTGCGGCGTCCCCATGGGCACGCCCATGGCGGTCTCGCCGATGCGGTTCTCGCGGATCCGGGAGATGAAGCCGGCGATGTCCCGGCTGCGAAGATCCCGCTGATCCTTGATTTTGGCCAGCCCCCAGTCCAGCACGAGGGTCTCGCCGAACTCGCCGATCATGATGTTGTCCGGCTTGAGATCACGATGGATCACGCCATGGGAGTGGGCGAAGGCGATGGCGTTGCAGACCTCGATGAAGCGGGGCAGCAGGTTCAGGCGGCCGGCCAGGTCCTGCCCCTTGAGCAGGTGCTGCAGCGTCTGCCCGCGCACGAGCTTCATGACGTAGTAGACGGTGCCGTCGGCGCGCTGGCCCAACTCGTACACGGGCACGATGCCCGGGTGCTCGAGGTTGCCGGTGATGCGCGCCTCGGCCAGGAACCGCAACTCGGACTGGCTGCGGCTCGTGAGCGGATCCTCGGACCCGGTCTCGGCGAACTGCGGCAGCAGCTCCTTGATGGCCACCTCGCGCCCGAGATGCTCGTCCACGGCCAACAGCACGCGCCCGATACCGCCGCGGCCGATCTCGTCGACGACCCGGTAGCGCCCCTCGTGCTCGAGGGTGAGCGGCCCGGGCCCCGGCGGCTCATGCTCGCTCGCCCGCAGGGTGGCAGGGGTGGCGGGCTCCGCCGGCGTCGAGGGGGTGCGGGCCCCGCGGTGGGCGGCGGCATTGGGTATGAAGG
>CALKWH010000076.1 GCA_938004375.1 uncultured Pseudomonadota bacterium
CCCGGGCCGCCAGCTCCACGATGGTGACCCGGTCGGCGTGCCGGATCACCGGCACCACCAGGCCGTCGTCGGTGCCCACGGCGATGCCGATGTTCACGTCGAGCTTGTAGATCATCCGGTTGTTCTCGAGATCGAGCTGGGAGTTGAGACTCCGGTGGCGCTTCAACGCGCCGGCCACGGCCTTGAGCACGAACGGCAGGTAGGTCAGGTTCACCCCCAGGGCCTGGAGGCGGTCCTTCTGGTTCCGGCGCAGCGCCACGAGCTCGGAGACCTCCACCTCGTCGATCACGGTCATGTGCGCGGCGGTCCCCTTGGACACGGCCATGTTGCGGGCGATGGCTTTCCGGATCATGGAGAGCGGCTCGTACTCCACGCGCAACACGTCCGGCGCCTGGGCGGCCGCCGCGGCGGCGCCCGCCGCGGGCGCGGGGACGGTGGTGCGCTGCGCGTCGAGGTGGGCCTGGATGTCGGACTTCATCACCCGGCCGCCGGGGCCGGTGCCCGCCACCTGGTCGATGTCGACGCCGAGCTCCCGCGCCATGGCCCGCGACACCGGCGTGGCCAGAGCCTTGCGGCGCGGCGCGGCCTCCGGCGCGGCGGGCGCGGCGGGGAGCCCCTCGCTGCCGGCGGGGAGCACGGCGGCGTCGCCGGCCACTTCGATGGTGCCCACCACGCCGAAGCCCACCTCGTCCACCGGCTCCTGGGTCCTGGGCTTCGGCTTTTCGGCGGCGATGGCCTGGGCCTCGGCGCCGGTGACGCCCTCGATCTCGAGTTCGATCAGCGCGTCGCCCACGTTGATGATCTCGCCCACGGCGCCGAAGCGGTCCACCACGGCGCCGTCGCGCGGAGCGGGGATGTCGGCCACCACCTTGTCGGTCTCCACCTGGACCACCGGGTCGCCCATGGCCACCCGCTGGCCCTTCTCGACGTGCCACTTCAGGATCTTGCCCTCGTGGACGCCCTCGCCGATGTCGGGGAACTTGAAGATGTAACGCATGACGCTGTCCTCCAGGTGCCGGGTGGCGGCTCAGTAATCGACCACTTTTTTGAGCTCGTAATGGATCCGCTCGGGGGAGTGGAAGTAGAAGTGCTCGCCCCGGGCGTACGGCGGCGCCGTGTCGAAGCCGGCCAGCCGGGCCGGGGGCGCGGCCAGATTGAGGAACGCCTCCTCGTTGACGATGGTGACGAGTTCGGCGGCCACGCCGCAGGTGGCGGGCCCCTCGGTCACGGCGAGGAAGCGGCCGGTCTTGCGCACGGAGGCGGCGATGGTCGCGCGGTCGACGGGGTAGATGGTGCGCAGGTCGATCAGCTCCGCCGAGATCCCGTCCTTTTTGGCCAGGGCCAGCGCCTTCTGCGTCTCGCGCACGTTGGCGCCGTAGGTGACCACCGTGATGTCGGTCCCCTCAGCGAGCACCTTGGCCTTGCCGATGGGCAGGGTGTACTTCTGGAGCGGCACCTCCTGCTTCACGGCGCGGTAGATGCGCTTCGGCTCCATGAAGATGACCGGGTCGTCCGACTCGATGGCGGCGATGAGCAGGCCCTTGGCGTCGTACGGCGTCGAGGGGATGACCACCTTGAGCCCCGGCGTGTGCGCCAGCAGCGCCTCCGGGCTTTCGGAGTGCTGCTCCAGCGCGCGGATGTTGCCGCCGTACGGGAACCGGACCACCAGGCGCATGGGATACTTGCCGCGGGTGCGGTTGCGCATGCGGGCCACGTGGCACACGAGTTGGTTGAAGGCGGGATAGAGGAAGCCGCAGAACTGGATCTCGACCACAGGGCGGAGTCCCGCGGCGGCCATGCCCACGGCCGTGCCCATGATCCCCGACTCGGCCAGGGGGCTGTCGAAGACGCGGGCCTCGCCGTGCCGGGCCTGCAGCCCCTCGGTGGCGCGGAAGACGCCGCCCTCGAGGCCCACGTCCTCGCCGTAGACGACGATCGCCGGGTCTTCGGCCAGCTTGAGGTCCAGGGCGTGGTTGACCGCCTGGACGAGGGTCATGACCTGGGTGCTCATCGGTGCGACTCCTTCCAGTTCTCGAACTTCTGGTACGCGACCATCTGGTGCTTGAGGTCGTCGGGCATCTCGGCGTAGTGGTGCACGAAGACGTCCTCGAGGGGGTACGGCTCGTTCTCCTGGGCGAGGAACTGGGCGTCGATGTCCTTGCGGAACTGGGCGACAAGCGCCTCCTCGTCCTCGGCCCGCCACAGGCCCCGGTCGGCCAGGTGCGCCCGCAGCCGCTTCACCGGCTCGCGTTCGGCCCAGAGGGCCTCCTCCTCGGCGGAGCGGTAGCGGCCGGGGTCATCCGAGGTGGTGTGGGCGCCCAGGCGGTAGGTCACCGCCTCGAGGAGCACCGGGCCGTTCCCGCCGCGGGCGTGCTCGGCCGCGGCGGCGGCCGCGGCGTAGACGGCGAAGAAGTCGTTGCCGTCCACCTGGATGCCGGCGATGCCGTAGCCCAGCGCCTTGACGGCGATGGATGGCGCCGCGGTCTGCTTCGACAGGTGGCAGGAGATGGCGTACTGGTTGTTCTGGCACACGAACACCACCGGCGCCCGCCAGACCCCGGCGAAGTTGAGCGCCTCGTGGAAGTCGCC
>CALKWH010000077.1 GCA_938004375.1 uncultured Pseudomonadota bacterium
GGATCCCCAGTGTCTTCGCGAGCCCGAAGCCGGTCTGCCCGTAGAGCACGCCGAAGTTGACCTCCTTGGCGATGGAGCGCTGCAGCGGGGTGACCGCCTCGGGGGGCACGCCGAACACCTCGGATGCGGTGCGTCGGTGGATGTCGGTCTGCTGGGCGAACGCCTCGATTAGGGCCGGTTCGCGGCAGTAGTGGGCCAGGACCCGCAGCTCGATCTGGCTGTAGTCGCAGGACAGGAGCGCCATTCCCGGCGGCGCCACGAAGGCCTCCCGGATGCGGCGCCCCTCGGGAGTGCGCACGGGGATGTTCTGCAGGTTGGGCTCGATGGAGGACAGCCGGCCGGTGGCCGCCACCCGGGTCTGGAACTGCCCGTGCACCCGCCCGGTGGCGGGATTCACCAACCGTGGCAGCACGTCCAGGTAAGTGTTCTGCAACTTGGAGAGGAACCGGTGCCGGACGATCATGGCCGGCGCCTCGTGCCGCTCGGCGAGCTCCTCGAGGACGTCGGCGTCGGTGGAGTACCCGGTCTTGGTCTTGCGCGAAGGGGCGAGCCCCAGATCCTCGAACAGGAACTTCTGCAGTTGTTTCGGGCTGGCCAGGTTGATCGGACCGCCGGCCATGGCGCGCAGCTCCAGCTCGAGACGCACCGCCTCGGCGCCCCACTCGGAGCGCAGGACGGCGAGGACCTCGGGGTCCACCAGGACGCCCGTGCGCTCGAGGCGGACGAGCACCTCGTGCAGCGGGAGCTCGACCTCCCGGTACAGGTCGCGCACGGCCGGCTCGGTCGCGAGGCCGGAGGCCAGCGCGTCCTGGAGGTCCCGCAGGACGGCCACGGTCGCACCCGGGTCGCCCGCTCCGGCCGTCGACCCCGCAGGGACGATCCCCAGGCCTGTGCTCAAGGCCGCGACGTCGGTGGTGTCGGTGGCCGAGTCCAGCACATACCCCGCGCAGAGGGGATCCTCGAGGGGGCCGGCGAGGGAGATGCCGCAGGCGGCGCAGATCCACAGCAGCCCCTTGCAGTCGGGTGCGAGCTTGATGACCGCAGGGTCCTCGAGGGCGCCGCGCAGCCCTTCGAACACCACCCTCCAGTCCGGCCCGGCGTCGAACAGGCCGCCGGAGAAGGCGACGCGCTCGGAGCGCCCGTCCGGGTGGCCGACGATGATCTCGGACAACTCGAACGCGATGGGATGCCGACGGGCGAAGGCGAGGGAGACCACGAGCATCCGCTGCCCCGGCGCTGCCCCGGGGGCAGGGACGACGACCTCGGGGGCCGCGACGGCGACCTCGGGGGCCGCGACGGGCTCGGCGCGCCCGCCGTCAAGGAAGGCCGTGTCCGGGGGCACAGGCGGCGGGAGGGCGTCGAGCTCCCGCAGCAGGCGGGTGAACCCGTGCTTCTTCAGAAACGCGGCGAGCTCCGGACGCAACGCCGGTCCGGCGGTGAGGGCCGCGCGCAGGTCGTCGGCCAGAGGCGCGTCGTGGCGCAGCTCCACCAGCCTGCGGGACAGGCGCGCCTGCTCCATGTGGGCCCGCAGGGCCTCGCCGTTGCGCCCCGGGACGTTCCCGGCGGCGCCCAACAGGGTTTCGAGATCCCCGTGCTCGGCCAGCAGTCTCGCCGCACCCTTGGCCCCGATGCCCGGCACGCCGGGCACGTTGTCCGAAGTGTCGCCCACCAGGGCGAGATAGTCGCCCACCTGCTCCGGCCGCACGCGGAACTTCTCGAACACGCCGGCGGCGTCGTAGATTTTCTCGCGCATGGGATCGAACAGGGTGACGCGGTCGTCCACCAGTTGCATCAGATCCTTGTCCGAGGAGTAGATCACGACGCGGTCGTCCCCAGCCGGCCAGCGAACGGCGATGGTGGCGATGAGATCGTCCGCCTCGAAGCCGACCTGGGAGAACACCGGGATTCCGATGAGCCGGGAGAACTCCATGCAAAGCGGGATCTGCACGCGGATGTCCTCCGGGGTCTCGGGCCGGTTGGCCTTGTAGGCGTCGTACATCTCCTTGCGGAAGGAAGGACCGGGCGCGTCGAACACGGCCGCCACGTGGTCCGGGCGGGCGTCCTTCAACAGGTTCATGAGCATCTGGGAGAAGCCGAACAGCGCGCCCGTGGGCGTGCCGTCGGGCGCCGTGAGCGGCCGCATGGCGTGGTAGGCGCGGAACACGAAGGCGGTGGCGTCGATGATGATGACGGTGGACATCTAGAGTGACTCCCTCACGAGGTCGAACAGCCCGATGAGCTCCCGGGGCCCGTGGATGACGAAGTCCGGGGCCAGGGCCTCGATCTGGGCCGCCGACCGGTTGCCCCAGGTGACCCCGCAGGTCCACATGCCGGCGGCCTTCCCGGCCGTGATGTCGACCTCGGAGTCGCCGATCATCACGCAGGCCCGGGGGGAGAGCTTCCAGCGGGCGGCGCAGTACAGAAGCGGCGCCGGCGCCGGCTTGTGCTCGGGCAGGGCGCCGTGTCCGAGCACGGGCTCGAAGAAGCCGGCCAGCCCCAGGACCCGCAGCAGGTCGTCGGTCCAGCCCTGCTCCTTGTTGGTGACCACACCGAGGGAGGCCGACGACCGCCAGTGTTCGAGGGCTTCGCGGACCCCGTCGTAGACGTAGGTGCCTTCCACGAGATGTTCGGTGTAGTGGCGATTGAAGATGGGGAAGGCGACGTCGGCCAGGTGCGCATACTCCGGGCCCATCGCGTCCCGGATCAGGCGCCCGGGCCCGTGACCGAGGTAGCGCGCCACCTCGGGCGGCGAGAGGGGCCCCAAGCCGAGCTCGGTGAGGGTCAGGTTCACCGCGGTCACCAGGTCGGGCCCCGAGTCGATCAGGGTCCCGTCGAGATCGAAGATCAGTCCGATTCCGTGCATCGTCACTCCTTGTTTCCAGGGCCCCGCGCAAGCAGCGCGAGCACACAACCCAGCCCCAGCAGGGTCGCCCACCACAACGTGGCGAGCCGGATCGCCAGCACGGCCACCCCGACCTGCGCGGCCGAGGCCGCCCCGGCCAGCAGCAGGGTCATCATCCCCTCGGTGCCGCCGAGCCCGCCCGGAAAGAACACGCCGGCCAGTGTCCCGGCGAAGTACACGGCCATGGCAAAGGCCGGCGTCCCGGGGATCCCGAGCGCCCGCAGCACGAACCAGAACGCCACGCCCTCGCACAGCCAGCCCAGCGCGGAGACGGCCAGGGTCCCGGTCGCGACCGGCCAGGTGCGGACGCGATCGAGCTCGTCGAACCACGCGCCCAGCCCGTCGCGCCAACGCGCGAACAAGCGCAGGAGCACGGCCCGACCGGAGCGGGCGTAGGCGAGCCAGAAAAGCGCGGCGGCCGTGATCCACATGGGCGCGGCGGCCCAGAGCAGGTCGTCGTCGAGCCAGATCATCCCCAGCGAGAACAGGAGGATCACCGACACCAGATCGTAGAAGCGTTCCATCCAGACGACGGCCAGGGTCGTGCCGAGCGGCACGCCCCGATGCGCACAAAACACGCCCTTGATGGCCTCGCCGGCCTTGCCCGGCGTGATCGTGAAGGCCAGCCCGGACAGGAAGATCCACAGCGAGGGACCCAACGATAGGCGGGCACCCAGCCGGTCGAGCAGCCAGTGCCAGCGGGCGAAACGCACGGCGAAGTTGACCGTGGCAAGTGCGGCCGCGCCCAGGAGCGTGGCGGCCCCGATGCGCCCGAACGCCTCCGCGAAATCCCCGGCGCCGGACCACCAGACCAGGCCGGCGTACACGGCCACGGCGAGGGCCAGCGCGACCACGGTGCCCCACACCCAGCGGGCGGACCAGGGCGACCGATCGGTCATTTCGCGGTCCCGTATTTGCCCGCCCCCCAGCGCAACAGGACTTCGACCTGTTCCGGTGCGAGCATGGCCTGGCGCCCGCCCGTCCAGAAATGGGCGGTCAGTTGGGCCTCGATGATCTCCTGCGCGTTCTCGAGCACGCCGGGCTTCTTGCAGGCGTACCGGAACCGGCCGTTCTCCAGGAACAGGCGGCCCAGGGCGGGCAGATCCCCGGGCGCGGCCCAGACGCCGTGGCCGTAATGGAGGGCGGCGTCGGGCGTCCAGGCGCCGGCGAGGGCGGCGGCGGCCTCTGGCTCCCAGGGTCCGGTCCCGAGCACGGTTCCCTCCGGATCGAAGGCGCCGACCTCGAGGCGCCCGAGTCCCGAGCCGGACGGCAGGACGCCCAGCAGGCGCCGGCAGATCGCGTCCAGCTCCTCGAAGCGCGTGAGGACGGCCTCCGGAGACGGCCCCCACACGATGGCGCCGTGGTTGCGCAGCAGCAGCGCCCCCTGGGCGGGGGCCGGCCCGCCGAGCCGGGCGTGCACCTCCCTCGCCAGGGCCGAGCCCGGCGGTGCGTAGGGCACCCACTCGCAGAACCCGCCCAACTGCGCGCCCACGCGAGCCACCAGCGACGTGGGGTCGCCCCCGATCGAGGCGAGGGCGGTGGCCGAGACCAGGTGGGCGTGGGCCGTCCAGGGGCCCAGCAACGCGTGGAAGAACGCCTCCACCGAGGGCGCGCCGAAGCCGGCGGGCGCGAGCGCCTCCAGGCGGTCGTCTGCGTCGGGAACCCCCGAAAAGAACAAGTCCCGCACCGCCCCGAGGGGCAGCGGCACCAGATCCCCGGGCACCGCCAGGTCTCGCAGCCGCAGGCCCGAGCGCTTGATGCGCAGCACCGGGGCGCCGCCGGACGCGTCGATGCAGGACACATTCCCGCCCCCGCCCTGGGTCCACAAAAAGTCACGGCCGCAGCAGGCGCCGAGCCGGCAGCAGGCCTTCCAGGTCTCCCCGTTCATGATTCCTCCCGTCAACGTCCCACCCACCAGAAGGCGCCCACCGCCAGCGCCAGCAGCGAGAACAGCACACTCCAGAACAGGACCGCCTTCCATTGGTCCAGGCCTCCGCCCATCGCGGCGGGCTGCCCGTCGTCCCCGATCAGGTCGAGGGCGCGGGCCAGCTCCTCCATGTCGTAGAAACGCTTCTCCGGTTCCTTCTCCAGCATCCGGCACACCATGAACTCGACGCTCTCGGTGAGCTCGGGGCGCAGGTCCCGGGGGGAGACCAGTTGGCCGAACACGTGCTTCTCCAGCGTCCCCATGAAGGTGTCGTCATGGAAGGGCACCTGGCCCGTCAGCATCTCGTAGGCGACGATCCCCACGCTGTACTGATCGGACAGGTGGGTGACCGCCCGACCGCGCGCCTGCTCGGGCGACATGTAGTCGGCGGTGCCCAGGATCATGCCCGAGCGCGTAAGCTGGCGGGTCTCGCTCTCGTCGGCGATCTTGGCGATGCCGAAGTCGATGATCTTGACGAAGTCCGGCTCCCCCGGACGGTGCACCAGGAAGATGTTGGCCGGCTTCAGGTCCCGGTGATAGACGTACTTGGCATGGGCGGCCGCCAGCGCGGACACGATCTGGCGCAGGATCCCCCGCGCCCGTGGCCAGGGCAGCGGCCCCTCCTGCTGCAGCAGGTGTCGCAGCTCCATGCCCTCGAGGTACTCCATGACCATGAAGGCGAGCCCCTCTGGGGTGATGCCGTGGTCCTGCACCACGATGACGTGCTCGTGCCGCACCCGGGACGAGGCCCGCGCCTCCCGCAGGAAGCGCTCGACGATCACCGGCTTCTTCGACCACTCGGGCAGCAGCACCTTCACCGCCACCTTCTTGCGCAACAGGACGTGCTCGGCCAGGTACACGGCGCCCATCCCCCCGCCGCCCAGCCGCCGAAGGATCCGGTACTTGCCGTCCACCACGGTGTCAACCAGGGCGGCGCCATCCTTTTTCTGATACATGTCGACCGGCGCGAGCTCGCGGGACAACCGCTTCTCGACCGCCACCCCGTCCTCGAAGGCGACCACGAAATCACCGGACGCCACGGGCGCACGGGGGTTGTCGGGAGGGGGTTTGACGGGAGGCTCGGACATCTCGACTCCGGAACGGCTCGCACCATACCATAATTGGACCGGCATTCCAGTGCCAACACCGACGGCCCGCATGCGGGCAGGAAAAAAAATCCGCTTCCAGAGAAATCATGCTATAACAGTCCCGGCCTGTGGTCGCTCTTTCGCACGATCCCCTGGGCGTCCGCCTTCCCCTGATTGAGGAGTCTGCCATGAAGCACGGAATCGTTTTATATTGTTTATTTTTTGCTCTTTTCGCTTGTACGCCCGACCCCGGAAACGAAAACTCGAACTCCAACAACGTCAATAACGTCAATAATTCAAACAACGTCAATAACGTCAATAATTCAAACAACGCCAATAACATCAACAATCCGGTGAACGAGATCTGCGGCGACGGCGTCGACAACGACCTCGACGGCACCATCGACTGTGACGATCTCGACTGCCTGGGCCAGCCCGGCTGCGCCACGAACAACCAGAACGACGCCGGCGACGACGCCGACGGCAACATCTACGACTTCGACGCCGACAGCGGGAACTGCCCCCCCGAGATGCAGAGCCCCTGCCCCACTCCGACGCCCACCGGCTGTCTCTCCTCCGAGGTCGCCAACAACGGCCTCGACGACAACTGCAACGGTCAGATCGACGAGTCCGGCGGCACCGCCTGCTCGCCGGGCGCCGTACGCGCCTGCTTCCTCGGCCCTCCGGGGCGCCGCGGCGTGGGCGCCTGCGCCGACGGTCAGCAGGTCTGCCTGCGCACCTCCGGCGAGTTCGGCTCCTGGGGCCCCTGCGAAGGCGGCATCTCCCCCTCCCCCGAGCGCTGCGACTCCCTCGACAACGACTGCAACGGCTGCGTCGACGACGAGCTCTGCTGCTCCCCGCCCATCGAGTGCCCGGACAGCAATCACCCGACCCTGCAGGGCGCCGCGCCCTTCACCGACTTCGTCATCGACGGCGCCAACTATTACCACGGCACCGCCGTGCGCTGGGAGTGGACCGTGTCCTCCGGCCCCTGCGACGATGTCCTGGGCGTGAACTCGTACACCGTCAACGGGAACGACACCATCGGCTACACGGCCAACAGCCAGCAGATCACCCTGCGCTTCAAGTTGTCCGGCGAGTACACCATCACGATGCGGGTGTACTACACCGACACCGACTACTACGAGTGCATCTTCATCCTGCGCGTGGCCGGCCCCGGCCTGCGCGTGGAGTTGTGCTGGGACACCAACGACGACACCGACATCGACCTGCACATGATGAAGCAGGGCGCCGGCACCAGTTACTGCACGACCCCCGGGGACTGCTACTACGGCAACTGCGCGGCCTACTCCTACCAGGACCACGCCGTGTGGGGCAGCGCCAACTCCAACATCAGCGCCTGCCAGGGATCCCAGTATGGCAGCGACTGGGCCTCCGACTTCGGCTATTGTCCCAACCCGCGCCTCGACATCGACAACATCGCCGCCGGCCCCATCCCCGAGAACATCAACGTCGACACGCCCACCAACGGCTCCACCTACCGCGTCCGCGTGAACTTCTGGGGCGGCGGCGGCATCCCGACGCACCCCGTCGTAAACATCTACTGCGACGGCGCGCGCCTGGCCACCTTCGGCTATCCCAACGCCAACCAGGTCACCATGACGACCTCTGGCGGCTGCACCAGCGGCCAGCACTGGCGCGTGGCCGATGTCACCACCGCCGTCTCCGGCGGCACGACCACCTGCACCGTCACCTCCCTGGCCAACTCCAACGGCACCCCCAACATGGAGATCGGCAACGCCGTCTATTGATGACGCCGAGCCCACGGACGACACCCGCACCCCACCAACAAAAAAACCCTCACAACAGATAAAATCGTGCTATAGAATGGTGGCTATGCGCCTTCGCGCGACCGCCAGACGATGACGTCATCCGTCCACAAGGAGTGTGCCATGAAACGCGGAACCCACCTTCTCATTATTTTCCTCTTATCCGCCTGGGCCTGCACGCCCGATGACAACAAGAACGACGTCAACAACGTTAACAACGTTAACAATTTAAACAACGTCAATAACGTCAATAATTCAAACAACGCCAACAACATCAACAATCCGGTGAACGAGATCTGCGGCGACGGCGTCGACAACGACCTCGACGGCACCATCGACTGTGACGATCTCGACTGCCTGGGCCAGCCCGGCTGCGCCACGAACAACCAGAACGACGCCGGCGACGACGCCGACGGCAACATCTACGACTTCGACGCCGACAGCGGGAACTGCCCCCCCGAGATGCAGAGCCCCTGCCCCACTCCGACGCCCACCGGCTGTCTCTCCTCCGAGGTCGCCAACAACGGCCTCGACGACAACTGCAACGGTCAGATCGACGAGTCCGGCGGCACCGCCTGCTCGCCGGGCGCCGTACGCGCCTGCTTCCTCGGCCCTCCGGGGCGCCGCGGCGTGGGCGCCTGCGCCGACGGTCAGCAGGTCTGCCTGCGCACCTCCGGCGAGTTCGGCTCCTGGGGCCCCTGCGAAGGCGGCATCTCCCCCTCCCCCGAGCGCTGCGACTCCCTCGACAACGACTGCAACGGCTGCGTCGACGACGAGCTCTGCTGCTCCCCGCCCATCGAGTGCCCGGACAGCAATCACCCGACCCTGCAGGGCGCCGCGCCCTTCACCGACTTCGTCATCGACGGCGCCAACTATTACCACGGCACCGCCGTGCGCTGGGAGTGGACCGTGTCCTCCGGCCCCTGCGACGACGTCCTGGGCGTGAACTCGTACACCGTCAACGGGAACGACACCATCGGCTACGTCGCCAACACGCAGCAGATCACGCTTCGCTTCAACCTGTCCGGCGAGTACACCATCACCATGCGCGTGTACTACACGCAGACCGACTACTATGAGTGCATCTTCATCCTGCGCGTAGCCGGCCCCGGCCTGCGCGTGGAGTTGTGCTGGGACACCACCGGCTCCACCGACATCGACCTGCACTTGATGAAACAGGGGCTGGGTACCAACTACTGCACGGCCTCGGACAGATCGGAAGAGCGTCGTGTAGGGAAAGAGTGTAGATCTCGGTG
>CALKWH010000078.1 GCA_938004375.1 uncultured Pseudomonadota bacterium
AAAGCAGAATTTGGCATGAATCGGTAAACATGCACTTGACGCCACCCATCATAGATGTCCGTGTTTCCTCGTCCGTGGCTGTCTGTGGCTGTCCGTTCTTCCTGGCCGCAGTCCGGGGGGCTTGAATTTCCGGCGTTTCCCGCTATGGTGGTAGGGTCCTGTCCAACCAAGGAGTCCGCCATGAAGCCCCGATCCCTGCGTCTTTTCCTCGCCGCCACCGTCGTCCTCGCCCTGTTCTCCCTGGGCGCCAAGGGGGACGGCTGCTCTGCCGCCTCGAAGAGCCCCGCGCCGGACGTCACCGGCACCTGGGACATCACCTACGACGACACCCTGGACGTCACCATCACCATCGGCGGCGCCGTGTACGAGCGCACCCTGGGGGTGCAGGGCGGGGTCATCGAGCTCACCCACGAGGGGCGCCCGCTCTCCTTCGATCTGGACTGCGCCCGGCCCGAGGTGATCTGCCCCTCCGAGGCGTGGCCCGAGGCCGTCGAGATCGAGCAGCGCAACACCACGCTGCAGCACCAGATGATCGTCACGCTGCCCAAGGTCGAGTGCCTGGGCGTCATGGTCACCCCGGCCCCGGCCGACTGCGGCGAAGGGACCCTCAACCCCGACTGCGACCAGGTCTGCGACGGCGAGATCCGGGTGGTCGAGCGCGAGGCCTTCGGCGTCATCGGCGAGTCCGGCGAGACCTTCCGGCTGTACCTGGGCGGCGGCATCGCCACCAACGGCGTGAACTGCGTGCTGCTGGCCGGTTCGCTGGCCGACGGCGAGTGGGTCAACCGCGGCTCGGCCGACGACGGCGACTGGGAGGCCTACCAGATCCGCGCCGGCGTGGTGAAGGCCGGGTACGCCGGCGGCTGCCTGTGGGCGGGGGATCCAAACATGGACGGCGAGCTCGAGGCGCTGGTGCTCTCGGCGTCCATCGAGTTCGAGACCGGCTTCACGGGCGTCAAGCGGTAGCTCGCCCCATGCCCAACCACCTCGCCGACGAGACCAGCCCCTATCTCCTTGCCCACGCTCATCAGCCCGTGGACTGGCGCCCCTGGGGTGAGCCGGCCCTGCGGCTGGCGAGGGAGCTGGACCGCCCCCTGTTCCTGAGCATCGGCTACGCGGCCTGTCACTGGTGCCACGTCATGGCCCACGAGTCCTTCGAGGACCCGGAGGTCGCCGCCTTCCTCAACGGGCACTTCGTGTGCGTCAAGGTGGACCGCGAGGAGCGCCCCGACCTCGACCAGGTGTACATGCAGGCCGTGGTCGCCATGAACGGGCACGGCGGCTGGCCCATGACGGTGTTCCTGCGCCCCGACGGTCGGCCGTTCTTCGGCGGCACCTACTTTCCGCCCGCTCCCCGCGGCGGCCTGCCGGGCTTCCTGGCCCTGATCCAGGGGGTGGACGAGGCCTGGCGGACCCGCCGGGAGTTCATCGACGAGGTCTGCGCGCACCTGCTGGGCAGCCTGAAGGAGGCCGCCCGCTTCCAGGCGCCCCCCGGGGCGCTCGACGACGGCCTGTTCCCGGAGGCGGTGGCGGCCCTGCGGACCCGCTACGACGAGGGCGACGGCGGCTTCGGGGACGCGCCCAAGTTCCCGCCCGCCATGGTCCTGGATTTTTTGCTGGGTGAGCTCGTGCGCGCGGGGAATCCCGCGGCCCGGGAGATGGTCGACGGCACCCTCGACGGCATGGCCCGGGGCGGCATGCTCGACCTGCTGGGGGGCGGCTTCTGCCGCTATGCCACCGACCGCGCCTGGCGGATCCCCCACTTCGAGAAGATGCTCACCGACAACGCCCTGCTGGCGCGGGTCTACCTGCGCGCCTGGCGGGTCACCGGCGAGGTCCGCTTCCGCGCGGTGGCGGAGGCGACCCTGGACTTCCTGCGCCGGGAGCTCGAGCACCCCGAAGGCGGGTTCTTCACCAGCCTGGACGCGGACGCGGCGGACGGGGAGGGGCGGTACTACACCTGGGAGGCCGCCGAGGTGGAGCGCGCGCTGGGGGAAGACGCCGGGCTCTTCTGCGCCGCCCACGGCGTGACCGCGGAGGGCAACTGGGAGGGCACCAACATCCTGTACGGGGCGGTCCCCGTCGGGGAGCTGGCCACCACCTTCGGCCTTTCTCCCGACGAGCTCGAAGCGCGGCTGCGGGAAGCCCGGCGCCGGCTGCTCGAAGCCCGTGACCGGCGGGCGCGGCCGGGGCTCGATCACAAGCGCCTGGCCGGCGCCAACGGCCTCGCCCTGGCGGCCCTGGCCGAGGCGGGAAGTGCCCTGGATCGTCCCGAGTTGATCGAAGCCGCCCTGCGCTGCGCCTGGTTCGTCCGCGACCGGTTGCGGCGCTCCGACGGCCGTCTGTGGCGCACCTGCAGCCCGGACGGGCTGGCGCGACACGCGGGGGTCCTCGAGGACTACGCCTATCTGGCCGACGGCCTGCTGGCCCTGCACCAGGCCACCCTGGATCCCGCCTGGTCCGAGTGGGCCCGGGAGCTCGCCGACCTCATGCTGACGCACTTCTCCGATCACGCGGACGGGGGATTCTTCGACACGGCAGACGACCACGAGCGGCTCCCCGTGCGGCCCCGGGAGCTGCAGGACCAGGCCCAGCCCAACCCCCATGCGGTGGCCGTCGAGGTACTGCTGCGACTGGCGTCCCTGGAGCGGGAGGTCGGGTACCACGAGGCCGCCCGCCGCGCGCTGGAGTGCGTGTCCGGCCTGCTCGGGCGCTTCCCCCAGGGGTTTGCGAGGTGGCTGACCACGGCCCACCTGTTCCTGCATCCGGTGGAGGTCACCCTCGCCGGGGATCTTTCCGATCACCGCGTGCGGGCCCTGGCCGACGCCGCCCGGGCGCGCTGGATCCCCGGGTTGATCCTGATCGCCAGCGGAGCGCAGGACGAGGGCGACACCATCGTCGATGACGATCCCGACGACGCCCCCGCCGCCGAGGGCGCCGCCTCCGCCGCCGAGGGCGCCGCCCCCGGTGCCATCGTGTGCCGCGACTCCACCTGTTCCCTGCCGGTGACGACCCCCGCGGCGCTCGCCGCGCTGCTCAGGCCAGGAGTTCCGACATGAAAAAATATGTGCTGTTCGCCTTCAACGGGGATCCGCTGTGCTTCGTCCACGTGCTGCTCAACGCGCTGGACCTGCACCAGCGCTCCATGCCCGTGCTCGTCGTGCTCGAGGGCACCGCGGTCAAGCTCGTGCCCGAGCTCGTGCGGCCCGACCACTTCCTGCACCCCCTGTGGCTAAAGACGCTGGCCGCCGGCCTCGTCGCCGGCGTGTGCCGGGCCTGCTCGGTGAAGCTCGGCGTCCTCGAGGCGGTCGAGGCACAGGGGCTGCCGCTTCTGTCCGACATGGCCGGCCACGCGGGGTTCGGGCCGTTCATCGAGGACGGCTTCGAAATCGTGACGTTCTGACGGGGCGGGTCAGGGACCGGAGCGGCCCAATGGGATGTGGCGGTAGGACTTGCCGTCGGTGACCCCGATCTCGAAGAAGTAGGGCCACCAGGTGGCCATGGAGGCGAGCACCTCGCTCGTGCGGTAGTAGCGGTCCTCGCCCATGGGTTCGAGGCGGGCGTCGTCGTAGTAGTCGCCGTACCAGTTGTTGGGGTCGTGGACGATGAGCCACTCGCCGTCGCCGACGTGTCCCTTGACGATGAGGAAGTGGCCCGAGTCGTAGTCG
>CALKWH010000079.1 GCA_938004375.1 uncultured Pseudomonadota bacterium
GAGATCGTATTCGGTGACTGGAGTTCAGACGTGTGCTCTTCCGATCTCCACAGTTCGCCCCGGGTGGAGAGCGCGGTGAGGTAGTTGCTGCCGTCGTAGAGGAAGAACGGCGCCACCGCGGGCTTCTCGTTCATGACGCAGATGTCCTCGGAGCCGGCGGTGGGGCCCGAGAACGCGACCTGACCCGAGCGCAGGCCATTGCAGCGCAGCTGGTTGCACAACTGCGTCTCGGTGCGGACCACGTCGTACACGGGGCGGCCGGGGAGCCCGGTCCAGGGGAGGGCGGCGCGGGCGGGGGCGGCCCACGCGAGCAGCGACAACGTCAGCAGGAACAGAGCCGGGCGGCGCATGGCGATCTCTTCTGCCTTGCCGGGTCCGACGGGGCCCGCGGAGCGCAGAAACACCTGTACAAGGCGAACCGAACTGTATACAAATGAGGGCCGGGAATCAACCCATGATTCCGACCGGGGGTGAATCATGAACGAGACCAAGTCCGCCGCCAAGTCCGCCGCCCTGATGAACTGGATCCTGGAGCAGGCCCTCTCGGGGGTGCCGCCGTTCGCGCCGGCCTCGGAGCTGGTCGCCCGGATCCGCGAGAAGATGCCTGACGCCACACCGAAGGCGCAGGCCGAGCGCCTGGTCCTGCGCGAGTCGGTCAAGAACTTCTCCACCGGCTTCGTCACCGGCCTGGGCGGCCCCGTCACCCTGCCGCTCGCGGTGCCGTCGGCGCTCCTGTCGTCCTGGCTGCTGCAGGCCCGCCTCGCGGCCGCGATCGCGCTGCTCCACGGGCACGACCTGACCGACCCGCGCCTGCGCAGCCTGGTGCTGTGGGCCCTGTTCGGCGACACGGTGAAGGAGGTGTTGAAGACCGGCGGCGTGCCGCTGGCCAACCGCCTCACCGCGAAGCTGGCGATCCAACTGCCGGCGTCCGTCTTCATGGCCGTCGAGCGCAAGCTGGGCCTGGTCTTTCTCGAGCGCACCACCCGCTGGGGGATGAACAACCTTCTGAAGATCGTGCCCGTGGCCGGCGGCGCGGTGGCCGGCACCCTGGACGCCGTGGTGCTGCGCCGCGTGGGCGCCTGTGCCCTCGAGTACTTCGGCGAACCGGCAGCGGCCCCGATCCCCGCGTGATCCGTTAGCTTTGCTACCCGGGGAAAACGGCGCGATCAGTCTTCCCGAATCAAGAGCGGGGTGCCCGCGCGCAGGAACTGCTGGCCCGAGACCACGAGCCGGTCGCCGGGGACGAGTCCCTCGAGGAGCTCCAGGCGCCCGTGGAGCAGGCGCCCGGTGCGCACGAACACGGCCGCCGCGTGACCGTCGCGGACCACGTAGACGTACGTGCGCCGGTCCTCACCGCGCAGCACGGCCGAGAACGGCACGCGCACGGCGGGGGCCGCAGGCCGGTCCAGGGTCACCACCGCGCGCAGGCCGGCGCGCAGTACGGGCCGCCCGTCGACGAGCTCGTTCTTCACGATGATCGTCACCGGGAACGTGCGCGTCTTGAAGTCCGCCAGCGGGGAGATGCGGTCCACGGTGCCTATGGTCTTCTTCGGCGGATCGGCGAACTCCAGGTTCACCACGGTCTTCGGGGCCAGGAGCGCCAACTCGGCCTCGGAGGCGTTCACCACCACCCGCACCGACGACAGGTCCAGCAGGCGACCCACCTCGCGTGCCGGGGATACGAGGTCGCCGTCGGACACCGACTTCTTCTCGATGACGCCGTCGATGGGCGCGCGCAGCACCACCCCCGCCAGCGCGGCGTCGGCCTGGGCCAACTGCGCGCGGGCCACGTTGACCTTGCCCTGCATGCGGTCGGCCTCGGCCTGGGGCAGCGCGTCCTGCCCCGCCAGGTTCTGCAGGCGCCGGGCGTCGGGCTCGAGCGTGCGCACCTGGATGCTGGCGAGCTTGCGATAGGACCAGTAGTCCTCCTCGACCAGGGTGCCCAGCACGTCGCCGGCCTTCACCACGGCGCCCTCCTCGAAGTTCAGTTTCTTGATGCGGCCGCTGCCCTTGAACGTCAACTGCACCTCGGCGTTGGCGGCCGTGACCGCCGTCCAGCGCAGCCGCTCGACGCCGGCCTGCGCGGCGACGGTCTCCACGCGCACGGTGACCTGGCGCTCGGCCTTCGCGTCCTCGGGGGCGCCCCCGGCCGGACGACCGCACGCGCTGGCGGCGAGCACGACGACGACGGTGAGGAAACGGAGATGGCGGGACACGGCGGTGGGGATCATGCCTTGCCGGAGAGGACCTTGCCCGAGAAGTGGGCCATGAGCACGGCCTTGAGGTCCACGCCCAGGTCGAGCTCGGGCTCGAAGGCCTGCCGGTAGACCGGCCAGTTTTCATACTCGGGCAACCGCGCCAGGGACTTCTTGTGCAGCTCCCAGACCACCAGCTTGGCCATGGTCTCACGCACGGTCTGCATGATGATCTTCTCGGAGATGTCCACGAACTGGAAGCCCATGATCGAGAACAGGCCGTGGGTGTAGGCCCAGGTCTGCCGGATCACGTGCAGCATCCGCGCGGGCTCCATTTTGCTCAGGTACGGGTGGTCCTTGAAGCTGGCGTGCTGCACCAGCAGGTTGAGCAGCTCGTTGGCCTTGGCGAAGTCCAGGCGCCCGGTCTGGAACATGAGGTGATAGATGTGGGGCTCCTCTTTCATCAGGCGCACCTGCATCGTCGGGATGTGGTGCAAAGGCTCTCCCTCGATGGGCGCGCCGATCAGGAACTCCTTGACGAAGCCCGCCGCGTGCTCGATGGTGGCCAGCTCCAACTCCTCCATGTTCGCGAACGCCCGGTAGATCGGCTGCGTGCTGCAATCCATGTGATTGGCCAGGTTGCGCGTGGACAACTTGGCGATGCCGTTCTTGCGCACGAAGTCGAACGCACCGTTGATGAGCATTTCCCGCGTGATGAAGATCCTGGGCGGCATGGGCGCACCCTCCTGTCATAACATGCGTTATACGCGATCCCGCCGGTTCAATCAACCATGTTATTGAAAGAAAACTCCTCCCAATATGGACTGCGGTGGCTTGCCACCGCATCTTCCCCTCCCACATGGACTGCGGTCACTCGGGGCCGCATCTTCCCCTCCCATATGGACTGCGGTGGCTTGCCACCGCATCTTCCTCTCCCACAAGGACTGCGGTGGCTTGCCACCGCATCTTCCTCTCCCACAGGGACTGCGGCCACCCGGCGCCGCATTTTCCCCCCGCCCCAAGCGACCGGTCCCCCGGTCGCCCCCCGGGAGGGCTCCCCTCCCCCGCGGTCACCCGACCGTCTTCGGTCGGCCAGGACCGAGTCTTCCTGCTCCCTGCTCACCGGTCGTGGCCAAACCGCCACGACCGGTCCTTCTCCGACGGTCTATCGTTCATTTTTAATATTTCTCTCTCGACGAGCGGCAGGCGTAACTATTTGTTTTTATTCTATCTTTGCTTTGCGGAGGCGCAGCCTGGAGACTGCGGGAGACTGCAGTCTCACACCTCCAGGTCAGGGGGACGCCGGCCCGGCAACAAGAGCATCGTCTATGCCCTACCTGGGACGGCCGAGGCCGGAAATCCCCCCGACCGGTCCCACGGTCGCCCGACACCCCCCTGTTGGCGGCTGACGTGAACTCCTAGGGCATTTTTCTGGACTGCGGTCACTCTGGACCGCATCTTCCTTCCCCCCAT
>CALKWH010000080.1 GCA_938004375.1 uncultured Pseudomonadota bacterium
CTCCGTCTCCGCCGAGCACGTCCGCCAGGCGGACTCCGAGCTCATCTGACCGCCGCGGCTTGAGAACGGCAGCACCCGCGCCTCATCCGCCCATTCTGACTCGACTATCAAATCAATCAGAAAAATTCCCTCAGCCCATTGCAAAATTCAACAAAGGGATGCCCCCTGGGACTGGATGGGTACCCCTGCTTTTAGGGAGACACCGATGTTACCACCTTTTGAAGTATCAGACCCCGAAACTTTATTGGGATCACTTTCAAGAACGGGATTATCTTTATCTGTTTCGTCACTCATTGAAGACTCCCTTTGCGGTTATGCTCCCAAAGCCTGCATGATGGCAAGATTATCCCGGCGACATTCAACGATCCCATCCATTACCAGATTTAATGGAAGAGGGTAATATCTATATAGGACCGTTCATGCACGTTTTGGCCTCCAGAGAGTACTATCTCCGAGGGTCAGACGGATGTCAAGGAACAGGGATTGCGTGTCATTCGACACTGGTAGGCATCGTCGATCCTCAAGTCGTGCCATATCTCATGCGTCATGCATATGTGCCCGCTCGCGCAATTGCTCCAATTGTTCATAAGGAGTCGGGTTCTGCGTCAAATGGGCCTCGACATGGGCATCGTTGCTGGTGACTTGCAACAAACCACAGGACAACGCCAACAGTGCGGCGTGTTTTTGCTGGTCAAAGCCATGCTTACGTGTGATGACCTCAACGCCTGAGAACGGAAATGCCTTCAGGAAAGAGCAAACCTTCAGGGCATCCTGCTCCAGACGGAAGCTTTTTCCTGGATGTGCCAGGATGAAAATGCCCTTGACCAGTGGAAGCATCTCTTCTCCGGGAATGCCAGAAATTCGAAACTCCGGATTGGCTGAGTTGATAAACCGATAGCGAAAAGACTTGGCATCTGAAATGCCGTATTGTTTCAGTTTCCGTTCATTGAATGGGTGCGCTAACACCGCGTCGGCGATATCCCATTTCGTGTGCATCTCATGTGCCATAAAACTGGATCCATCAAGCCGGAAGCCTTCTTTTTCCAGGTAGTTGAGAATCCGCTGGACCCTTTGACTGCGCTGGCGCTGGATGATGGCCAAAGCATCGAAAAAGCCGCTCAATGGACGCGGTTCGAGCACAAGCACATGGGCGATTTTTCCGGCGATGACGACGGTCAATTCGATGCCGGATATGACTTCTATCCCATATTCGATCAAATATCGAAAAGCATCGATTGGACTCAGATAATCATGGTCGGTGATTGCCACAAATCCCAGGTCGTTGCGAAGGATCATGTCCGGCGTGACTTCACCATCGGAATACCTTGTGTGAACATGTAACTGCCCCGGTTTCATGAGGGTTCATTCAGCAATTCTGCGAAACGCATTTGAGCCCATGCTTCGACACCCGGTGGCCGAAGTATGAGATTGAGAACGGTGGCATCCGGCAATTCACCGGCGGGAAGAAAGCACTTTCGATCGTAACGGACCAGGTCCAGTTGTTCCAGTTCACCCAGCGACAGGCCAAGCAAATGGTGAAACGGGGTATAGGTCGATACCCGGGGGATCAATCCCATCCTCAGGACGGTCAGGTAGGCATGCAACAGGTCCAGTTCGGTTTGTCCGGGCATGCCAGCCATCAGATAGGCTTTTCCAGGCAGCCCGTTCTCTCGCAACAGTGCCGCCACCTGCTCAAGTTGGGTGAGAGAGACTTTGACTTCGCAAGCCGTTGGGACGGCGTCAATCGACAGGTGTTCCACGCCGACTCCAATTCTTCGGCAGCCGGCATGCGCCATTTGACGGACCAGCGCAGGAGTCAACGAATCGGCCCTGACACAGCATGTCCAATCAAAGCGACACCCCGAGGCTCGATATTCCTGGCAGAAGCGCTCAACCCAGTCCGGTGCTGCACAAAAATCCGTGGCATGCATTTGAACGCAGTCGAATCCATGGGTGTGTACCGCTACGTCCGTCCAAGCCAGGAGTTGGTCGGGGGGACGTCGACGATCCCTGTGCCCTTCGTAGCGGGGGGCATCGCAGTAACCGCATTCCCGGTGGGAGCATCCCCTGGAGGGATAGACGCTCAATTCAAATGGAATGCCTTTGATCCGCGCAATCCGGCGATAATCTTCAAGCGGAAGGCAATCCAGCGAAGGGAACCCCCATTCACAGGGAGAGAGCCATTCCCCGCCTTCGATTGTGTCCCGTCGATGGGCACACCAAAGACCGCGAGGTACCGGACCTCCTTCAAGGTGGTTCAGGTATCCAAGCAGAGCGGCCTCGGGATCTCCCGTCAAACAGACGGCGTCAAAAGGCCATCGAGTAAAAAACGGGGGAATACAGGCAGGTCCTTTTCCATAGGCCAGGATCCGGGCTTGCGGTTGAAGCGCCCGTGCCATGCTCGCCAAGCGGACAGTATCCGAAGAGGCTGAGACATCGGAATAGAAAACGAGTACATCGATCCCTTCGGAAATCCGCCTCAGCAAGGACCATTCAATTTCACAGGCGAGACAGTCGATGAACGCAAGGGAATCTTGGGGTCTTTTGCGGGATAAGAACCCCAGGACTTCTCCGACATCGGTATATCGGTAGTGCAGGGTATGATTGAAACGACTTCCGGATGGTGCGACCAGCAGGATGTTCATGCGCACTTCTGTATGACTTTTTGAAGATCAGAACGCAAGAGGGGAGATGATTCTTCTGCCAGATTTTGTATCCAGAAGGCAATACGATCTTTGGGCGGCCTTCGTTTCCAACTCGCATGGAACAGGCATCGACGGCGAAACAACGGGCGCGAATGTGGGCCACCAGCGGACTCGAGCAATGCGCGAATCATGAGCGCCGGGGTTGCACGGTTGAAAGCCAGTCCCATGCGGATCATCGGATGCTCTGAGGCAAAGGTCGTCAAGGCGGACAGTAAGTACTCCTCGGATTCGCACCAGGCCAATGCAGTCATTCGCGTCACGTCGCCCGCGTCAATGGCCCGGATCTTTTCAGCCCGAGTTGACCCAACGAACTGAACGATATCCTCGGAATCAATTCCCAACTCCTGAAACCGGACATGATAGAGATCTTTCAGCGCCAGGGAGAGAGGGGGAACCGATTGCTCAAGTTGCATCAACCATTGGCACGCCTCATCCCGGCACAACTTCCCCCATGGTTCATTCACCGGAAAGCAACCATCATGGGAGGCTGATGTCGGAACGCAACGGGCGAATCGCAACCGTTGAACGAATTGAAGGATGAATGTGATTCGCTCGCCGGGAAATCCACCTTCGTTCATCAGGTTTCCCAGCCAATCGATCGGTTCCTCGCTGAAACTGGGTAGTCCGGTTTGTGTGATGTGCTTCATCAACCAAAGGGCGCGCAGTGCGCCAGGATGCGTCCGCAGGTTGTGTCGCGTGGGGGTAAGACGGCATGCCAGATACTCGAAAAAGGATTCCAGCAGATGGGAACGACGGCAATCCGATTCAAGGCAGGTTTGGATGATCTGCAACCGCAAAGGATTTGACGCGGAACCCAACCAGAGTGCGACACGCCAGTACGGGTCATCAATCGCACCGGGAAGAAGTTGCAAACTGATGCTCAGTGGTGGATGAGGAACAGGCAACCGGTCCCATGCCTGTTTCAGTTGAGCGGCGAGCTCTTCTCCGATGGCAACATTGGGTGCCAGAACATGCAGGTCAAGATCGGAATGGACCGTGAAACTTCCGAAATCAGCCGCTGACCCACACAGTAAAAACCCGCAGGGGTGTCCTCCCTGAGGCAGACCGGCGACCTGTGTCGCCAGTGCCGTGACGGCCACGCGCCGGGCTGTTTCACACGCCTGATCGAGTGTCATCTTTCGCTCAAACTTCATCTGACCTCGCGCAATCTGGTAAATAAATTATGATACAATTGTGCGACATGGTGGATGTCGTGATTTGAGACGATATGAGGCCTCAGGCAGTCCCGAGCGTACCGGCGGTATGTGTCGGGATTTAGGTTCAGCATCTTCAAGCATCGGATGACGTCAGATGTATTGCGTTCTTCCACCAACATGCCCGACTTCGGTGTCGTGATGACATCTTCATATCCAGAGATTGCCGTGACAACTGGGTAGAGACCGCAAGCCGATGCTTCCAGAAATGCATTGGAAAGACCTTCCCTGGAAGTGGGCGCCAAAAAAAAGTCGGCGGCCTGGTAACAGGATGCCAAGTCTTCGTCCCTCGAGAACGGCCCAATAAACTTCACGTTACGCAGGTCTTCACGCATCAGGCGCACAATACCCGCATCGTAGTGTTTGTGGATCTTGCCGACCAGCACCAATTGGGCCCAATCTCCAAAATGTCTCTCCATGTCCAGCCAGGCGCCATAAATCACATCGAGATTTTTCTTTTCCGCGAATCGGCCGGAAAAGATGACGAGTGGTCGAGAAGTGTCCAAACCCAGACGGCGGCGGATCCTTGTCTGCGTTTCCTCCGTCACAGGCGCGAAAAGCCGGGTGTCGACACCATTGGGAATCAGTTCCAATTGGCCATTGAATCCTGAAAGATATTGATAGTCATGCCAAATTCTATACGAGGTGCAGACAATGGCGTCCAGGTCTCGCAAAATCTGGCTTGCTTCCTGCTTCTCCAGACGTGCGAGCACACGAATCAGTTTGCCAGCTGTGGTCTCCTTCAGGACAAGCTTGGCTGTTGGAAATAGAGTTTTCATTCTTGAAAACGCAGTCGGAGTTTTCAGCATGAAGTGGCTGCCAAGGTATATGATATCAACTGCGCCAACTGACTCGAGTTTTTTCATGACATCATTGTATAAATAGAAATCTTCCCTACCATCATTTGTTATCGTGGCACCATCTGTTGTTGGCGCCAACAACTGCAAATCGTGATGAGCCGACAAGGCCTTACATAACCGAGCCAGTGATCGTTCGGCGCCACCGAGGGAATCGATCGGGCGACCCGAAATTGCCACTATTCGAAGCCGCTCGTCGTGGATGGAGGGAATCAATAATAATACTCCATAAATATTCACATAGGGAGCAAATCGAGCGCGAAAATTACATACTTTTTCACGCCATCGTCCAGTTTCAGGTTTTTGGTTTTTTCCTTGAAACGGTACTGGTACTTGCTGAGAAACCCAAGAATATTTCCATCGAAACACCAACTGTGGTATTGGCTGTATATGGCAGCCAATGCCAAAATATTTGGCTCATACAGTGCACCATCTGGATACTGTTCGAAACGATTCATCACTTCACCGGTCTCGGGATCACGAACTGCCCCGAGGGCTTTTTTCAGCAACTCCAGGGAGTATCGGGCGACTATTTCCGGATGTACCAGACGGTAATTTCTTTTGTGGAGATAGGATAAAATTAGAATAACATTTTCATTCCATATAGAGTTATTTATGTGTTGTTGAAGTAATTCGTCTAGCTTTATATCCCTATAAGTACTAAAGCATTTGTCATCGTGAGTCCGGAAAAAGGCTTCTTTTATGAATACTTCGCCGCAGCGGGGATCCTGCGTGTTTTTTAAAATGATGGGAAAAGCCTTCAGGATGAAATCAATGTGTGGATCGCCGTTCTCCGGATTCCTTTCCATTTGGGAGCTCTTTTGAGAGATGTCCAGCACCAGCGAGGAAAAAACATGGAAATAGTTGTAGCCTAGGTGAAACCATCGGGCCAGGTCTTTCTCCAGTAGTTCCCATACGTCTTTCGGTTCGTCCAGGTGAATTTCAATCATCAGAATCATCCGGTAGGCCTCGTTCAATATGTGCAAAGGGGGCGACGGGGATGACTCGACGAATACCTTTTCCCTGAACACCCTGGCCAGAACCTGCAGACTGCTTCTCGATTCTTTTTGAAGAGGCTTGAACTTATCCAATCTGGATTTGCATTCACCAATCTGATTAACCAATTCGAGTATTTCCAATTGGGGCTTGTTGAAACAAGTGGTGATATTTTTCACATTCAAGTCAAAAATACGGTTTGCACGATTTATGTCGTTGTTCTGAAAATAAAGGTCCACCAATCGCCATTGAGTGGAAATGATCGTGTTGTCACTGATGGGGCGTTTCGGGTCAAACAACTGGTTTTCATGAAACAGTAATAATTCCATAAAAGGTGAACGGTCTGCAACGTATTGACTGGCTTCCATTAGGTTTTTCACGGATCGCACAAACTCCGGAATGAACTTCTTTGGATTGATAGGCGTCCATTCATGGAGCAGTTTGGCAATTTGCTTGTTGATGCCGTATTTGAGGTTCTGCTCGGGGATTCGCTCGACGGCAATGGCCAATTGGCTGAGCAGGTCATCTTCGCTTGGATTCATCGATGCCAAAAAACAAGCGCTGAAAATGACTCGATACAGTTCCTCCTGTCTGTTGAATGAACGACTTTCCACATGAGAGTCAATTAACTTATGAATGGCCTCAAAGAGCTCTGGACGAACCAGGGTTCGGTCTTTCAGGGTGCATTTTTGCAGTAACAATTGGCTGTCCAGGCTAAGGTATTTTCGCAGGGCTTGAGGTAATACTTGCTCTTGGTTCTTTTTTTCAAGGTAATACATTGATAGGAAATAATATTCAAGCAGATGGAACTGGTCCTGGCGGGGAGATTCAACCATTCGGATTACATGGACGATATTAGAAAAAAGAACATAATATGAAGGGTGAACTAGTGCAATCATGTATTGAATCAGAATGCCGGTCTTCATCATGATTAGAAAACATTCTTCGCGTTGATCCGAGGGATCCTTTTTCGTACAGTATCGGTTCAATAGACGTTTCAGGGATAAAAAGGCCGCGCCACGCGTGGATGTCAGGAAGTTCTGATAGAATTGCAGATATAGACTTGCGACTTCTTGAAGCGAATATTTGGGATCTTCCGTGACTCGCAGGATTCGTTCATTGTTTAGGCGGATCAACCGCGTGTTCACATCGCGGTCCTTTTCCTGCAATTGCTTGGTGCACAATAGGTACAGTTTGCAAAGTAAAAGTGGATCCACTTCGTACACATCTGGGTAAACCGGCAATTCCAGCAAGGGAGATGCCGCACTCACTGCCGTTTCGATTCCATTTTGGTTTTGCACACGAATTGAACTATAGAGCCACCGATACAAGCAGGAGGCCAGTTTGCCCGGTTCTTGATTGTCAGTGGAGAAATAGTCATACTCTCGTTTGCTCCAGAAAAATGCGGCATATGCATCACCTGAAGTGTGGGCCGCCGCACCAGCGAATTCATAAAAGAGCACGAAGACATGTTCCATCGTGCGAGGGTCCAGTTGAAATTCCGTCAGATGTTTTCTTGCGATTTCAAAGAACTCGTGGGCCCGCTCAAGTTGTTGATTTCTCAAGTAAAAATACCCAACATGAAAAGCCCAGTTGAGCATTTTTTGCTGGAGGGCTGGGGGGCAGGGCGATTCGACGAATTTCCTTCGAATGGTTTGGATGCGCTGTTGGTTGTCGGGATCCATGAAGCGATTGGGAATTTCATGGAAAACCCATCCGATCGAGCGTTCGATTTCGGTGTCGGTGAACAACTCCTCTTGCCAGGTCGATTCAGTCAGGGGAGCGAGAGAGTTCAATAATCCGGCTTTCGCGGTGCTTGCCTCCAGCCATCCGTCGATGTTCCTGCATCTGCTCGCTGCTTCGGTGTATAGGCTCCAGACCAATTGAAAGACCTGCCAATGTGATGGCAGTTCATGCTCCCCGGAAAAAAAGGCCTGCAGTAGTTGACTGGACATCGTCAATGCCTTTGCTATTTCAGCATTTTTGAGCAAAAGTATTAATATTTGACATTGAGTGTTCAGGTAAATGGTCTTCAACGGTCCATCATGGTCAGGCAGTTTCTCCAGAAGTTTGAATTTCTCTTCAATGAAAAATTCCATGGCATCGAAATTGTCTTTTTTAAAATATATATAACTCAGTGCATCATAGATGAACAATGACTGTTCTTGGGAATAATATTGCCCGCCTGCGTATCGCTCCTGGACGGATATTGCCTCCTCCCAGGCTAGCAGGGCACTGTCATAGTTTTTCCTGTTCAACCAGAGATTCCCGTACCAGAGCAGGGCAAAAAAGAGCATACGATGGACGACTTCTCCGGGGTCCTGGATTTCTTTCAGATTTTCAATCACTTCCAGCAGGTTTTGGAGAGCTCCGGACGCATTTCCCTGGTGCACCTGTTTGATTACAACCTGTAGTTGTCGGCCGAGCTTATCGAGTTCATGGAGCAGAGTCTTTTCCTTCGTCGTTTTCAACAACTGGATTTCCGGTTTCGGGGAGTTCAATTCTGCAGGAGGTAGGGGCATGGCGGGAGTCGCGAGTTGCCAGTCCATCCGGCTTCGTTCCAATGTGTGCCTTTCGAGGTTTTCCAATTTCAAGGCGTCCACGCCCTGCCGATTTTTTCTTATTGGAGGTCTGTATTCATCCAGACATTGGATTTCACATGAGCCAACGGAAATTTCGAACGCACCGAAATTCTGCAAGAATGGAAAGTAATCATCACTATAATAATAAAATGTATCCAAATAGGCTTTATCAAGGTGCGTGTGGTTGGAAGTCATAAATTTCATCAAAATGGAGAACAACTCAGAGGTGAGGTTACCTAGGCCAGAGTCGGCATGACAATGGATAAACACCACGGCGATCGATTGGTCCGACCTGCGTTGGAACATGGGCAACTTTTTCGTGATGATTTTTATCTCGTCCGGCACAACGATGCAACAAAGAATTTTCCTGGATGCCGATAAAAAAAACAGATCCTCCAGTTTTCCACTCTGGTCATGTTTGCCTTTGGCAAAATCCTGTATCGTCAAGGTTTTGTCATCTTCCGGAAACCCATCCAAATAGAAACCCAGAAATAGCTGATCATCCCTGTCTGCTGTGCTGAAGAAGTCATGCACGAGGAGGGTATCATCACGATGGAGAAGGCTTCGGTCGGAGTCCCGGAAATCGACGAAACCTCTGGCCAGCAACTTGTGCTGCAAAAAGGCCATTTTCGATTTCCCGACTTTTTGATCCGGGAAAAACAATAAGCTATAATTATATTTATTGGTCTTGTTGGTCATTGTTGATTCCTCAAAACAAGACGCGTCATCATACTGTATTTCAAAAGAAAAAAATCATAAAATTCTTTGTCAGTCTTTGTTCGTTTACGCGTCCGTGGAAACGTCTGCGGTCGACGAATGACAAGTTGGGCTGGTAATCATGGAGTACGAAAAATGGCCCGTATCGCGTTTCAGGAACCGGATTGGCAACAAATTCCCACGATTGTCGACGAGGTGATTTGGTCGTACCAAAATCCTCGGCAGTGCCGGGAGTATCGGGAATTCGTGGAAACTCTGGAATTGTGGGGCGTAACCGGACACCGACGTTGGCTGGACGACCGCGGCATGTTCACAAGCGAGAGAATGTCGTCGCCAGTTTCCCGGGTGTTGAAAAAAAACCAGGAACTCTTCATGGAGTCGGTCGAAAGACTGTACCAGGAAGAGCCGGTCATCGAGGGCGGGTTCGTTCTGCTCTGTGGGAGTTTGTCCACCGTGTCCGGAGAAGAACGGTTCCGTCTCCATCGGCTGGTCATGTCTTCCTATCTCGAGGATTCAGGCGTATTCATCTCGAAAGAGGCGGAACAAAGGAAGACCATTTTTTCGGGGAAACCGTCGCAGGCATCCGTCGCCTTCATCCATTTGGGGCGCAACGTCGAAGACGAGCCGCAGCCGTCTCTGTTCCGTCTCTCTTTGCACACGCTGGTTTTTGGAATGGACAGCTTCCAGGAGCCTGGACGAACCTTGGCGCAGTCCCTGGACCGCGTGGACGGCACGCCCGATATGATGGCCACCCTGGTTTCCATCGATGGAAATTGGACGGGCCTTTTCCTGATGACGACCAACCCCTTGGACTTGGTCCGGCGTTGGAAGCGTTCGGAGGTCCTGCACCAGAACTGGGGGTATTACGCGAACTGCCAGCGAGGAGAAGCCATTTTAGCGGTGGCGAAGGACAGGGACTGGAATCTGAGACTCCTGGAGAAGGAATGGAAAGTCAGACCCACCACACGGCAGTTGGTGTTGCATCGGTTTTTCCGACGGCAGTCGTTGCGACGACCGCTGGTGACGGATGTGCCCGCGAGTTCGAAAGCCCAGCGTGAAACGCGCGCACGCACAGCGTATTTATCCCCGGCCAGCTTGCTCTCGCGAGGGGAGCGGATTGTGTTTCGCGCCTTAATGTATCAGTCTGAATTTCCTGAGCGTCTCGAGCGAAAGACTTCGGTGAAACTGCGGTCGGAGGCTGTCGCTCCACTTCCCGATGAAGGGATCGATGCGCCAGAGGCGAACGTGGTATCCCATTGGTACGAAGACGAAAGGCCCGAGCCGTTGCCTCCGAGGTTTCTGCAGGACTTGAGTGCCAAGCTCCGTGAAGATCTGCGGGCCAATCCTTGGGTCACGGCGCGGGAAAGTGGACCAGGAGAATCCGGTCTCCGGCTCAGGTTGGGGAGAAGCTATGGAAAAGAGGCTCTGCAAAAGCACTGGTGCATGGTTTTTACCGGATACGATTATTCGCCACCGGTGATACCCGCTGGTCCTCTGCCAGTTTCTCTGCTCGAACTGGAGCGACAACTCCAGACGGCCATGTTGACTTCGACCCCGGAGCTCGATCGTGAGAACCTCGTGCTGAACTGGTATTTCCCCGTGCAGCCAAACCCTCTCGAGACGGCCAAGATGGGCGTATTTCAGTTGCGAGTGCCGTTGGCGCTGTTCTGGCAAGGCATCGCCCTGGGGGATCTCTTCGAGGGAAGGCCCATCATGCACGCATTCCTGCGGGACGACGGTCTGTACATCACGGGGCTCGATCCCAAAGGTGTTGCTCATCATGTGAATTTCAATGTGCCGCTCGAATTGCCGCCGAAGTTTCGCCTGAGCTTGAAGAGACATCGATGGTCAAAAGGTTCGAGTCTGGACCGAGCAGCGCAAGAACTTGGGTCGATCGTCTTCGATGTCTGCACGTTCCTGATGGTGTCGGGTAATGGTCGTCTGAAGGGCGTGGAAGACCTGGAGTACCGGTCTGATTGAGGAAGACCCGGGATTTATTTTTGCAGTGTGACGGGCGTTTTCCTGCCCCTGAACGTGGCCGAACCTGTTGCGGGACGGGGTGCTTTCGTGGTAGGCTGTCGGCCGTTGTAATGCACCGGAACGCGAGACCGACACCCGCTTGAACCGAGGCTGTGAAGCATGCGACGCCCTGATGCCGCCCTTGTGATTTCCCTGTTGCTGACCGTCTTTCTGGCTGTGCCCGCGCGCGCGGCCGAGCCCGCCGCGGCCGACAAGCCCGCCGCGACGCCCGCCGCGGCGCCCGCCGCGGCGCCCGAAGTGAAGCCCCCGGCGTCGAGGCCTTCCGTGTCTTCGCTGCTGTTCGAGGCCGGCGGCGGCCTCAACGCCTGTTCCGGCGAATTCTGCTCCGAGGGCGGCCCGTCCTGGGGCGCCGACCTCACCGCGCTGTACCGCATGAACCGCCACTTCGCGCTGGGGTTCAACGTGCACTACGGGCGCATGGCCCCGGACCAGATCGACACCCTGTACGACTACGTGCTCAACTTCGAGGCCCGCGGGATCCTGCCCCTGGGCAGCCGCCTCGAACTGTTCGCCTCGGCCGCCTTCGGCTACGCGACCGTCTATGCCGACGGCGTCTTCGACGAGGAGGACGGCAAGCACCTGATCTTCCGCGCCACCGGCGTCACCGTGGGGGCCGTCGCCGGCCTGAGCGTGCGCGTCGCCCAGCGCCTGCACCTGGGCCTGATGGGCCGCTTCTGGTACCCGAACTGGAGCGACGCCTGCTTCTACGAGGCCGACGGCGGCGAGTGCAACGAGCCCGAGGACCTGGATTTCAACTTCGAGATGATGCCCTGGTACGCCGGCCTGTTCGTCCGCTATGAGCTCCCCTACTAACGATCGGGCACCGGCGCCGACCGGCGGTCCCGCGACCGACGCCGGCCTCCCTCCGCTGGTCCTCGCGCTGGTCCCGGTGGTCTTCCTGCTGGGCGCCCTGTACCTCACCGTCCTGCGCTTCAAGTTGCAGCCCCACCTGGCGCTGATCTTCACGTCGGCGCTGGTCGCCGCCCTGGCCCGCTGGCGGAAGGTGACCTGGGAGCGCACCCTCGAGGCCATGACCGCGTCCATCGCGTCCACGCTGCCGGCGATCCTGCTGCTCATGGCCGTGGGACTGCTCATCGGTTCCTGGCTCCAGAGCGGCATCGTGCCGTCGCTGATCGTCTACGGCTTCTCCCTCGTGAGCCCCACCTACTTCCTGTTCACCGCGGCGCTGATCTCCTCGGTGGTGTCGCTGGCCACCGGCAGCTCGTGGTCCACCGCCGGCACCGTGGGCCTCGCGCTCATGGGCCTGGGGGCGTCCCTGGGCGTGCCCGCGCCCATGACCGCCGGCGCCGTGGTCTCGGGCGCCTACTTCGGCGACAAGATGTCGCCGCTCTCGGACACCACCAACCTCGCGCCCGCGGTGGCCGGCAGCGACCTCTTCACCCACATCCGCCACATGGTGTGGACCACCGGTCCGAGCCTGCTCGTCGCGCTGGCCGCCTATTTCGTCATCGGGCTGTTCGCCGACTGGGGCGGCGGCGGCGGCCCCGCCACCGACGTGGTGTCCCCCATCCGCGCGCACTTCTTCGTGACCCCGTGGCTGCTCCTGCCCCCGCTGGTGGTCATCGGCCTCGTGGCCACGAAGCGCCCGGCGCTCCCGTCGATCCTGTTCGGCGCGCTGCTGGGCATGCTCTTCGCGGTGTGGTTCCAGGACGCCTCCTGGAAGTCGGTGCTGGCCACGGCCAAGGGCGGCTTCACCATCGACACCGGGAGCGCGGCCCTCGACGACCTGCTCTCCCGCGGCGGCCTGGACAAGATGATGGACACCGTGGCCCTGATCCTGTGCGCGGTCTCCTTCGGCGGCGCCATGGAGGCCGCCGGCTTCCTGCAGGCCATCACGCGGGCCATCCTGAGGCTGGTGCACGGCACCGGCAGCCTGGTGCTGGTCACCGTCTGCACCGCCGTCGGCATGAACGTGGTCGCCGGCGACCAGTACATCGCCATCGTGCTCCCCGGCCGCATGTACAAGTCCACCTACGAGAGGCTGGGCCTCGCGCCCCACAACCTCTCCCGCGCCCTCGAGGACAGCGCCACCCTCACCTCGCCGCTGGTCCCCTGGAACACCTGCGGCGCCTTCATGGCCGCCACCCTGGGCGTCTCCCCGCTCTTGTACCTCCCCTGGGCCATCCTCAACTGGTTCAACCCGCTGGTGTCGATCTTCTACGGTTTCACCGGCCTCACGATGGAGCGCCTGCCGGAGAAACCCGAAGCGGTGCAGGAAATCTAGGGCGTCCTTCCCGGCTGTTTGTCAACATTCCGTGACGTTTTCGTGACCGAGGCGTGACAATCGTGGGGATTGCTGGTAAAAGACGGTTTCCGCCAGATCGGGGACGACCCGGCGTCGGAGGACGGATCCCGGGAGCCCATGGAACTGAAGCCCTATGAAATCATCGAGAGCGTGATCGCGGGCGCGAAGCTCGGCACGCAGGTGCTGGACAAGGGGCCCGCTGCCTGGGCGATGCTCAAGGCCGTGCAGCCGTTCCTGTTCCACGGCGAGCACCGGCTCAACCGGGCGGCGCGGTTCGGCTACCAGAAGGTGGGCTCCGGGCGCTGGACGCCGGGGGAGCTGGCCGCCTACCGGCACGACTGCATCGCCACGCTGGCGTTCTTCCAGCGGGTGCTCGACGCGCGGGACGGCCGCGAGCCGCTGGTGTGGCTGGGCTGGCCGGTGCCCGTGGAGGTGGCCTCGGGGTTCGACGACGTGGCGCCGTTCGTGCCCGAGGCGTTCATGGCCATCGCCAACATGGTGGGCACCGACGGCCACGTGGCCTGCCTCGAGGCCGTGGAGCGCGAGGGCATCGCCGACGACATCTGCGCCATGGATCGCGTGAGCCTGGGGGCGTACCTGCTGAAGCAGATCCCCGATCCCGCGGCCATCATCTCGGTGGCCCACCCCTGCGACGCCGGGCGCACGGCCTCGCAACTGATGGAGTACATCTCCGGGGCGCCGGCCTACACGATCAACACGGCGTACACCAAGGAGGACGACGACGTGATGGCCTACTCGAAGAACCTGTTCGAGGCCATCGCCTTCCTCGAGGACACGCTGCACCGCAAGTACAACTGGGAGAAGTTCCGCCGCGGGGTCCGCGTGCTGGACGAGCAGAACCGCCTCCTCGACGAGATCACGATCATGAACCAGGCGATCCCGTCGGCCGGGCTCGCGCTGAACCTGCAGACGGCCTGGGGCTCGAAGATCACCGGCTCCGGGAACCCCGAGCTCCTCGAGAGCGCGCGGATCACGCACAAGGTCGGCCAGTTTCGCCTGCGCCACCCCCGGCTTCGGCGCCGGGTGGAGAAGTTCCGCATCATCGTGGCGGACATGCCCATCGTGTTCTCGGAGATGTACATGTGGATCGAGCGGACCTTCGGCGGCGTGGTGGTGGGCGACTACATCGGCGACGCCATCTTCCCGCCCATCGACATGACGAGCCTGGAGACCATGATGATGGGCGTGGCCCGGGACCGGCTGTACATGGGCATGATCAAGCAGGCCCACGGTGCGGCCCGGGAGACCGTGGACGACCTGGAGCGCCAGATCGCCCACTTCTCGCCGGACTGCGTGATCCAGAACGGGCACCAGGGGTGCAAGCACAACCGCGCGCTGGGGCGCATCGTCCGCGACGTGTGCCGGCGTCACGGCCTGCCGCTTCTGGTGATGGAGGCCGACATCTTCGACAAGCGGGTGATGTCCGAGGCCGAGGTCAAGCGGCAACTGACCGCCTTCTTCGTCGAGAACGGATTCGCGTCATGAGCGTCTTCTCCGAACTGCGCAGGCTCGCCGAGGTCCCCCGCAACGAGAGGCTGGCCGCCGCCGCCCGCGCCGGGCGTCCGGTGATCGGCCACTTCTGTTCCTACGTCCCCGAGGAGCTCCTCCACGCGGCCGGCGCCGTGCCGTACCGCATGCGCGCGGTGGGGAGCTGCGGCACCGCCCTGGGGGACACGTACTTCTCGTCGGCCAACTGCTCCTTCGTGCGCCGCGTGATGGACCAGGGGCTGCGCGGGGAGCTGGACTTCCTGGACGGGATCGTGTTCATGAACGGGTGCGATCACAACCGCCGGCTCTACGACAACTGGCGCCACGCGGCGCCGGACACCGGCTTTTCGTACCTGCTGTTCGTGCCTCACGCGGGTTCGCCTGCCTGCCTCGCGCAGCTCCGGCTCGAGCTGGTGAAGCTGGCCGGGTTCCTCGGCGAGCGCCTGGGCGTGGAGGTGACCGACGATCGGCTGCGGGCGTCCATTGAATTGTACGACCGGCGCCGCCGGCTCCTGCGGGAGCTCGCCGAGCTGCGCCGCGCGCCAGCACCGCCGGTGACGGGGACCGAGTTCCTCGCGCTGATGCTGGCGGTGACCGCGGTGCCCCCCGAGGACGCGGTGGACCTGATCGAGCGCGCCCTCGGCGAGGCGCGCGCGGGGCGGGCGCCGGTGGGGACGCCGCGGCTGCGGATCTTCGTCACGGGGAGCTGCCTCGAGGAGCTCTCGCACCTGGAGCTGGTGGAGTCCCACGGCGCCCTGGTGGTGGCCGACGCGATCTGCCTGGGGGCGCGGACCTTCGACCGGGACGTGGGCGCGGACGGCGATCCCCTGGACGCCCTGGCGCGCCGGTACCTGGGGCGGGTGTCCTGCCCACGGATGATGGACGACGTGAAGGGCCGCATGGCGTACACCCTCGAGGCGGTGCGCGCATACGCGGCCGACGCCGTGATCCTGGAGAAGCTCGAGTTCTGCTCCATGATGTCCGGCGAGAACTACATCGCCACCCATGAGCTGGCCAAGGCCGGGATCCCGGCGCTCGCGCTGACCCGGGAGTTGTACGGCGGCGAGGTCGGGCAGTTGAAGACCCGGCTCCAGGCGTTCTACGAGAAGCTGGGGAACCGGTCATGATCTTCGCCGGCATCGACGTGGGCTCGCTGACCGCCAAGGCCGTGCTGCTGCGTGACGGACGCGTGATCGCCTGGCACGTGGAGCCGGTTCAGGCCACGCCCGCGCAGTCCGCCGGCCGCGTGCTCGAGGCGGCCCTCGCGAAGGCGCGGGTCCGCCGCGCCGACCTCGCCCGCGTCTGCGCCACCGGCTACGGTCGGCACGAGCTCCCCTTCGCGGACCTCGAGCGCAGCGAGATCTCCTGCCACGGGCTGGGGACGTTCACGAGCAACCCCGCCGTGCGCTCGGTCATCGACATCGGCGGGCAGGACTGCAAGGTGGTGGTCCTGGACGCCGCGGGCCTGGTGGACGACTTCGCCATGAACGACAAGTGCGCGGCGGGCACCGGCCGCACGCTGGAGCTCCTGGCCCGCACCCTGGGCCTCCCCCTCGGGGAGCTGGGGCCCCGCGCCCTGCGCTCGAGGCGGGCGCTGCCGGTCTCGAACAAGTGCAGCATCTTCATGGAGCTCGACGTCATGCAGTGGATGCACCAGGGGCGGCGCGTCGAGGACATCGCCCGGGGGATCACGGCCTCGGTGGCCCGCAGGGTGGCCGCGCTGGCCGGAAAGGTGACCCTGCGCCCGGGGGTGTGCATCTCGGGGGGCGTGTCCAAGAATGCGGCCGTGGTCCGGGAGCTCGAGGCGGCCCTGGGCGTGCGGTTCGTGCCGCTCTCCCACGATCCCCAGGTCATGGGCGCTCTGGGGGCCGCCTGCTTCGCCCGCCTGGAGCACGGCCGCGCCCGGCAGGAAGACCGGCGCGTTCAAGAAGCCGGAGACCCGTCGGAACCGATGGCCGCTGGCCCGGCCGACGCGGCGCCGGCGTGCCCGGGCTGCACCGGGGGATCGCCGTGATCACCGCCGGCGTCGATCTGGGCACGCGGTACGTGAAGGTCTGCGTCGTGAAGGACGGACGCATCCTGGGCGCCGACGTGCGCGAGCTGGCCGGCGAGTTCAGGTCGGTGGTGCGGGCGTCGGAGCGCGCCGCCCTGGAGCAGGCCGGGCTCTTCGGCTTCCAGGTGCGCAAGAAGGCGGTCACCGGCTTTGGCGCCGCCGCCGCCGGTCGGGCGCTCTCCCGGTCGGGGCGCATCCTCGACGAGGCCGCATGCGCGGCCCGGGCCGTGGCGACCCTCGTCCCGGGGGCGCGCACCGTGATCGACGGCGGCGCGCTGTTCGTCCGCTCCGCTGCGTTGTCCCCCGAGGGCCACGTGCTGGACCGCGCCGTCACCGAGAAGTGCGCGGCCGGCAGCGGCCGGTTCCTCGAGATGATCGCCAGCTCCCTGTGCGTGCCGCTCGAGGAGGTCTCGGACGTCGCCGCCGCCGCCGCACGACCCTACCGCATGTCCAACAGTTGCGCCGTGTTCGCCGAGAGCGAGGTCGTCAGCCGCGTCAACCAGGGCGTCCCGGGACCCGAGCTCCTCGCCGGGATCCTGGTGGCCATCGCCGAGAAGGCGCTGACGCTGGCCAACCGCAGTGAAACCGGACCGCCCGTGGTCGTCGTGGGCGGACTGGGTCACATCCCGGCGTTCACGCGGACCCTCGGGGAGGTGCTCGGGCACCAGGTGTCCGTCATCCCCATGGATCCCCAACTCGCGGCTGCCTACGGGGCGGCGCTCCTCGCCGGTCAGGGCGCGGCGGAGCGGGTTTCCGGGCGCGCGGGGAGGGGACCTTGAGCGCCGGATCCGATCACGGTGATCTGATCCGCCGGATCCACCAGATGCTCGGCGGGTTCGAGATCCTCGCGCCGGGGGACGTGGCCGCCGTGGCCGCCCTGGGCTACGAACCGGAGCGCAAGCGGCAGGCGACGGTCGTGCTCGCCGGGGACACGGCGCTGGAGCTGGGCGCGCCGGGGACGCCCTCGGTGTGTCGTGCCCTGTGGACGCGGGAGCGCAGGCTGGTGACCGACCGCGTGTACGTCCGTAGTGGTGTGGAGGAGATGGAAGGCGGGTCATCGTCTGACGGGAACCGGGGTAAGTCGAAATCCCTGGCGCTGCTGGCGCTGGTGGAGCTGCCCGAGGATCTGGACCCGCTGGAGGGGCCGGTAGCCGGCGTGCTGCACCTGACCCACCGGCTGCCGCTGGTGATGACCCGCAGCCTGTCGGGGCGGTTGTGGATCCGCGTCCACCGTCGAGCGGCGGACTCGTTCACCCCGCGGGCGCTGGCCCAGACCGTGCGGGCCGCCTACGCCGCCGAGCTCCCCGGGATCGGGCGGGTCGACGTGGTGCTCGTCGTCGGGGACGACGCCCGGGTGCGCGCGCTGGAGCCCCTGGCCGCCGCGGCCGCGGTCGTCGACGGGGAGCACAGGCGGCTGCGCTGGGAAGAGGACGGCGGGATCAGTTGCAGCGATCTGGACTGCCGTACCTGCGACGAGAAGCCGGTGTGCGACACCATCCGGGAGGTCATCACCTTCCGCAGGAGGAAGTGACATGAGCACGAGGACCATCGCCTTTCTGGGCAAGGGCGGCAGCGGCAAGTCCATCCTGTCCGCGCTGACCGCCCGGCTTGTCATCGACGCCGGTCAACGGCCGCTGCTCATCGACGCCGACCCCGCCATGGGGCTCGCCACCGCCCTCGGGGTCCAGGACTACAAGACCATCGGAGAGGCCCGCGCCGAGATCCTGCGCCAGGCGCGGATCGCCAAGGGCGAGGAGGCCTCACGGCTCTCGGAGATCATCGACTACCTGCTCCTCGAGGCCCTCGTGGAAGCTCCGGAGCACGCCCTGCTGGTGATGGGGCACACCGACACCGTGGGCTGCTACTGTTCGGTGAACAACCTGCTGCGCGAGACCCTGGGCCAGCTCGCCGCGCAGTTCGAGACGGTCATCATCGACGCGGAGGCGGGCGTGGAGCAGATCAACCGCGAGGTTACCCGATCGGTGACCCACGCGCTCATCCTGACGGACAACTCCCTGCGGGGGGCGCGGACCGCGTTGTTGGCGAAGACGAAGATCGACCGCTCCCCGGGCATGAACCCGGAGTTGACCGGGGTGGTGTTCAACCGCGTGGAGGCGCCGGATCCCGGGCTGGTGGCCCAGCTCGAGGACGGCGGGCTGCGGGTGCTCGGCGCGATCCCGGCGGACCCGGTGGTCGCCGAGCGGGACAGACGGGGGCTCTCGGCCCTCGAGATGCCCGAAGAGAGCGTGGCGTTGATCGCGTTGCGTGAGTTGCTGATGCGGGAGGGGATGTTGTAAGGGACGGGAGCGTCATTTTTTCCCCGGGTAGGGGACCTACCCGTCTATGATGGGCTGTTAGGGGTCAGATCCTTCGGATCCTGCGGCGCAGCGCGAGGAGCCCGAGCAGCAGGCCCGACAGCCACAGACCGGCGTTCGGGCGCCGGCCGCCGCCGGCCGCGCGGCAGGAGCAGCCGTCGGTCTCATACGTCTTGTTCCAGGGGGCGTTGAGCAGGCAGGGCGTGGAGGATGAACACCGGGGATCGTCGCAGTCGACCCGCTGGTCGCCGTTGTCGTCCTCGCGGTTGTCGCAGTCCTCGGCCTGCTCCGGGCACCCGGAGAAGGTCTGGCAGTCCGCGTCGGCGCAGTCGATCCGCTGGTCGCCGTCGTCGTCCAGCCCGTTGTTGCAGATCTCGAGGCCGGGGTGGCAGTCGGCGTAGGAACGGCACAGCGGGTCGTCGCAGTCGGTTCTGCCGTCGCCGTCGTCGTCCACGCCGTTGGCGCATGACTCGGCGGGCTCCTCGCCACAGGCGACCTTGGGCTTGCAGTCCATGTCGGCGCAGTCGGTGAAGCCGTCGTAGTCGTCGTCGAGGCCGTTGTCGCAGTCCTCGACGGCCTGCTCGCAGGCGAGCTCGCCGAAGCAGTCGGCGTCCTCGCAGTCGATCGCGCCGTCGTCGTCGTTGTCACCCCCGTCGTCGCAGTCCTCGGCAGCCGGGCCGCAGCCGGGCTCGCCGTCGCAGTCGTCGTCGTCGCAGTCGGTATCGCCGTCGCCGTCGTCGTCGAGGCCGTTGTCGCAGTCCTCGGGCACGGGCTGCTGGTTCTCGCAGGTGATCTGCAGGGTGTAGGGCCCCGCGTTCTGGTAGGTCTCGATGAACAGGAAGTGCGGGTTCTGGTCCATGGTGAACGTCAGGGTCTCGGTCTGGCCAGGGGCGTTCAGGCTGCCGGTGGTGCAGTTGGCGGGGTCGCAGGCGCCCTTGACCAGGAGCAGGTCCAGGTCGGTGGAGCTGGACTGGATCGTCAGGCGGGCGGTGACGATGGTGCCGGCGCCGGCGATCACCTGCACCACGTTCTCGGAGCCGTTCATCGGGTAGCCGCCGGTGCAGTCGTTGCCGTAGTTGACGAAGGACAGGGGGCCGCCCAGGGTGGAGCCGGAGATGGTGGCGCCGCAGGCCACCGTGGTGGCGAGCTCGCAGGCGGTCTCCTGGCACGCGGGATCGGAGGCGCAATCGGTGTCGTCGCAGTCGATCCGGCCGTCGTCGTCATCGTCGGTGCCGTTGTCGCAGTCCTCGGTGTCGACGCCGAGGAAGTCCGCGATGAAGGACGTGAAGCGGTCGACCTTGGTGGCCGCGCCGAAGTAGTCGCACTGCTGCGAGCTGTTCTGCATGACGAACGAGTTGATGCCGGCCACGTACTCGACGCCGCCGCGGGTGACGAAGGCGGGTCCGCCGGAGTCGCCGCTGCAGATGCCGCCGTTGGCGTTCATCCGGATGCCGATGGTGTTGGGCGGGACCTGGGTGGTGCCGAGGTTGGGGATGCTGACGTTGCACCACGAGGAGCCCTCGCAGATGTTGGCCAGGACCTGCGTCATCTTGAGCTTCGTGCCCGAGGAGCCCGTCTCGGTGAGGCCGAAGCCCATGAAAAGCAGGTTCGTGTTGTTCACGTCGGCCGAGGTCAGCGCCAGGGACGAGGGCAGGTACGGGATGGGCACGACCGAACCGGGGGCGTTGGAGGACAGGCGCAACAGCGCGATGTCGTTGGCCAGGTTGTTGGTCTGCTGGAAGTTGGGATCCCAGTTCGGATGCACGGTGACCTGGGAGACTCTGAGCTCGGTGGAGAACGTGTTGACGCTGTTGCCGATGTAGACCCGCATGTTCGCGGGGGCGGCCGCGCAGTGGGCGGCCGTGAGCACCACGTTCTGCGCGATGAGCGTTCCGGAGCAGGCGCCGCCGTAACCGCCGGACTCCATGGTGATGTACACCACGGCCTGGTGGGCGGCGGTGGTGTCAGGGGTGCCATACAGGATGTATTCTTCCGGGGCGACGCCCTCGGGCGTCTGGGTGCAGGCGAGGATGGGGAAAAGCAGCAGCAGGGCAAGCGGCAGACGGTTCATCGCGAGACCTCCGGGTCGCTCAGGCGGAATCGCGCGGGCGGGACCCGACATATTGCTACCACGGCTTGGAAAAAACGGCCAACGGGAATTATGGTTCCTTTTCAACCGGAGCGGAATTTTATCGATTTTATATAAAATAATATATGACCCCTCCGGGTGTACGCATTTTTTTCTCTACTTTTTTCCGGTTTTGGATAACTTGTGGCCCCGTGCCCCGGGGCGTGTCGCCTCATGGGCAACATTTATTCAAGGAGTTGGTTCAAATGAAAACCGCATTGATCATGGTTCTTTTCGCAACGGCCTTTTTCGGTTGCAAGGCGCAGCCCTGCCCGGACAAGAAGGATCCCGCTAAGCCCGGCGCCCCCGGCGCCACGGGCGAGGCCCCCAAGGGCGCCCTCACGCTGGCCGACCTCGCCACCGTCGAGGACAAGGTGTCGTACATCGTCGGGTTCAACATGGGCAAGGACTTCAAGGTCAACATCCGCGCCTTCGAGGCTGGCGTGGGCGACTCCCAGGCCAAGAAGCCGTCGCTCATCGACGAGCAGGAGATGCGCAAGGTGATGGGCGAGTTCCAGACCCAGCGCATGCAGAAGATGATGGCCGAGCGCAAGGCCAAGGGCGAGGAGGCCCTCAAGCGCGGGCAGGAGTTCCTCGAGAAGAACAAGGCCCAGCCGGGCGTGGTCGTGCTCCCCAGCGGCCTGCAGTACCAGATCGTCCAGGAGGGCACGGGTCCGAAGCCGGGGCTCAACGACACGGTCGCCTGCCACTACAAAGGCACGCTCATCGACGGCACCGAGTTCGACTCCTCCGAGAAGGCCGGCAAGCCCGTCGAGTTCGGCGTCTCCGGCGTAGATCGGAAGAGCACACGTCTGAACTCCAGTCACCGAATACGA
>CALKWH010000081.1 GCA_938004375.1 uncultured Pseudomonadota bacterium
ACCACCGAGATCTACACTCTTTCCCTACACGACGCTCTTCCGATCTGGGGACGCGGCTCTCGATGTCGTAGCCGAGCTTTTCGGTCTCGCGGTCCACGGGCTCGAAGCCGAGGCGGCGCTCCGCCTCCATGACGATGGCCCGGGCGTGGGCGGCGACTGCCTGTTTGTCGGCGGTGGATGAAACGGCCCGTTCCGGCGGGGCTTGTCCCTGCATCCGGCGCAGCAGCTCCTGGGGTACTATCAAGACACCCCCCAGGACCACCGGCGGCAGCGGGATGAGCTGCTTCTCCAGCTTCAGGTCCGCCAGCCGCTTCTCCAGGCGGGCCTGGAGGGTGTCGGCGCGCTTGCGCGCCTCCTGGGAGTTGAGCCTGGCATTGGGCCGGTTGGCCTGCTCCTGGAGTTTCAGCTCCTCGGCCCGGTGGTCCCAGTAATTGATCTCCTTCGTCAGGCGATCCTGCACCGCCGCCTCGGTCTTGACGATGAGTTCCAAGCGGCTGCCGCTCACCTCCTGGAGGTGGCCGGGGACGACAAACTCCACCGCATAGCCCTGCGCCCGATCCTCCAGGTCCCGGCCGATCCAGGCGCACTCGGGAAGGTCCAGCAAATCGGCCAGGGCGGGTTCGCCCGCCTGGAGCGGGCGGTAGTCGAGGTACGGCGCGTAGCTCGGGTGCCAAGTCCGGCCGTGGGCATCCATCTCCACGAAAAAGAGCCGCTTGGAGATGACCCGGTGGCCGCCGGCGCGGGTGAGGCTGGCGTCCTGGATGGCGTGCTCCAGGAAGAAGAGCAGCCGCGGCTCGACGACGCTGTCGCGCTCGTCCACGAGGACGGCGCCGCGGCGCAGCAGGTCCCGATGGCGCTCCAGCGTCAGGTCGATGGCGGTGTCGAGGAGTGCGTGGCCGGGACAGACGAACGCCGCGGGCGGCTGGCCGGGAGGCGCGATGAGCGATTTTTCGAACACGATGCGCTCGTAGCGCGGCTGCACCGGCTCGCCGATGCCCAATTGGCGGTCCCGGTTGCGGATGGGCGGCGGCACGTGGGTGATCTCCCACCGGTCGGTCTCGCGGGGACGGATGCTGCCGCCGAGTTGCTGGAAGGCCGCCTTGAAGAACGAGGCGATGTAGTGGGGCTGGAGGCGACGGGCCTCGGCGCGCTCCATGTCCTCGCGGATGCGGTGGACGCGGCCCACGTCCATGGCCTCGCGCACCAGGGCCCGATCGTCGAGGAGGTCTTCGAGCTTGCCCCGGTCGAAGGCGTCGGCGATGACGCGGGTGAGCCGGGCGCGCACGTCGGGAAGCTCGCCGTAGCGGATGGCCTCGATGAGGAGGTCGCGCAGGGGACGGCCGTCGAAGACCACCTTGCCGAGGATGTCGAAGACCTGGCCGCCGAGGGCCTTGCGGGCCTCTTCCAATTTCACCAACAGCAGCCGATAGACCTCGCCCTCGCGCGTTTCCTCGGCCACCAGGTTCCAGAGGTGGCACACCTCGGTCTGGCCGATGCGGTGGATGCGGCCGAAGCGTTGCTCCAGCCGGTTGGGATTCCACGGCAGGTCGTAGTTCACCATCAGGTGGGCCCGCTGCAGGTTGATGCCCTCGCCGGCGGCGTCAGTGGCCAGCAGCACCTGCACCTCGGGATCGTGACGGAACGCCTCCTGCATCTTGAGGCGCTCCTCGCGCCCCATCCCGCCGTGGATGCAGACGATGGCCGACGGCCGGCCGAGCAGCGTGGTGATGCGCTGGTGGAGGTAGTTCAGGGTGTCGCGGTGCTCGGTGAAGAGGACCAGCTTCTGGCGGGGCGAGGGTTGCGGTCGGGGCAGCGCGTCGGGGCCGTAGGGCGCCGATGCTTCAGCCAGCCGGTTGGCGATGGCCGACGGGGTGAAGATCTCTGCCAGCAGATTGGCCAGCTCCCGCCACTTGCGATCCTCGCCGCTGCGGCGCACCTGCTGGGCGAGGGATTCGAGGCGGGCCAGCGTGTCGATCTCGGCCCGGAGTTCGGCGATGGTGCGCGCCGCGGTGGCCTGGTCGAGGATCTCTTCCTCGACGGCTTCCACTTCGCCGTCAGGCGCCTCGTCCAGGTCTTCCAGGTCCTCATCGTTCAACGAGGGGGCGCCCGCCGCGAAGGCATCGGGTGCAGCGGCGCCGCGCTGGAGGAGTTCCAGCTCGCGGAGCTTCTTCTCCAACCGCTCCTTGCGGCGGCGGAGCGACTGGTAAATGGCTTCGGGCGAGGAGGCCAGACGGCGCTGCAGGATGGTGAGGGCAAAACCCACCGTGCCGGCGCGCTTGTCGTTGGCTAGTGCCTCGGCGCGGTTGAACTCCTCGCGAACGTAGTCGGTGACCGCCTGGTAGAGGTGCGCCTCGGCGTCAGAGAGCTTGTAGGGGACGGTGTTGGCGATCCGCTCGGGGAAGAGGGGCGTGCCGTCGAACTTGAGGAGGTTTTCCTTGACCATGCGGCGCATCAGGTCGGAGACGTCCACCTGGTGGACGCCGTCGCGGAAGCGCCCCTCGAAGCGGTCGCCGTCGAGGAGGGACATGAAGAGCTGGAAGTCCTCCTCTTTGCCGTTGTGGGGGGTGGCGGTGAGAAGCAGGAAGTGGCGGGTCAGGGTGGAGAGGAGCTGGCCCAGGTTGTGACGCTTCGTGTACTTGATCTCGCCGCCGAAGAACGACGCGGACATCTTGTGGGCTTCGTCGCAGACGATGAGGTCCCACCGGCACTCGGGATCGGCCAGCTTGGCCTGCACCTTGTCATCGCGGCTCAACTTGTCCAGGCGGGCGATGACCAGGTGGTTGTGGAGAAAGTAGTTGCCCTGGACGTCGGCCTCGAGCTTGTCGTTGGTCAGGATGTCGAACACGAGCTGGAAGCGGCGGTACAGCTCGTCCTGCCACTGCTCGGCGAGGCTGCCGGGACAGACTACGAGGCAGCGCTGCAGGTCGCCGCGGGCGATGAGCTCCTTGATCAGGAGGCCGGTCATGATGGTTTTGCCCGCGCCCGGGTCGTCGGCGAGGAGGAAGCGCAAGGGCTGGCGCGGCAGCATGGCTTCGTAGACGGCGGTGATCTGGTGGGGCAAGGGATCGATGAGGGAGGTGTGCACCGCCAGCACGGGGTCGAACAGGTGGGCCAGCCGGATGCGGTGCGCCTCGGCCACTAGGCGGAAGAGGTGGCCGTCGCCGTCGAAGCTCCAGGGTCGGCCCTGCTCCACGACTTCGATCCGGGACTCGTCGTGCCGGTACAGCAGCGTGTTGGCCACCTTGCCTGAGGGCTCTTTATAGGTCAGCTCCAAAGCCGAGGAGCCGAACCACTTCACGCTCACCACGGTGACCAGGCAGTCGGGCAGGATGCCGCGAACGGAGGCGTTGGGTTGAAGCTGTTCCAGTGTGCTCATGGGTGAATGCTCATCAATCGTTTAATCTTGGTTCTTGCGGTCCATTTCATGTTCCACGCAGATCCCTATTCTACCTTAACGACTCGAAGCCCTGCCGGATGATCGCTGCCATGAGGCGGCGGCGGTGGTCGAGGAATTCGCCGTAGGGCATGGACTCCCAGCCGGGCGGGAGGGCGTGGAGAGCGTGCATCCGGTCCCAGGCGTCGGGCGCGAAGCGCTTTGGAGTGCGGCGGCACGACGCCGCTCTGGATGGCGCGGGACGCGCGGGCAGGATCGTGGGGTCTCGGCGCCCGCGTCCCGCGGGAAACCAGAGCGCAGACGTGTCTGCGCACTCCAAACCGGTCCAGCATGAGCGCACCTAATCCGCCAATCCAACGCGTTGTTGAAACGGCACACGCCAAATCGCCGATCCGACGCGCAGTCGAGCCGGCGCGCGCCCAATCCGCCGATCCAAAGCGCAGTCGAGCCTGCGCACTCCAGGGCGCTTCGCGCTATCCAGAGCGCGTCGCGCGGTGCCATCAACTGAGTGCCATCCAGGTCGAGTCGAGCCATGCAACGCCACCGCCTATTTCAGATCCCGGATCCAGGGGCTGAAGACTTTGTGGAATTTCTCCAAATATTCTTTCAGCCAGGCGTGCTGTTCGGGCCAGTTGGGTTCATCCGTGAAGTCACTGGAACGACGGACATAGATCCGACAGCAGCTTGCGTTCTCCGGGTCGTACCAAACGAGTGGTTCACCGATCCCTTTTTCGAGGTCTTCCTTGTGCCTGAGGAGAACCTGATAGTTTTCTTTCGCATGATCGCCCTTCAGGTACATCTCAACCCGCAGTTCGGGCTGAAAGATTTGGGCTTCCGAATCATACATCGAGGCGATGCACGACAGGTGCATCCCCTGCTTGCCAATCGAACTGTTCAGCCGGTTTCTCGGCGCCGGCTTTTGGCATCTCAAGGTGCTGTGCTGATCCAGATAGTCTTGAAACGCCAGCCAAAAGCTGAGCTGGAGCTGCTTGGCTTCTGAGCTCTCGGCGTTGCGGGCGGCGTGCTGAAGGGTGCGGCTCCAGTCGTTGGGCTTGGAGACGATGTTGAACTTGGGGGCGACGGGGGAGCCGCCGATGCGCCAGAGCTCCACCTCCAGGCCGAAGAAGGTGATGCGCTCGTCGGTGATTTCGTTGAGCCAGTCGAGCGCGGCGCGGTGCTCCTCGGTGAAGCGCTGGGCGATCCAGACGATGGTCACCGCCTCCAGGCCGGCGGCGTAGGTGAGGAGTTGACCCAAATGGGTGTGGTCGGTGCGCTCCAACTGGTTCTCGATGAGCACCCAGGAGTCGTCGTCGATGTTCTTGCACAGGATGTCGGCGCGGAAGGGGCCCACCTCCTTTTCCTGGGCCTGCACCTCCAGGAAGAGGCCCAGGGCGTCGCCCAGCAGCCGGATGTTCTCCTCCTGGGCCAGCCAGGGGGTGAAGTCGCCGGATTCGCTGGTCCAGATCGTGCGGAGATCGACGCGTTCGAGGCGGCCGAGATCGCTCATATCAACCTCGTATT
>CALKWH010000082.1 GCA_938004375.1 uncultured Pseudomonadota bacterium
TCTTCCTGCGCGCCGGCGCGGGCCTGGAGATCTACTATGACGGACTGAACGACGACAACTCCACCGGCATCGCCCCCGTGATCACCCTCGGCGTGGGCGCCCGCTGGCGCCTGTGGGAGCACTTCGACTTGGGAGTTGAAGTGGCCTTCCTGAAATACGTCTTCAGCGATGACCTGGTCGACATGGTGAAGCCCCCGGCCGGCCTGTGGGTGAACTTCTGAGGTCTGCTCCTCCGCCTGGCGGGACCCATCACCAAGGTTGACTCCCGCGGGTTGCCTTGGGTACGGTGCTGCCCATGGAACTCTTCGAAACTCTCATCTACGACCTGCTGGGACCGCAGACAACCTTCACCCTCGAGGTCGGCGACGACGGCACGCCCCGACTGACCCTCGCGACGGGGGAGTCGCTCTGCCTGGAACCTGAATGCGTCGTCCTCGAGGACGTGGAGGACGACGACCGGGCCGAGGCGCTGGGGGCGGCCCTGGGGACAGCCGGCGGGCGCCTGCGCCGCGTCTACGACTTCGCCGCGCGGTTCCCGTGGGAGCTCACCTCGGGGGCCGACCGGCTCGTCTGTACCCTGGGACCGCCGTCGTCGGGCCAGACACTCGGCGACGACGGACTCCGGGGGACGCTGCGCCTGATCGGCTACGACCACGAGGAACTGACGAGCGTCAGGGAGTCCGAGGGCGTCGTCGTCTCGGCCGCGGCCCTCGACGGATCCTGGGACGCCTGGACGGCGCTCGTCGACGCCTGGGACGCGCGGCGCGCGAGCTTCAGTGACCCGACGGAGCTCTACCCGGAGGACGTCGGTCTGGAGCTGCCGCAGGTGCCCGACGACCCCGTGGACGAAGGCTGGAACGACTTCGTGGCGTCGCTGGGCCTGTCCCCGGAGACGGTCGAAGGGACCGTGGCGCCGTTCGTCGCGGCGGCGTTCGAGGCTTTGCCGGCCGTCGCCGCCCGCTATATGGAACTGTATGGGCTCCCGCTGCCCGCCGGGCTCGCGCCGCTGGCCGCCCTGATCGAGGCACTGGGCGCCCTGCCCGCGAATCCGCCGCGCTGCTTCTGGGAGCCCACGCCGGGTCGCGACCGGGGCGGCGCCTGGATGGACGCGGCCCTGGGCATGCGGCCCGCCGGGCTCTCCGAGTGGTTCGCGCCGGAGGCGCTCCGCCGGCAGCCCCGCGACGCCTCCGAGCTCTACGGCGAGGTCCCGCCGGGGCGCGAAGGCCCGCTCGATGCGCGTCTGGACCTGCGCTACCGGCGTGACGCGCCGCAGTTCGTGACGTTCCTGGGCGGCGACTCCGACGGCCTGCACTGGGGCTTCTGGTACGACAGCCCGGCCCACGCCCCGGTCATCGCCCACAACTATGCCCGGGACAGCGCCGAGACCTGGCTCGACGGCGTCACCGGGGTGCTGCCGTTTCTGCGCCAGTCCATCGCCCGGGCCCTCGAAGAGGTCTTCGAGGAGCTCGCAAACGAGGCGGCCGAGGCGTCGGATGCGGACGGGGACGACCCCGGGATCCCCTATCCGCTGGCGCGCTGGCGGGCCCTGCGGGTCCTCACCCTGCTGCTCGACGGCGTCGAAGCGGCGGCGGCCTCGTTCCTGCCCGACGCACCCGAAGCGCCTCCCTGCCCGTGGCCGCGCACCGACGGCTACCCCACGGGCAGCCCGGCCCTGGCCCTTCCCCCGGACGCGGGCGCCGTGCCGCGCCACGTGGTCAGTTGGCAAGGCACCGTGGACGCGCCCCCGCTCCCGACGCGCCTACAGTGGATCGACGAGGCGCGCGCCGAGCTGGACGCCGGACGACCGGCGTACGCGCAGGCCCTCGGGCTGTACCTGCACTGGGCCGACGCCGACGACGTGCGCGAGGCCGCCGGCGCGCTGCTGCTCGACGCCTACCGCGCCCTGGGCTTTTCGGCCTTCGCCGGGATCCTCGAGGCGCACCTGAGGCACCGGGACCTGCCGAGCGTGGCCGTGTTCCGCAACGGCGATCCGACAGGATCCGTTTGATCACCATGGTGAGGCGTGGGAGACGGTCTTTGGCGGATTTCACCTCGGCTTGGCTAGAAACGCCAACCGGGCACCGGGGATGGGGTCGGATCCAGGGATGTGTCGGAGAAACTCTTGTAAACGCTGTTGCGTTCATCTGCGGCCAACATCATCACTAATACGGACAATCCGACTGCCAGACAGGTGATCACGGTGACCGTGACGACGACTCCCTTGCCGCGAAGCTTGGGAAAATGGAGATCGGGAACCCACGCTTCGGACCGGGTGATATCCTCGTAGGCGACAGTGATGGGCGGACCAGACGCGGTCAGGATCTTCAGTCTGTCACCGTGGGGCTCGAACTGGTAGGGGTCCGCGATGCGGAGAACCCTGCCAGAAGCCAGCTTCAGCCGGACTTTGGACGGACGTCCCTCGACCGCCAGGATCCTTCCATCAGGGGTTTTCAATTGTATGTAGGATTTGTGGTAAAGCGTTTCAGTACTATTGTTCGTTCTCACGACCCCGATCAGCGTCGTGTAGGTTTTATTGAGCTTGGGTAGCTCCGATGGTAAAAAGGTCTTGTAACTGTAACAACCCGACGAAACCGTAAGTCCCGCCACGGAGACCGCAAGCAGAAAATTCCAGACGGGGATTTTTAACATCATCGCCATACTCCATTGTAACAAAATTGGTTGGCTGGCCATCCTCAATATTCTTATAATAGTGCTCGCCGGCGGTCTCGTTCGAGATTTCGGCGAACTTGCGGATGAGTCGCCCAGGAGCTTCTTCATGTCCAGCTGCGAGGCGTTGTAGAAGTGCTGGCCGGCGGCGCGCAGCAAGAACGGCTCGGGGTTCAGCCCGGCCTTGGTGCGGGCGGCCAATTCGCGCAGGACAGCGGGCTTGGTCGCCTCGAGCACGCAGTCGAGGCGCCGAAGCACGGTGAACGGCAGGATGACCTTGCCGTACTCGGACTGCTTGTAGTCACCGCGCAGCAGGTCGGCGACCGACCAGATGAACGAGAAGAGATTGACGTTGTTCATGGTTCGCCAATCTACCTGAAGCCGGCGGTGTGCACAAGGCTTGGGACGTTGCCGAAGCCAAGCAAGGCAAGTCGTGGATATCTTGCCGGACTTTGGCGAAGGTGATAGCGTGCCGACTGTCCGAAAGGCTTCAGACCGTTTTCTTATTGTCCAGGGAGCGAATCGTCGTCGTGAAAAAAACATCCTCCGAGAAAAAAACATCGTCAAGAAAAGCCATGGGAAAGAACCGTGAGGGAGCCATTTTCCCAGTGGCCGTTCCGATGCAGGAGATGCCGGAAAATTACGGAGAATTGCTCTCCGGAATCCGGGAGATCGTGAGGAGTGAGCGCATCAAGGCCCTGATGTCGGCCAACTCCGCGATGGTGATGATGTATTGGAAAATCGGACATTCCATTCTTCAGCAACAGGAGATGGAGGGCTGGGGGACCCGTGTGATCGATCGCCTCTCGTTCGACCTGAAGACCGCCTTCCCGGACATGACTGGGTTTTCTCCACGCAACCTCAAGTACATGCGCCAGTTCGCACAAGCCTGGCCTGACCCCGCAATCGTGCAACGCACCGTTGCACAATTGCCCTGGCGCAGCAACATTACCCTGCTGGACAAGCTCGACGACCCTGAAGTCCGCCTGTGGTATGCGGCCAAGGCTCTCGAAGTGGGCATGGGCAAGGACATGCTGTCCATCCAGATCGAGAGCCGGTTGCATGAGCGGCAGGGCAAGGCTGTGAGCAATTTCCAGATCGTTTTACCGCCCCCGGACTCGGACATGACGACCCAGGCCTTCAAGGACCCGTACCTGTTCGATTTTCTCGGCACCGCAGATCCCAGGCGGGAAGCGGAGCTGGAGCAGAAGTTGGTGGATCACATCCAGAAATTCCTGCTCGAGCTGGGTCAAGGCTTCGCGTTCGTGGGACGTCAGGTTCACCTGGAGGTCGGCCAGAGCGATTTCCATCTGGACCTGCTGTTCTATCACCTGCACCTGCGCTGTTACGTCGTCATCGAGCTCAAGACTGGATCGTTCGATCCGGGGCATGTGGGACAACTCAACCTCTACCTGAGTGCGGTGGACGACCTGCTGCGTCACCCCGACGACAAGCCGTCCATCGGCCTGCTTTTGGTCAAACAGAAGGATCGGACCGTCGTCGAATACGCGCTGGCCAACTTCACCAAGCCCATCGGTGTGGCCCAATGGGAGCGGCAGATCACCGATTCCCTGCCTGAAGACCTCCGCAGCAGTCTTCCGACCGTCGAGCAAATCGAGATGGAGATGGGGCGCGACGATTGAAGAATAATCTGCCCCTTGAGCGCACCACGCCCGCGACGTGAAAAACACACCCTGCCCATCCACCCGAACGACCCCGAAAACGGCATACCATGAAATCCTTCACGTGAAAGTTCTCCGTGAAGGTTTGCAAAATGTTCACGGAAACTGCCCCAAATGGGGGCTTTTCAGACCGAACGAGTGCGAGGAAGTGGATGGGGTGGCGTGGCTGATTTTTATTCCATCTTGTAGTTCGGGGCTTCCTTCGTGATGATGACGTCGTGGACGTGGGACTCGCGCAGGCCGGCGGGGGAGATGCGCACGAAGCGGGCGTTGGCGCGCAGATCGGCGAGGGTGGCGGCGCCCAGGTAGCCCATGCCGGCGCGCACGCCGCCCACGAGCTGGATCAGGGTGGCGGAGACCGGGCCCTTGAAGGGGACGCGGCCCTCGATGCCCTCGGGGACCAGCTTCGAGGGAGCGGCGGCGGCGTCCTGGAAGTAGCGGTCGGCCGAGCCCTGGCGCATGGCCCCTAGCGAGCCCATGCCGCGGTAGAGCTTGTACGAGCGGCCCTGGTACAGGACGATCTCGCCCGGGGTCTCCTCGGCACCGGCGAACATCGAGCCCATCATGACTGTGGAGGCGCCGGCGGCGAGGGCCTTGACCACGTCGCCCGAAAACTTGATGCCGCCGTCGGCGATGACGGGGACGTCGCGGGGGCCGGCGACCTTGACCACGTCGAGCACGGCCGAGAGCTGGGGCACGCCCACTCCCGCGACCATGCGGGTGGTGCAGATCGAGCCCGGACCGATGCCGACCTTGACAGCGTCGGCGCCGCAGTCGATCAGGTACGCGGCGGCCTCGCCAGTGGCGATGTTGCCGGCGACGACCTCGAGGCCGGAGAACTCGCCCTTCACCCACTTCACCATGCGGCCCACGCCCGCGGTGTGGCCGTGGGCGGTGTCCACGACGACCACGTCGGCGCCAGCGTCCCGAAGCGCGCGCACGCGGCGCTGCTCGTTCTCGCCGATGCCCACGGCCGCGCCCACCAGGAGGCGCCCGCGGGCGTCCTTGGCGGCGTGGGGATAGAGCGCGGCCTTCTCGATGTCCTTGAGGGTGATCAGGCCCGCCAGGGTGCCGTCCTCGTGGAGCAGGATCAGTTTCTCGATACGGTTCTCGTGCAAGAGGGCGGTGGCCTCGGCCATGGAGACGCCGGCCTTGGCGGTGATCAGCCGCGCGGTCATCAACTCGGTGACCGGGCGCGCGGGGTTGGTCTCGAAACGCACGTCGCGGATGGTGAGGATGCCCACGGGCTTCTGGTGCTCGTCCACGATGGGCAGCCCGGAGATGGCGAACTTGTCCATGGCCACGCGGGCCTCGCGCACCACGGCCTTGGGCGAGAGCGTCACCGGCGACGAGATGATCCAGGTCTCGGCGCGCTTGACGCGGCGGACGTGGTCGGCCTGCTCCTCGATGCCCAGGTTCTTGTGGATGATGCCGATGCCGCCCTCGCGGGCCATGGCCATGGCCATGTCGCTCTCGGTGACCGTGTCCATGGCCGCCGAGACGAACGGGATGTTCAACTTCAGGTTGCGCGTGAAGCGGGTGTTCACCTGCGTGTTCACGGGCAGGACCTCGGAGTAGGCGGGCATCAGCAGGACGTCGTCGAACGTGAGGGCCATCGGGAACGGGTGGTCTTCCATGGTCGGTCTCCTATCTGGCGGGCGACGAAGTGGCCCGCTTCGCTTCCTGCGAAGCGGCTTTGCACAGGTCGTCGTGCTTCTTGTACCAGGCGCGGGTCTTCGCGCTCATCAGCGACAGCACGCCGGCCACGTCGGGGGCCAGCTTCCACAGGCCGCGGCGGGCGGCGCGGGCGGCCAGCTCGGCCTCGCAGTACGCCGCGCGATCGTCGTGGGGGTACTTGGTGAAGGCCATGGCCATGCCGTCCTCGAGCAGTTTCTTGTTCACGTCGGTGGCGCCGTCCCAGAGGGTGGCCAAAAGGCGCCGGTAGCGGTCCTGCTCGCAGATCGACGACCCCGGCAGGTGCTTGCAGGTCAGTTCGACGGCCTTGCCGTCGATCAGTTTCTTCAGGTGCAGGTACGAGGCGTGGCCGTGGCCCTCGTCGTCCGAGACGCAGGACGCGCTCGTCTTCCCGCGGGCGGTCCGCGCGCGCTTCTTGTGGCACTCGGGGGCGTTGATGCCGGCGAGCCGCAGCTTGAGCACCCGCGGGGCCGCCTCCTTCGTCTCCACGGTGACCGTGTCGGCGTCGACCACGTGGATGACCGTCACCGGCAGGCGCGAGCCCGGAGCGATGACCACGTCGTGCTTGCGGGGCGCGCGGCCCGGCCGCTCCTCGTGGGGCGCGGGGGCCTCCCAGTCGTCGCCGCCCTTCGGATCCTCGTCGCCATCGCCGCCGCCTGCGGCCTTCATGCCGTCGGAGGCCGGCGCCTGACGCGCGGGCTCCCGGTCCGCGGGTTTGACGCAGGCGGTCGCCAGCAGCAGGGGAACCAGGCAGCAGGACCAAAGACGCATGCGGCACTCCCGGCCCGGCGCGAGGACCGGGCCCGTTCGGTGGGTGCAGCGGACTTACTCAGAATCGCGGGAAAAGGCAAGCTGAATGGTCGCGGCGACCAGGACGGCCGGCTGCCGTCGCCACGGAAGCCGGTGCTTTACTTCCGCGCCGACTCGGGTATCTTCAGGTGCCGCGGGCACAGGCACGCCCGGACCTCCCCCCGCATCGCCGTTCGACGAACCCCCAGCGGAGTTCACCATGATGAAACATTGGCGCACCAATTTTTCGACCGTCGTTAACCTGCAGAGCCTGATCGTGGCCGGCCTGACCGTCGGCATCACCCTGCTGTGCCTGCGCTTCGACATCATCGCCGACATCCCCACCAGCCTGATCGGCATCGCGGTGGTGTTCCCCATCGTGTTCTCCATCAACGCCGCCTACCGACGCCGC
>CALKWH010000083.1 GCA_938004375.1 uncultured Pseudomonadota bacterium
ACGAGATCGTATTCGGTGACTGGAGTTCAGCCGTGTGCTCTTCCGATCTAGGGCGTAGGCGCGCCCCATGTCGCCCTGGAGGTCGGGGAACTCGTAGACCATCTGCGTCTCGAGGTCCATCTTGCACAGCAGGGCGGCGCGGTCGGCCTGCGCCGCGTCAAGCCCCATCCGCGCGGCGAAGAAACCGGCCATGCGGCGGACCCGCTCGATGCGGTCCCACATGGTCCCGAGCTTCTGGTGATAGACCATCTTCCGCATGCGGTCCTCTCGGGCCTCCAGCGGGGTCCTGCGGTCCTCATCCCAGAAGAAGCGGGCGTCGGAGAGACGGGCGGAGAGCACCCGCTGGTTGCCGGCCAGCGCCGACGGCGGGTTCCGCAGGCGGGTGCCCAGGGCGGTGGCGAAGCGCGGGGCCAGCTTCCCATCAGCGTGGAAGCCGAAGTATCGCTGGTGCTTGCGCATCGCGCTCAGGATGACGCTCTCGGGCACTACCAGGAAGTCCTCGTCGAAGCTCCCTACCACCAGGGTGGGCTGCTCCACCAGGCAGACCACCTCGTCGAGGAGCGCCTCGTCCCGGATCCACTCGAGCTTCTCCCGGGCGCACACGAGTTCGAGGGCCTCGAGGATGAGCTCGCGCCGGCGGCGGGGATCGACGATGACGTGGTGACGGGCCAGCAGGGCCTCGTAGTCGCGGGCGTGCCCCAGCTCCTCTCCTCCGGGGGAGAGAAAGCGGTGCCCGTGCACGACGCGGCCGGCGGCCAGGCCATGGGACTCGAAGGGCACGATGCCCGCGCCGAACAGCGCGACGATGCCCCGCAGCGGACGGGAGAACGAATACGGGTGGGCCGCCCAGCGCATGCTCTTGGAGAACGGCAGCCGGGCGATCCACTGGGGCAGGATCCGCGACAGGACCAGCTCGGTGGGACCGCCCTTCTCCCGCAGCCAGGCGGCCAGGCACTCGCGGCCGTTCTTCTCGGCGCGATGGATCTGGTCCAGGGGGCAACCGGCCTTGCGCAGGAAGCTCTCGCCGGCCTTGGTCAGGCCGCCGCCGGGGGCCATGGCCACGTCGACGGGCGGACCGACCAGCTCGGTCTCGAGGTCCTCCTGGACGGGCTCGACGCCCTCGGCCACGAGCGTGAGCCGGCGTGGCGTGGTGTGGGTGGTGATGGACTCGAAGCCGACGCGCTCGGCGTCGAGGAGCCCATGGAACAGCGAGGGTGCCTCGTCGGCGAAGCGCTGCTGCTCGCCGACCGGGAGCTCCTCGCACAGCAGTTCGACGATCAGACGCTCAGACATGGGACACCCCCGCCAGCAACGGATAGCCGAGCTCCTCGCGCTGCTTCAGGTAGGCCGCAGCAGCCGCCCGGGCCATGGTCCGCACCCGCAGGATGAACCGCTGGCGTTCGGTAACCGAAAGCGCCCCGCGGGCGTCGAGCACGTTGAACAGGTGCGAGCAGCGCAGGGCGGCCTCGTACCCGGGCAGCACGCAGCCCGCGGCGAGGGCGGCGCCGCTCTCGGCCTCGTAGCGGTCGAACAGGTCCAGGTGCATGGCCGTGTCGGCGATCTCGAAGTTGTACTTGCTGAGCTCGCGCTCGTCCTGCCGGTGCACCTGGCCATAGGTCACGCCCGGCGCCCACTGCAGGTCGTACACGTTGTCCACGCCCTGAAGGAACATGGCGATGCGCTCGAGGCCGTAGGTCAGTTCCACGGCCACCGGGTTGCAGTCGAACCCGCCGACCTGCTGGAAATAGGTGAACTGGGTGACCTCCATGCCGTCGGCCCAGACCTCCCAGCCCAGACCCCAGGCGCCCAGGGTGGGGCTCTCCCAGTCGTCCTCGACGAACCGCAGGTCGTGATCCAGCGGATCGATTCCCAGCCGCCGCAGGCTGGCCAGGTACAACTCCTGGGCGTCCTCCGGGCTCGGCTTCAGGACGACCTGGAACTGGTAATACTTGCCCAGCCGGTTGGGGTTCTCCCCATAGCGCCCGTCGCCGGGGCGGCGGGAGGGCTCGACGTAGGCCACCTTCCAGGGCTCGGGACCCAGCGCACGCAGGAAGGTGGCGGGATTGAACGTGCCGGCTCCGGTCTCGATGTCGTAGGGTTGCCAGAGGATGCAGCCCTGCTCGGACCAGAAGCGGACCAACTCCAGGATGACGTTTTGGAAAAGCACGCGACCTCCTTGAGAATGCGTGTGTGCCAGACGGCTCGGCGCCCGGGGCAGGCGGAATTTCTCCCATATATTGAATAGAAACTCAAGCTGAGATTGCCCTGGCCCCTGGGGGCGGCGGTCACCCAGCGGGATCGGGGTCTTGTGCCGGACAGGAGAGCGCCAGCCGGCCGGGGGACAGGATCAGCCCGGCCTCAAACGAGGCCAGGACGCTGCGCGCCCATTGGAACTTGGGGAGCAGGGTCTGGGAGGCGGCCCAGGGGAAATGAAACTCCCAGCTGCCGTCCCGGCGCAGGAACGTCAGCGGCCGCGTGGGATCGAGCCCCGACGGGGGAATGAGGATCGCCAGATAGACCAACTTGAGCAGGTAGGGGGAAAGGCGCACCGTCGGTGACGGCAGGCCGTCGGGGAGGTACACCTCCAGGTTGGTGCCGATGAGATCCTGTACCTCGGTGAAGACGGCCACGGCGCAGCAAGGCTCGGCCTCGAACATCTCCGGCCGGAAGTGGAGGAAGGCCCCGAAGAGCTCGCTCTCCATCAGCACGCGGTACATCTGGCGCTGCACGATCTGCAGATATTTTGCCGCCACCGGATGCAGATCCTCCTGCAACAGCAGCTCCAGGGTGCTCGAGACGATGCCGACCGAGCCCCTCACGTCGTGGAGCAGCGCACGCAGATCCTGCTGGAGGGCAGGCGGCAACGGATGTCCGGGATTAGCCATGGTGTAGCCGCAACCGGTTGTTCAGTAGGAAGTTGCCCAGGTTCCAGGCGGAGAGGAAGGAACACGGATTGGCCAGACCGGTACCCGCGATGCCGAGGGCGGTGCCGTGATCCGGCGAGCACCGCACATACGGCAACCCGAGGGTCACGTTGACCGAGCCGTGGAAATCCAGGGTCTTGATGGCGATCAGGCCCTGGTCGTGATAGAGGGCGACGACCATGTCGTAGGAGCCGTTGCGGGCCTCCCAGAACACCGTGTCCGGCGGCACGGGACCGAAGAAGGTGGCCCGCCAGCCGGCCTTCACCGCGTCGCGCTCGGCCTTGTCCATGGCCGGCTGGAGCACGTCGTTCTCCTCCCGGCCGAACAACCCGCCCTCGGACGCGTGGGGGTTGAGGCCGGCCAGCGCGATGCGCGGCTGGGCGATGTGGAAGTCGACCATGCAGGACTGGGCCGCCGTCAGGAGCGTCTGGGCCACGCGCTGCACGGTGAGCAGCTTGGGGACCCGGGTGAACGGCTCGTGGACGGTGGCCAACAGCACGCGTAGCTCCTCGTTCGCGAACAGCATGTGGACCCGCTTGACGCCGGCACGGGCGGCGAGGTACTCGGTGTGCCCCGGGTACTTGAAACCGGCCTTGTGCATAGCGCTTTTCTGAATGGGTCCGGTGAGGAGGAACGACGGCCGCGGCGCCTCGGCGATGGCGGCGGTGGCGTAATCGAGATAGGCCAGGGAGGCGTGTCCGGGATGCCCCAGGGGGTCCGTCGGGGCGCCCGAGGGCTCCACGATGGGGCCGTCGTACATGGCCAGCCCCAGTTGGGCGGCCCGCTGCGCGAGGACGCTCTCGCTGCCCACGATCAGGGGACGGAACTCCGCGCCCAGCTCGGCCGCCGCCATCAGGATGATGTCGGGACCGACACCACGGGGATCGCCCATGGTGACGACACGGAGCGCATCAGCAGTGCCCGTCATCCCCAGACCTCCGACCGAATGAGAGGAAAAATGGGTGGGCTGGCCTCTAATCCTCGGAGCGCTTCATGCGGCGTTTCCGGCGGCGGGCGGCCTCGCGGAGCTTGCGCTTCGAAGCCTGGCTCGGCTTCTCATAGTGGCGGCGGCGCTTCATCTCGCGCAGGATGCCCTCGCTGGCCGTGATGCGGCGCAGCCGGCGCAGCGCGCGGTCAAGACCACGCTCGTCCACGCGAACTTCCAAGGGCTTTCCAACAAACGGCTCGGGTCCTTTCTCCATCGGATCACTCTTTCTGTACAAAAACGACGACGTTAATGGTTCCATCCGGGCGGACAAAGGGCCCACGGCCCGGGGGGCCGCCCAATCGAGCGGTCGATATAGACGAAACACCCCCCTCTTGTCAATGGCAAAACGCCAATGCAATATAGGAGTCTGCCAGGACCCCGGTTTCTTGCCCGGGGCCGACGTGGAAGGATCGGTGTCCGTGACCAATCCCTATGAGTACCAATTTTTTTTGAATATCGTAATCCTCGAGGGCGATCCCCCGGACCCCGGACTGCCCGCGCTGCCCGAGGGCCTGCACGTGCGTCTGACGCGGCGCCCCGACGCCCGAGGCGCCCGGGTGTGGGAGGGTTCCTTGTCCCTGGGCCACACCAAGGCGGATCTACAAAAACTGGTCAAGTGGCTGCGGGAGGAGCTCCCCAAGATCTTCGCGGGGAAGATCTCCCTCTACGATCCCCAGTTGGGTCGACCCGTCCTGCTCGAGCGTGACGAAGAGGAGTGGATCACGTCGGTGTGCAAGCATGATGCGTGGGTGCTATCCAACGTCGGCGGCGACACCCTGCACGTGGAGGAGCCCCGGCTCGAGATGCCGGCGCGCACGAAGATGTTGATCTGGTTCGCCCTGCTGCTGGTGGCGCTGTATTTCCTGACCAACTTCGGCCTGTCCCTGTACTTCCGCTGAGGCCGACGGCGAGAAACGAGACGACCATGCGGACACCCACCCTGCCCATTTGGTTTATGACGCTGCTCTTCGCCCTCTCGCTGGTCACCTTTCCGGTGATCTCCGGTTGTGACGACGGCCCGGCGGGACGCCCCGACGCCGACGTCGACGCCGATGTCGACGCCGACCCGGACGGTGGACCCGACGCCGACGCCGACGCCGACACCCCGGATCCGGACGACCTGCAGCGGCTCGTCGGCGACCTCTCGATCGCGAAGATCTCGCTGTTCCAGTCGGTGGAGGTCCCCTTCTGGCGCGAAGGCGATCCCTTCGCCCCGGCGCCCGTGGTGATCATCCCCGGGCGCACCCTGCGGGTGGCCGTCTGGGCCGCCTGGAAGGCGGGCGCCACGCCCCGGCCGGTGACGCTCACGGTCTCGGCGGTCCCCGCCGCCGGGGAGCCCGTGCACACGCAGGCCGCGGTGACCTTCCCCGCCTCGTCGGACCCGGCGGACCCGGCCACCGCCACCGTTCTCGACCTGCCCGCCGGCCTCGTGCGATCGGGCTTGGCCCTTTCGGTGCGCCTCCTCGACGAGGCCGCCGCCGCCGTGCCCGAGGAGGAGGCCCACGCGGCCCGGGTGGGCACCCTCGACGCGCCCCTGGCCGTGGCGGTCGAGCCCGAGCGCCCGCCCGTGCGCCTGGTGCTGATCCCGATCCGCTACCAGGACGGCGCCACCGACTACCTGCCCGACACCGGCGAGGTCCAGCTCCAGCTCTACCGGGCGCTGCTCGAGGCGACCTACCCGGGGGCGTTCGACCTGGTCCTCCACGCCGAGCTGGCCTGGGATGATCCGTTCACCTGGACCGGCAACTTCGACTTCGGGGACCTCAACGGCGAGCTGGTGGATCTGAAGGCCTCCGAGGGGGAGCCCCCTGAGAGCTACTACTACGCCCTCGTGGCCCCCGCGGAGTCGTACTCGGCCTACTGCGGCGGCTCCTGCGTCACCGGGCAGAGCTACGAGGTCTCCGACCCGGAGTCCGCCGACTACCGGGTGGGCGGCGGCATGGGCTTCACCGGGGAGAGCTCGGCCTGGACGATGGTGCACGAGCTCGGGCACATGTTCGGCCGGTCCCACACCGGCTGCGACGTCTCCCTCGACGACCGCGATTATCCCTACGACGACGGCATGCTCGGCTCCTGGGGCCTGGATCCCCGCTCGGGAGCCTGGATCGATCCCGCCGCGACGGCCGACTTCATGGGCTACTGCGACCCCACCTGGGTCTCGGACTACACCTGGAACGGCCTGTACGAGCGCATCGAGGCGCTGGCCCAGCTCTATCCGCCGGCCCCGCCCGCAGCGGTCCGCCTGGTGCACGCCAACCTCGCCGCAGGCACGCTGCGAACCGGCGCGCGGCTCGAGCGGCGAGGCCGGACCGGGCGCACCGTGCGGGTGATCGCCGGTGGCCGGGAGCTCGAAGCCCCGGCGATCTTCCAGTCCGGCGGGACCGCGTTCACATTCGAGCTCCCCGCCGACCTGGATCCGCGGACCCTGATCCTCCCGGACTACCCGACCCTCACGCTGAAACCCTGATCCGGGCGCGTCCCCCCGGAAGTCCACCCAATCAAACCGTTTTTCCTTGGAATCTCTTCATGACCATGTCGAAATCGAAATCGAAATCGAAATGGCATCCCGAACACCGGCCTGCGCCCTAGAAAAATGCCATCAGGCCCAGGTAGCCGAACGACACGCCGTTGTTCTCCAGTTCGGTGGTCTGGTCGCTGATCCCCTCGATCACGGATTCGCCCTTCTGGTAGGTGAACTTCAGGCCCAGGTCGAGGGCCACGTGGTTGGTCAGCGAATACAGGAGCCCGCCGATGACGTTCACGCCGTAGAGCTCGCTCTTGGCCTCGTGGTCGTAGTCCGCGTCCCCCTCGCTGCTCTCGTCGCTGTATTCGCTCGAGACGCGGGTGTACTCGATTTCACCGCCGACGTAGGCGCACAGCCGCCCGCCGGTGGGGATCAGGAACCGAAGCCCCAACGAAAAGCCCAGCGGCTTCTCCTGGGTTTCGTCCTTGTACCAGTATCCCTCGTCGTTGCCGGTCCGCTTGAACTCCTGGGTGTTCAGACCTACGGTGACCGACCCGGTGAGCGCGAGGGTCGGGGTCACGAAGTACCCGACCGTGGGGCTGAAGAGCACGCCCGAGCTCACGAAATCGAGGGTCGTGCCTTCCACCTCCCGGCTCTCGTCGTCCCGCGTGTAACCGACGGTGCCGCCCGCGAACATGGTTCCCGACTTCAGTTCCAGCGTGGGGCCGTCGGCCCGGGCGGCGCGAGGGACGAGGACAAGCGTCAGGATGAACAGGAACGGGAGCGCGGGTTTCATGGGGGCCTCCTCGGTGGTTCGGAATCAGTAGATCGGAAGAGCACACGTCTGAACTCCAGTCACCGAATACGAT
>CALKWH010000084.1 GCA_938004375.1 uncultured Pseudomonadota bacterium
GATCGTATTCGGTGACTGGAGTTCAGACGTGTGCTCTTCCGATCTCCCCAGCAGCCTCGCGCGCTCGAGCCGCAACGCGAGGATCTCCTTGATCAGGGGCTTGTTGTCGGTCTTGCCGGCGCTGTCGCCGGTTCCCCCGGCGCTGTCGCCGCGCCCCACGAACATGCGCCAGGCCTTCTCGCGCAGGTCGCGCCGGTCGGCGAAGGTGAGGACCGGATCCACCGAGGAGCGGGTGTTGCGGATGACCCACTTCCCTTCCAGGTTGCGGCTCTTCGCCTCGGCCGCGGCCGCGTCCTTGAAGGACTGCGGCAAGCCCGCCAGGTCCGACTCCTTGTCGAGGATCAGGGACTGGTCGTTCTCGTCGGCCAGCACGTTCTGCCCGAACTGCGTGAAGAGCGTGGCGAGCCGCAGGTTGATTTCGGACAGGCGGGCCTTTTTCGCGGGATCCAGCGCCGCGCCCGCCCGGCGGAAGTCGTCCACGAGCTTCCACATCAGGCGCTGCTGCTCGGGCGTCAGGCCGGTGGCCGGGGCCTGCTGCGCGGCCTCCAGGCGGCGGAACAACTTCTCGTGCTGGGTCACCCGGTCCTGGAAGGCGGCCAGCTTCGGGGCCACCTCGAGCTCGAGGGCCTGGAACCCGGGGGTGTTCAGGCCGCCACTCCAGACGCCGAACACCGCGCGCACGCGGTGAAACACGCGAAACGCCCGCTCGTAGGGTTCGAACGTGTTCGCGAAGGTGGGCGCCGCGGGGTCCGCCGCGAGGCGGTCCAGCGCCGCCAGGGTGTCCGCCATGGCCTTTTCCAGGGCCGGACGGAAGTGCTCGAGTTTCACCTGGTCGAAGGGCGGCAGGCCGCCGTATTCCCCGGGCCAGGGCAAAAGCAACGGGTTCTTCGCCAAGGTGGGATCTTCGGCGGGCTTCGGGTCCACGGGGAGCTCCTTGGGTCGGGGATCCGGCTTGGGTTCTGCGACGGTGGTGGTCTTCGGCCCGGCGGGGTCGCGACAGCCGATCAGGGCCAGCATCATGAACAGGCTTATAATGGATGGGATCCGGATCATCGAAAACCTCAAACAAGTCATTCGAAAAAGGCCATGAAATAGTCGCTTGAGCCCTGGGAGACGTGGATCTCGTCCCCGAGCGCCATCGTTTCGGAGAAGCCGCCGGTAACGAACACGCGCCCGGAGGGCAGCCGGACCAGACCTCCGATGCTGTCGAAGCTCGTGCCGCCGAAGCCCAGGGCGAACCAGGGATCGCCGCCAGGGGGAATCAGGGCTATGAAGGCGTCCATGATGCCCAGGCTGACCAACTGACCGCCCGTGCCGAAGTCGGCCGCCCCACCGAAGGCCCCGCCGAGCCAGAGGTTGCCCTGGGCGTCCGGCGCCAGACCGGTGCCGCCGAAGTCGTCCCCCGAGGAGCCAAAGAGCTTCCCCCAGAGCGGATTGCCGGAGTTGTCCAGCGCCGTCACGAAGACGTCCCCGCCGCCGAAGCCGGGGAGCGGCCCGTCGCCGAAATCGGTGCCGGGGCCCGCCATGCCGGTGACCCAGAGGCTCCCGGTGGGAGACGCGTACAGGGCGTATCCCATGTCGTCGAAGGTGGGGCTCCCGAAGCTCCTGCCCCACTGCAGAACCCCGACCTGGTTGAACTTGAGGACGAAGACCTGCTGCTCGTCGGCATCGAGGACCTGCTGGGCGTTGACGTACAGTCCGCCCTTGAACCCGCCTGTGAGGTAGGCGTTGTTGGACTGGTCCACGGCGAGACCCCGCACGTTCTCCCCGGTGTCGGTCACCCCGCGGATGGCGAAGGAGCGCTGATGGACCCCCAGGTCGTCGAACCGCGCGAGGAAGAGATCCTGGCCCACCGGCGCGGGGAGGTTTCCGCCACCGAAGTTGATGATGGCCCGGTAGGTGCCCGTCAGCCACACGGCATCGGAGACGTCGACGGCGAGGGACGTGCCCTTCTCCTCCTGGAGGGTCCCGAACTGAAAACTGAGCAGGTGCTGACCGTCGGGATCGAGCTTCACCAGGAAGATGTCGATGTCGTTGACGACGGCGCTGAACTCTTCCCCGCCGAAGGACACCGTGCCCGAAAAGTAGCCGGTCATCCAGATGTTGCCGTGCGAGTCCGTGGCCACGTCGAGCACGTTCTCGGTGCCGGTGCCGCCGAAGGTCCGGACCCACAGGGAATTACCGGAGGTGTCGTACTTCACGAGGAAGATGTTGTGCTCCAGGGCCGTGGGGAGGGACTCCTGGTGCAGGTTCATGTCGTTCTGGTAGATGCCGGCCACGATCACGTTGCCCTGGGGGTCCGCGGTCAGGGCCACGCCGGTGTCGGCGCCGGTGCTGCCGGTGGCGTAACTGCCGAGGTACCGGCCCACGCAGCGCGACAGATCGATCTGGTCGCAGGTGTCGTGGCAGGCGATGGGGCCGCCGAAGAAGCCCGAAGAGGCGCAGGTCACGCCGCCGGTGTCAGCGCCGTCGCAGAGCTCGCCCTCGGCCGCCTGGCGCTCGCCGTCCCCGCAGTATGGAGCCAGCGCGCCGCACCCGGGCATGCAGCCGCCGTAGCCGCCGTCGTTGACGCCGTCGTCGCAGGCTTCGTCGGCCACCTGCACACCGTCCCCGCACACGCCCTCGCAGGCGCTCGGGTTCCCGGCGCAGGTCCAGCCGTCCTCGACCTGACAGGCTGCGTTGCAGCCATCGCCCGCCACGCGGGCGCCGTCGTCGCAGCCCTCTGTGAGGGCCACGATGCCGTCCCCGCAGGTGGCGGCGCAGGCGGAGTAGTCGAAGGTGCAGTCCGCGGCGCAGTCCAGCGTGCCCCCCGAGAAACCCAGGTCGACGCAGGTCTTGCCCTGTAGGTCGACGCGGTCGCAGTCCTCGTGACCGACCTGTGCCACGCCGTCGCCGCAGGTGAGCGAGCAGCCCGAGGTGTCCACCGTGCAGTTCGCGCGGCAGCCCAGCGTGCCGGCATAGAAGCCGTGATCGGCGCAGGTGGCGCCGCCGAGGTCCGACCCGTCGCAAGCCTCGCCCGGATCGATGAAATCGTCACCGCAGGAGTCCGTGACCTTGACCCCGTCGTCACAGGCTGCAAGGCCGGCGAGCCAGGAACAGACGAAAAAAATGAATAATGGATGTGTGGGGAGCCGCATCGGTCCTCCGGGGGTAACTGGCGCTGCCAGAAGTGTAAAGGCAAAAGCGTCCACATTCAACTGCCGCATGGACAAATGGATGTTTTTCAGATAGGTTTCCCGCGCGATCGGGGCCCATGGAGCGCCGCCGATCCCGGAGGGTTCTCATGAAAGTCGTGATCCTGGCCGCCGGCACCGGCTCCCGTCTGCGCCCCTACACCGACGAGCTCCCCAAGGCGCTCGTCCCCATGAACGGCAAGCCCCTGCTCGCGCACATGCTCGACACGCTCGCCGCCTTCCCGATCGAGGAACTGGTCGTGATCACCGGCTTCCGCGCCGAGAAACTCCACGACTTCTTCGCCAGATCGGAAGAGCGTCGTGTAGGGAAAGAGTGTAGATCTCGGTG
>CALKWH010000085.1 GCA_938004375.1 uncultured Pseudomonadota bacterium
AGATCGTATTCGGTGACTGGAGTTCAGACGTGTGCTCTTCCGATCTGAACGGGATAAGGGAAGCGTTACGGTCTCATCACCAGTGGAGGTCGTCACTGAATAGTGAGTTGTATTTACTTTTAATTCAGAAAGGGCTTGTTTTTGCCTTCTGGCCTGAGTCAACCAGTTCTGCTCCACATTCCCGACGATACATTGATTCGCCAACCGTCCCTCGTATTTGGCCTCCCACGCACTTTTTGCCTTTTCAAGAATGATTTTATCCCAATCCAGACCCCCCAGATACGAATCTCCTTCATGGGTGCGCATTCTGATTTTCCCGGGTTCCAATTCCAGGACCGTGACATCCAACGTACCGCCGCCAAGATCAAATACCATGTATAAACCGGGATCCTTGTTGCCAAGTCCGAAGGCAATGGCGGCAGCGGCCGGCTCGGTGATGGTGTCAATCACCTCGATGCCGGCCAGCCGGGCCGCTTCCATCGTGGCATGCTTCTGCGGCAACAGGAAGTAGGCGGGATGGGTAATGACGGCTTTGGTGAGAGGGTCATTCGGAAAGATGCGGTCGATACTCTGCTTGATTTTTTTTAAAATAATCGCGGCAACAGTCGTTGAATCCAACTGGTATTTGCCAAATTTCCATGGAGGATTCACAGAAAATTTGCTTAGCTCCACTCCAATCGTACGTTTCGAACCACGAATCAGTAATCCATCATCGTCGGACAGATTTTCGCAGTGCAAAAGTGCCTTGTCACCGACGTAGGCAAATATATCTTCTTGCTCCCCATTCGTCAGCCATACTACGGACTCCAAACCGGATTGCCTATCAATATCAACGATCTGTGGGTTGGCATATTCATCACGGATAAAGGCGCAGGAACAAAATGTTGTACCCAAATCGATACCGAAAAAGCCACCCATGGTTTTACTCCTTGATTATCTTGAAACGAATTCTGAAGGCTTGTTTGGTATGATTGAAGATGGGCTCAGTGACCGTCCGAACCAAATTCGCCAGGCCATAAACGCGCTCGGGCATCTCGAAAGTATTTTCCGCCGATTGTTTTTCCCACCAGGCATCTTCTTTGCCTTGACCAGAATTTTTTCTTTCTACTTCCACTAAAAAGTCCAGGTAATAGGTGCCCGACGCGAGCATGGTTCCACAGTCGACACCCGTTTGGAACGCAACACCCCGATCATCCAGCTTCTTCCTGAATTTGGCGGGAAATTCCTTTTTCTTCCCCTCAGGCTTCACCTCTCGTGTCCGGAGCGTTTCACTGACGTAACTGGGCAATGTCGGGCCTTCAGCCTGCAAAGAGAGGGATACCTGAATGACGGCACGACTGTCCTGCCGACATTCAATGACCCAATCCACGTCTTTTTTGTCTTCAGCCGTTTTTGGTTTTTCGATAAATACTCCGTCCGATTTTTTCGTCTGATCACCCGTTTTGAAAACTTTTTGCAAACTCGCCCTGGATACACCATAGGGAGCCAACTCGAAGGTGGAAATCGAATCCTTGGCCGGCAAACCCAGGTTTTCCCGTTCCAATCGGGAAGCAAGATCCCGGGTGACATTTCGCCCTTTATCATGATCTTTGCTTAAAATGAAGATGATGAGGGGCTTGGCTCCTTCATATGTGAAATTGGAAGTACGGGTTTTTCCGTCCATCTTAAGGTTTTTCGCCTTCACGTTCACCCCGAACCAATCAGGGTGTTTGTTCAACTCCTCGACGTGAGCCAGGATACGGGTCCAGTGGCTATTGTCCAAGGCGCGTTCCGCATAATGGAGACCTTTGAATGGCAACCGAAGGAAGATGACCCAGATGCCGTAGCCTTCGTCGGCGCGAGCGCGGAGCAATTTACCGATGCAATTGGGGTCCGCACCCGAGGCGCAGGCGACCTGGGCGGCAACGGGTTCCGAGGAGGTTACGCTGCCTGCCGCTCCGGATGTGGCCTGCATTCCATCGGTAAGAATCATCGTGACGTGGTAAGGGTCCAAAAGATCGACGGGAGGGGGGGCTGCAGGATTGTCGTCGGCCGATTTGACCGGACGCAAGAGGGCTCGATCCAGTCTGGAGGTCTCAGCGTTATACAGTTTTGCCGCCAAATAGTCGGAATGTTTTAATTTTTTTTCACAGTTTAAATCTGTACCGAGCAAGCAGCGCTCCAAGGGCAGATTGACCCCCTGGCCGGAAAGAACTTCATCGATGGCGCGATGCAGGGTTTCCAGAGTCACTTTCTTTTTATCGGTGAAACCCTTCATGCTTCCCGAAATGTCAATGATGACGCGCGTACCTTTTCCAGGAGGCGACGGGGGGGGCTTCACCTGGTTGACCTGCGAGCTTCCATCCGGCGCTGCATTTTTGGACTCAACTGGAGTGGTCTTGTCTGATTTTTTCTTGGGTTTTGATGCTTTTCCGGATGGTTGAGAGGAGTCACAGCCAGAAACGATGAGTAAAGCCGTGAATAAAGTTATCAACAAGCCTTTGGCGTTGTTCATATCGGAAACCTCACAGGGTTTGAAGAACAGTCACGCGATAATTAGATGGCAATGGACTCTCCCCCAGATGATAAAACAGCAATAATTTTTGAAATATCGATTTCTGTTTCTTTTCCCTCTCTTTTTCCAATCTTGACGAGAAGAATGTTTTTATTCGTACCGGTAATCTCTGGTTCAGAAAAAAGAATCAGTTGTTGCTCGTTTTCTACAAACGCGGCCACATGACTGACACCGTCGTTGACGCGCGTGAGGGCAAGTTGCCCCTCGATATTTTCGAACTTTGAAAGCAACTCGCCACAAGAAATGCAGAATAAAGATGGACTCATCTTTTTATGATTCAAAGGACACTTGATGTCGTTCATGGCGTACTCCTTGGGGATCAATTCCGCTGTGCCACCAATTTGGCAAATATTTCTTCCATCATGACCTCAAACGGACTTCGATTGAAACCCGTATGTGTGTCCATTTCTCTCCGGATTTTGCCAACAATGGACGTATGGCGCAGATCGGTGGCTTTTTTATGGGTTTCAGGAGAATTGATGACTTGCGGAATGACGGGTTCCTCTGTGAAATCCCAGGAAAAAAATGCCTGTTTTTGTACTTGAGGCAGATCGTTCGAAGTGTCAGGTCTAACAGTAGTACTCCAAGTTAATTTAATTGGTTCTTGCTGCTCAGGGTACAATACGCTGGTATTGATTCCCAATAGTGTAGTGTTGCCGTCGTCGCCAGTTTCCAAACTTTCGTTGGTTTTCAGAAGCCCATACACAACAGCGGCTTTCTCATGAGCGATATCATAATCTTTGATATCCTTATAGTTGACAGCCAATTTCAACTGTGGAATATTCAGAATATCGATCGTTCTTTGTTTCAAACTTTTTGAAAAAGAGACAGCATCATAGTTCGGTATATCGTCCAAAAAACCCCAGGCATTTCCCAGTGGTATGAAATTGATGACAACAGGGCGTTCCAACATGAACTTCTGACTGCCACTTTTATTCAAAATTGCCGCAGCAAGCATTCTTGCCAGGTACTCTATCAGATAGTTAAAAAAGATATTGCTTCGGTTTTTCCTCAAGGTGGCCCTCGGTGTGGAAAATATGCTCGAGTCGGCGAACACATCTCTCAGCCTTTGGCATTCACGAATTTTTCTTTTCAACATGGATTGAGTGGCTTTTTCATCCAAAACGGAACAAGGTGTATATCGACGGTCATTTTCTTCGACCTGGAGAAAATCCTGCATGCTCGGCGTATAGGCATTGAGCATGACAGAACCAGCATATCTCAGACTGGTTGAATAGACTGTCTCCTTTCCTTTCCCTTCTTGATGTATCAAGGACACATCCAACGTTCCTCCACCAAGGTCAGCAAACAATATATAGCCATCCAGAAGCTCGCTTGAAATGTTACTTCCTGCAGCCTGAGCTTCGTCGGTCACTCGGCCAATATTCAGGTTTAAAGAAATACCGGTCCATTGTCCCAATAGCAAAAGGGCTGGTTTGAAAACGTTTTCTTTCAGCGAACCTCTCTGGTCACCATCAAATACAGTCGGGTATGAGTAACAAACACGATAGTTCTTTCGAGCAAAAGCGCTGTCCTTGCTGGCGATTTGAGCCAGATGAATCAGCAGCAGGCATTTGACATATCGTGCTTGTGCATGTTCCTGATTGTAATTCCCATATTTTTTAAAAGAATCAGGAAACTTGAAATCGGAGATGAGACTATCTCCTTCAGGATATTGCAGTTGTACGCCAGCCGATGGAATCGTATAGTCAGAAAAAGGTACTAAGTTGTCTTTCTGTTGATTTATTGGTTCTTGGAAAACATCTCTCATGGGATATCCGAGTAATTCGGATGGAAGAAGGTCACCTGACCGCCCAAAACCCGCCAAGGGGGGTGCGGGCACCGGCGACGTCAGAACCGTGGGGGGGTGTGTGGTGGGTTCATTGCCCAAAATGATTCTTCGCAACGAAGAAATCTTGGAAATTTCCGGTTTATCCCCTTTCAGCACCGCCACACAAGTATTCGAGGTCCCCATATCCACGGCCAGTTCTCCCACGCCGTCTGGATATGGCTGCTCTACATTCGTTCCCTCCCAAATGTCGAAAATGCCACCCGATTGATCATCGAAGGAAACCGCCAACCACCGGGGCCGAGCGTTTGTTTGTACATGAAACCATAACCTGGCATCTGTACTCGTATTGTTTACGGATTTCGTAAAGTCTTCAAATTGGCCATTGTTGGACGAAGCATATTTGACCTGAAATTTGTTGTATTCTTTTAATAAAAAATTTGAATTTTCGCTTTTATTGACTTCCAGATAGAAAAACTTCCAATCCTTGTACGGAACATCCGGCCAGATACTGCTGTCCATGCCAGAAAAGGCGCGGCTGGTGGTCGGGAGTTGGGCATTGTTATTGGCATATAATATCTCCAGGGAGATTGGCTGGAGCTCCCGCATTCCTTTCAGCGGAATTTTTGCCGAATACTGATTTCGCTCATCAAGACGACCTCGTTCCCATTTCCGCTCGGAATTTTGGAGCCGATCGAAATCGATCAAATCAAAAAATTCCGGTTTCAATGGGAAGGCAGGAATCTGCAATTTCTTGCTTTCAGTTGAGAAAAATATTGGCACCTTTTTAAAACATAACTCTTGCGGGGAGAGGGTCCTGCTTCCGGTGAATTCAAACGTGAGAGCGCCAACACTGATGGCGGTAGACGCTTTTGTGTTGCTGGGCTGCCATTGTATGATTTCGACTCGATCCAGGTTGCCGACATTTTCTTTTCTCACCGTGACGTTCATATCTGTCAGAAATATTTTATTTTCTGCGCCACAGATTGGGCAAAATACTTTCACATTTGGCTTTTCGAAAAACTCAGTGGTATCTCGTTCGTTCATACAATTAATGAGATTTTGAAAGTGACCAACATCAAAAACGAGTTTGCATGAGTAATTGGAAATATCATATCCACAGGTTTTGCAAACGATCGGCATGACCATCCTCTTTTTCTTTAAAGATCAAAGGCGTCCTTGGCGAACGGAATCTTGACTCCCAGTGCGTCTTGGATTGAAAGATTCCCTTTACGTCCATTGGCCAATGGCATCGCACCGCAGGCCCATATGCAGAAGGCCTGTGCCGCCGCCTTGGCCAACCGGGCACCATCGCGCTGCGGTCCGGTGGAATCAGAAAGATCCGGATTCTCGGAGTAGGTGCGCCAAAATCGTTGGAGTGTGGCCAGTCTGTTCTTTTTCAGATTTTGCTGCAAACTGGAATCCTGAATCAGGATTGTTTTGCTATACACTTTGTCATTGATTTTCAACATATCCCCATCAGCAAAAAGCAACGACACTGAAGATTTATCGTAGAAGCCCTGCAACCCATTTTCGTCCCAAAAACCTCTCTCCTGGTCACGCTGGATTCGCGTGAAGTATTGAAAGAGACAGTAACCCAAAGCGCTCAAATCACCGACAAGCTCATTGTTGAACTTTTCGATGAAGGAAACTTTCTTCCCATTTTGGGGCATTTGTAAAATGAATCCCCAATTGGGGGCAGTCGGATCCTCAAAAAGGCTTCGGTCAGTCGGATAATCCGAGGGAATCCACTGTCGCCTATTTGCCGTGATGAAAAATTGGACAGAATAACCGACATCACTTGGTTTACTGACAGATAGACAGCGAAGGATATCTGGATAATGATAGGGCGAAGTGGTGAGATGTTCGGGAGTCACTTGCCGGTCGAATTGCATGAATTCGTTTATGACCGGCTGCAACTGCTTCTGCCAATGTTCGATGTTGACTGGCGTCGCATCATCGAGCATCCCTTCCCCTTGGAAGATATCCGTGGTAAGGCCCAATCCACGATGGAGCTTGCTAGAGCCCTCCAAAAATCCAACCATTTTGACCCGAAGCAGTGTCTCCCCCCGATTGTCTTTGACCGACAAGCTATCCGCCTGGTGAGCCTCGGGTCCGATGAACCCGCGCATCCACTTCAGTCGACGACGCATATAATCTTCCTCATAGACGGGGAAATAGACCAGGTCATCATTTTTCACTTTTTGAGTGTCGCGGTTCCATGTATTCAAAGAAAGGCCGATCAGGGAGCGGGAGTGCAGATTATAGGTCTTGCCATTCTCGTGCGGGGTGCGGCCTATCACCGCCTCCAAGCCCCTCATCCAGGGAATCGAGAGGTTCCATAGACCATTCATTTCCAGCAGATATTTCCAATCCGCAAGGACGGTCTTGGCCCGGGCCCGTCTATTGTCATGAGCGATACGGTCTTGAAGTCTATTCCATTGATCACTGGTGCGACGTGCATGGTACCAGAAAAGACAGCGCGGTGAACTACCACCGAAATATTCTTTCTGGTTGTTCTCATTTACTTGATACAACAAATTGAAATACCGATAACTGGGGTCTTTCATATGTACCTTCATGAGCGCTTGCCCCAGATTGCCAGCGTCATGTTCCAAGTCAAAGGTTTCCACTTTGAGATACCCAAGCACGGCAGCTTCGACCAAAGTGGCGAATCGCGAATAATAAGGAGAAGCTAGCGGATCCTCCTGCGATTGAACTTCTTCCGCACCGATTTGGATTTTTCCAAGAATGTAACTGGTCGCTTCCGCTATACCCAAGGGCGTTGGAAAGGCCAAGGGACTGATTAATTTTATATCTGGCGCCCAATTAGCGCCATAATCTTTCCGGGGATCTTTGCCAATGGTAAAAAGGCCAACTGAGGCTGGGGGATTCTGTGTTCCATGTAATAATATTTTCATCAGTTGCCTCCTCCTTGGAATGCCCCGCGGAGTTTCGTCTCAATTTCTTGCGCCAGATTTTCAGGTCCAAGAACATGATTGTCGGCAGCGGTAAAATGGCTCATGAACTTTTCAAACATTTTGGTGGCATGATCCCATTCATTCGCTTCCACCACATTTGGATTGGCTGGAATGGGTCCCAACAAACCGGAAAGCCAGGTGGTCGATTGTTCTATTTTGTTGATGGAATCCTTGAAACTATCGATCATTGTCGAGAAATAGTCTTTGGGTGCCTTGTTCAACTTTTTGGAATGTGCCTTGATTGTATCCCCAAGATCCGTAGTAAAATTACGTCCTCTCAGGAATCCAAAACCTCCGAAATTCGCGTTGATATTATCTAATCCTTTATCACTCGTGAGATGTTTTAATAATTTCTGAACATATTGGGATTGATGAACCCAGTGCAAAATTGACTTGCCTGAAAATTCCAACGACCGATAAAATAATCCACTATCCTTCTCATCCACACCAAATGCATAGATTTGGCCTGTTTGTCCGTCAGCCGCCAATCTCGGCAGAGAATCACAGGAATACCCCGCGATGAGATGGAGGACATGGGGTACTTCGGAACCAGGTCTCTCGGGTTGAGCCAGAGCCAACCACGGTTCCGCCTCACCAGGTACTCCCAGAAGCACAGACCTGGTAAACTGAGGTGCCGTGTGTTGAGTAAAATATTCCATCCCATGACACATATTTCTGAGAAGTGTGGTATTGGTTACCTCATCGTTGCCTCCTGTCAGGGACAACCATGGCTGCAAAAATACACCATAGACTTCTTTTTTGGGCGCTGAGTCCTTCACAAATTTTACCAATTGGTGGGTGATGCCGGCGCCCGTTCCACCAATAAAAGAGCCCGCAATAATGATTTTATCCGCATTTTGAATTCCAGGTAGCAGTTCGCCGAGTTGATTGCTGTTTCCAGTATTGGCAAACACGGTCGCCGCCACAGAGGGACGGCCATACATGCCCTTGGACAAATCTTTATCCGCCTCTGCCTCGCTGAACAGACAATTAAAAATATCCGTTTCAGCCTGTGATGGACTATTATTCAAAAATATCTCGCGAAACCGCGCATCATTCCTCACTATCAGGGGTGGCGAGATGACATTCGAGCCCTTCATGTACCTGAAGTCAATCAATACCTTGGATAGATCTTGTCCATTGTCGGCATCAATAATTATCGCGTCCATGCTATCACGAGGAATAGCCCCCAATCTCATCAGTCGCGAACAGGCCAAGGCAATGTGCTGTCCAGTACCACCAACAGCGATAAATAGATTTGACATTGCTTATTTCCTCCAAAACCGGGAGACGATGGACTGAATGATCATGAAAATGAAAAATGAAACCATCACAGGCACCGCGCCCATGACCAGACCTGCGATCCATGGTTTGGTCACGATGCTGGAAAACGTCAGGAAACGGACCATGTCTCCACTGGCAAGGCAACACTTCAGCACGTTGTCGGCGAAGGGATTGAGCGCGATTACCACCATGGCTGCCACGGCAGCGAGTCCTCCGGCAATGATGAAGCGTTGGAAGGGACCATGAAACCACACTTTTTTGGTGAAGAAAAACCAGATGAGAATGGCGGCGAGCAAGCCCACAGCATCAATGGCGACCATGGTGTAAATCAAGGACTTCCCGGCCACTTCGCAACTGCGTTGCTCGCATTGCATGGAGGAATCCTCTTCGAATGAATTACTTCCTTCCTCGACGGGTTCACCTGGCTTTTCCGGTTGCTCGGCATTCGCCCGACCAGGGTTCGCAAATGGGTCTTTGGCAGCAGCAGGAGCATCTTGAGCTCCCGCGGTTCCGATGGAATGCAGGAAGAAGAAAAGCACCCCTGCAAACATGAAGATTTTTCGAGACAGAAATGTACTTTGAAACCGAGTGGGATTTGATGACTGCATGTTACCTCCAGTAACTTGTGATTATGTTCATCAGAAGCCTTATTAGAGTCAAGAAAAAATACTCGAAAAATCAATTCCAAGGAAGCTAACCGTGTGCATCATCGTGAGCACCACCGCCAACCCGAACACTTTCAATTTGTGTTGCCGTGTCACCACTCCCACGCCCGTGCCAGGCCGTCCTGTCAGGGGCCTGGCAGGACCGTCACGATTGAGACCGTGACAGACCGTGACAGGATTTCGCGGACTTCATAATGGCCCCCTCGGATGTTGAGACGCCTCACAGGGGGTAGTAGGATTACCCCGCGGAGGTACAAAATGCCCAAGGTCATGAAGTTCACGGACGAGCAGAAATTGGAAATTGCCATGGACCTGATTTCCGGGAAGTTGAGCCACTCGGAGATTTGCCGGAAGTGGGATATCAGTTCGACCTATGCGTACAAACTAAAGGACCGGGCTTTGGAGATTCTACGGGAAGGGATCGGACGACCGACGGGTAACCCAGATCCCAAAGTGAGCCAAATGGAGAAGCGGATCGCCGACCTGGAGCAGTTGGCCGGCGACCAGGCGCTGGCCATCTCGTACCTAAAAAAAAACAGAAACCCATAAGGGAAATCATGCAGATGCGACAGGAAAAGAAGGTCAGCATTCAGCGGCTCAGTCGAGTTTTCCAGGTGCCGAGGTCGACTGTTGCCCGCTGGCTTTCAACGCCTCGGAAGAAAGAGTCACCTCGAAGTCGGGCCTGTCCGGTATCCGGAGAAATCTCCTTGCGCCAGCGCATTCTGGACCTCTGTGATGAACCCCGGCATCGGACGTTCGGCCATCGGCGAATCCGGGCGGTTCTGAGAAAGCGGTTCGAGCTCGTCGTCAACCGCAAGACGGTGCTGAAAGTGATGCGCGAACTGAACCTGACACGACCGAAGATGTGGCATCGGCCGTGGCGCCCGAAGCGAATCGAGAAGGTCTGTGCCACCCAACTCAACGAGCATTGGGAAATCGACATGACCAGTTTCCAACTGTCGAACCTGATGCCGCTGTTTCTCGTGGTGGTCATCGATTGCTGCAACCGGGAAATCGTTGGGTACACGCTGGACCATCGCTGCCGGGCGAAGGAGTGGGTCGCTGCGCTGCGAATGGCGCTGGAGGGCCGTGGCCTCACCAACAAGGCTGCGGCCCAGTCACTGGCAGTGCGCAGCGACAATGGAGCACAGCCCTGCTCGAAGGCCTTTGTCGAGTACCTGGGCTCAACCGGCGCCACCGGCGAGTACACGGGTTACAATGCTCCGGATGACAATGCGCACGTGGAGAGGATCATGCGGACGATCAAGGAGGAGGAAGTCTGGCCCAACCTGTACGATTCCTTCTCCGAAGCCAGAGCCGCAATCGACGAATACATCCGTTGGTACAACGAAGAACGCATACATGCGGCGCTGAATTACCAGACGCCGAAGGAGACCGCGGCCAGAATGATCACTCTCAAAGCCGCTTAATTGCGTCTTGACGACCGGGGGCCACTACGGACTTCAGTTAACTCTTTGTATTTTTTGCGATTTTTTCAGCCGCAGGTGCGCTTCCAGAAGGTCTGGCAAGTGCAGGAAAGAGCTCTCTCTCTCTCTCTCTTGAGGACCATCCCCATCACCGCCAGCATAAACGCCAGCCAGTTGGACTGATGCCGAAGCGGTCTGGGAACTGTATAGACGGTTGAGACTGTGCTTACAGGAAGCGGGAAATTTTCATCTACGAAAAAACTGAACCCGATTCCGTTTCAACAAATTCAAATATCGTGAACGAACGGTAGGAAAACAGCACGACCTGGATTTCGCGAGGATCTTCCGGCGCGGCGCCCTCTTGGCCAATCTCATCTAGGACGTCCAGGAAAATACGGGCGAATCGCTGCATGGGCAGCCCGCCGGTCCCGGTTCCCAACGCGGGAATGGCGACCGAGGAGATGCGCTGCTCTCGACAAAGCTTGAAGATGTTCGACAGCGCACGCTGGATCGTCTCGGGATTTCCATCTGCCGTCGCCGCGTGAAGCAGCCATTTACAGGTCGGCAGCAACGACGGGGTCATCACCACATCACCGGGATGAAGATCGGAGGCCGCTCGTTCCATCACTTCCTGCAAGCGGGCGCCGGCGGCTTTCTTCAGAGCACCGGATACGCCTGCGCCCAATTTCAGGCGGGTGTTGCTGGCGTTCACGACCGCTTCCGTTTCGATTCGGGTGATGTCCCCGGTGCGGATCGTAATCGTGCGATGGTGGTGGTGAAGGGTGTGCGTCATCGGTACGGGAGACAATTCGTGGGTGAGCAGAAACTCCATGGCTCTTTCGCTGCCGAGGAAGAGGACGATCTCCCTGTGCGTCGAACGTTCCCAATCCAGAAGCACACGATACTGTTTCGCGAGGGAGAGAGCGCCGACCGGATCGAGTACGATGGCTGCCAACCGGCGACCGTCTGGGAAATCGATTTCAGAGTTCCGCTCGAGCTCGAAGGTCATGTCATCGAGTTCGAAATTGTTCTCCGATTCGAAATCTCGAGAATCGTAGAGCATTCGATATTGATGCAAGTCTTCTTTACTATCTGGAAAAAGTGATAATTCCATTCACCGTCATCCTGACTGAAAAGTATTGGGACCATCCCACATTGAAAGTCAACCCCCTGGTTTTCGGGATACCGGATCGTTCATTACTGTGGTAACTTGCCTTGTCCCGCGCGAGGCGCGGGTTTGCGATGAACGATGAACAGGAAAGGCGCATGACACCATTCTCATCCAGTCTCTTCTACTGGCGGCTCCGGGAGTACGAGGACTCGCGGTTCACCGGCAGCCTGCAGTTGACCTGCGCCGGCCAGGGCGCGGGGCGCATCTTCCTGCACGAGGGACGCATCTCCTGGGCCGAGGCACCCGGGCAGGAGCACACGCTGTTCTCCGCGCTCCAGGCGCTGGCCGGCGTCGGCAAGGAGGACATCCTGTTCATCAAGCAGGTGTACCAGGAGCACCAGGGGAAGACGAACATCGTCACCCTCATGGAGAAGACCGGGCTCGCCAACTTCTGGGTGCTGCGCGAGTGCATGCGGCTGCACCTGCTCGCCGCCATGAACGTGTTCGCCGACCTCGAGGACATGGAGATCTCCGAGAGCGAGGGAAACCTCGCGAGCCCCAGCGTGCTGCTGTTCACCGTCGACGAGCTGCCTTTTGCCGACAAGCTCCTCGACCCCACGATCCCGCGGCTGCTGAAGAGCCCGGGCCTCGAGGTGGTGCAGGTCCAGATGAAGAAATTGGGGACCGTGTACCACTGGCCCCCCGAACGCCCGCTCCACGACGACTTCCTCGAGATCGGCGTCTCCTGGTACCGCAACCGCCCCGACACCGTGTTCGCGCCGCAGATGGTGTCGATCTTCCAGCCGCACGCCACCTACTGGGTGCGGTTCTTCGCCGACGCCTACGAGACCATCCTGATCGTGGCCTTCACGCCGGGCCAGGACCTGAAGCCGGTGGTCGACGTCCTGTGGCACGCCCCGACCCGCTTCCTGCTCGAGCTGGAGGCCGAATCCACGCCGCTGGTCCCGCTGGACACGGCGCTCAAGACCTGGGAGTGAGGACCATGAAGGAACGCAACGAACTCGAACTCATGCTCGGCAACCTGCTCGCGGATCCGGTCTTCTTCCAGGTGGACCAGCGCCTGCGCGCGCCCAACCTGTTCTCGATCTTCAGCATGGAGTACCAGAAGTCCCGCTACTCCTCGCTGCTGGCGTACTTCCTGAACCCCAACGAGAACCACGGCCTCGAGGACTCGTTCCTGCGCCAGTTCCTCAGCCACGCGCTGAAGTGCAAGCCGCCCCTCGAGGAGGCCGACCCGGACAGCCTGAGCCCGATCCCGTACGCCAAGGTCAAGGAGAGCATCCTCGACTGGGACCAGCTCGACGTGCTCTCGGCCGACCTGCGCGAGACCATGGTGACCACCGACTATCCGCTGGGCGAGGAGGGCCGCACGGTGGACATCTGCATCTGGAACGAGCCGTACTCCTTCGCGGTGTACGTCGAGAACCTGATCCTGCCCAAGGAGGGGTGGCGGCGCTACCACGGCAGCGGCACCCGCCAGCAGAAGAGCCTGACCGGCGAATACGTGGTGGACCTGTACCGCCGCTGGGCGTCGGACCAGAACCCCCAGCCGTACCAGATCCTGCCCGTGTCCCTGCGCCTGGGGCACCTGCGCTCGGCTGAGCAGCACGTCACCCGCCAGCTCGAGTACCCCTGGATGATCGAGGTGCTCAACACGCTGGTGAAGAGCCCGACCGTGGCCAGCCACACGCGGCTGCTCATCACCGACTTCGTCGAGCACCTGCGCTGCGCCTACCCCGAGCACCTGGAGATGCACGGCCTGACGCACCAGTTGAGCCAGCTCGTGGACCAGTACGGCCCCGCCATCTGCCGCCTGTTCGACCACGTCGCCGAGTGCTCCGGCTGCGACGCCGACGACGACCTGATCACCGCCTACCACGACATCTACCGGCGGCACCGGGAGAGCGTCGAGGCGCTGTGGCTGCACGCCGACTCCGTCACCTACCCGCTGCTCACCGAGATCCGCACGCAGATCGAGGCCCTGCGCTTCGACGAGGACATGGTGCTCTTCCAGACGGCGTCCTCGCTCTCGGGGACCTGCAAGCGCTGGATGGACGAGAACCCCCGCGCCTCGGGGGACGAGGAGGTCCGGGCCCCGGCCGAGGTGTACTTCTCGGCCTCGGTGGGATCGTGCGGCGTGTTCGTCTACCAGGAGCCCGCCCGGGGCATGGTGGACAAGATCTGGTTCGTCGCCAGGGAGATCGCCGAAGAGATGGAGATGGAGCTCTCCGAGCACACGCCCACCAGCCGCAACTTCCACCTGGCCAAGAAGTATTACGACGCCTTCTCGCCCATCGACATCGCCCGGGACTTCATCCGGTTCTACAAGTTGATGGACGACATCTTCAAGGAGCTCCACAGATAGGCGCGCAGCGCGCGTCGTCGCCGGACCCCGATCCCAATCATCATGAAGAGACTGCTGTCCCCCCTGTTCTCCCCGTCCCCGGTCATCCCGGCCCTCTGGCTCCTTTTGACCGGGCTCCTCACCCTGGTCTCCGTCGATCACGTCATCCGCGAACGCCGCCTGCCGCCGCACCCGTACGTCAAGGCCACCCCCGACGTCCAGCGGCGCATGGCCAAGGAGACGCTGCCGGCGGGCAACCGCGTGTTCATCTACTTCATCGACAGCCTGAGGTTCGACTACGCCGTGGATCCGGCGCTCATGCCGAACCTCAACCGGCTGCTCCCCGAGAGCACCTGGGGCGAGGTCGTCCCCTGCGCGACGAACATGACCGTGCACTGCGTCGAGGCCGCCTTCTCGGGCATCGACCGCTCCACCGTGCTGGCCTTCGGCGAGGACTTCAACCCGCAGAAGAGCAAGCACAGGACCGCCTGGTTCTTCCAGATGAAGAACCGGGGGGCCCACATCGCCGCGGTCTCGGACTACGTCATCCCCACGCTGTACCCGGGGGCCATCACCCAGAGCCACGTCTACAAGAAGGGCGCCAGCCAGGAGAAGCTGGTCGCCAGGGCCCTGGATTTCTTTGCGGACCCGGCCAACACGGTGACCATCGTCCACCTGCTGGGCCCCCACGACGACGGCCAGACCTTCGGGTCGGACACGCCCCAGTACCGCGCGCAACTGAAGGTCGTCGACGACCTGCTCGCCGGCGTGACCGCCCGGCTGCGCCCCACCGACACGCTGATGGTCATGGGCGACCACGGCATGGACGACGAGGGCAAGCACATGTACAACATGCACGTCCCGACGTTCTACCTGTACCGCGGGCCCGACTTCACGCCCGGCCTGCGTCGGGACATCCACCTGCTCTCCCACACCTTCTTCCTCTCGGTGATGTTCCGCCTGCCGTTCCATGACGACTACCAGGGCGAGTTCTTCTGGGAGGCGATCCGGGAGCCGGTGCGCGCGCTGTACGGCCCCGAGGAGGCCCGGGCGCTGCATCGCGCCGTGGAGCCCGGGCGGCTGCGGATCACGCCGGAGTACGCCGTGCGCTTCGGCCTGCTGGGCGCGCTGTGGGCGCTGGGCCTGCTGCTGCTGCTCGCGCCCGCCCTGCCGCCGGTCCCCGTGCGCGTGGGGGCGCCCTGGGGGGTGGTCGCCGTCGCCCTGCTCTACGTCGGCTGGTTCTGGCCGCTCTTCGCGCTCCTGGCGGGCATGGGCGGCTGGCTCGCGCGGTCCGCCTGGCGCAACCGGGGCGCCTGGGCGGTGGCCGCCGGGCTCCTGGTCTGGGGCATCGCCCGCGGCCTCGTCTACCGGCGTTTCGACCTGGCCGTGCACGAGCTCCGGATCTTCTACACCTATGGCTTCTACCTGCTGGAACTGGCCGCCGGGATCGGGCTGTACGCCTGGTGGTTCCCTGGCCGCGCCTGGCGGGAGCGCCTCTGGGGCGGCTCGCTGGTGGCCATGGCCATCGCCCCGTTCCTGCACTTCCCCTCGCTGTATGCCTACGGCTTCCTGCGCACCACGCCGTTCTTCCTGAGCGTCCACCTGGGGGCCACCGCCCTGTGGTTCCTCGGCGGCGGCGCCGACGGCCCGGCCGGCCGGACTCCGCGCGAGAGGTGGGCCGCGGCCGCCCTGCCCCTGGTCGCCGCGCTCCTGCTGCTGCCCCAGTACTCGATGTTCGTCGAGAACTTCCGCATCTTCGACTTCCCCCTGCTGCCCCATCGGGAGGGCGCCGGGTGGAACATGGCCTATGCCCTGGTGCCTTTCCTGCTGTCCGCCTTCTTCGCCGCGCGCCAGACCCACCTGAGCCGCACGAAGCTCGCCTGGGCGCTCCCCGCCTTTCTGGCCACCCCCGTCTTCTGGCTGTGGGGGAACCACCTCTCGCCGTTCGTGTACGCCGGCCTGTTCTGGGGTCTCGTCGCGCTGTGGTTCGTGCCCACCCGCCGGTTCCCCGGCGGCTGCAAGTGGCTGATCACCTTCTTCTGGACCCAGTGGCTGCTCGCCTACATGTTCGCGTTCTCGCTGCAGGTGTTCTACCAGATCCACCTGCTGTTCGTGTGCGCGTTCGCCCTGCTCGAGGCCTCGCGCGCCCTCGAGGCCCGGCGACCCGACGCGCCCCGGGGACTGCTGGCCGTGCCCGCGGTGGCCCTGATCCTGTTGTCCTTCACCGCCTTCTTCAGCGTGCGCACCTGCGGCATCGACTTCCGCTTCGGGCTGGCCTGGTTCCCCAACCTGTTCGAGACCCTGTGGTTCCTGGTCTTCGGCGCCACCCTGGTGAAGTACTACGCACCGCTGTTCCTGCTCAAGGCCCTCGAGGTCTCGCAGCACCGGGCGCTGCCGATCCCCGGGATCCTGCGCTGGGGCACCTTCCTGGCCTTCGCCGTGCTCCCGATGCTGCTGACCATGCTGGTCCGCTCCGAGCCCGTGCCCCTGGTGGTGGACACCCTCGAGGAGGGCATGTACCTGCTGGGCGTCTCCCTCACCCTGCTCATCACCGCCGCCCTGCCCGTGGGCTCGTTCCGGGCCGCCGGTCTGCCCGTCCCTGCGCCGGCGTTCGCCGTGTCCGGGACCTCCGGAGCCGCGCCCTCCGACCAGCCCCTCGCGGACGAAACGTTGACTTGAGGCGCTTTCCCGTCACAATACTCCCATGACCCGGCTCGGCCTCGTCCTCACCCTGCTCTTCGCCGTCCCCACGGGTTCCCGGGCCTTCGCCCAGGCCCCGGAGCCCACCGACGCCTGGGGCTGGGGCCGCCGGCTCGCCGACCTGCGGGCAGCCGTCGCGAAGCCCCCCGTGGACGCCGAAGCCCTGTGGTCGCCCTTCGCCGCCGCCCCCTCCCCCGTGGCCGAGGAGGCCGCCCTGCTCCTCGTCCGGACCCTGCCCGAGCCCGCCGCGCGCCGCCGCCTGCTGCGCGTGGCGTTCGCGCCCCTGGCCGGTCTGGCCGCCGCCGGCGGTCCGCCCGCCGCCGGCGGTCTGCCCGCCGCCGGCGGTCTGCCCGCCGCCGCCCGCTGGCTCACCGAGGCGTCCTGCACGGCCCCCGCGCGCCTGGCGGTGCTCCTCGAGTGGATCCCGCTGCTGGCCCCGCCGGACCAGGCCGGCGGCTGGGAGTTCCTGTGGGACACCCTGCCCGGGCACCCCGAGGCCTTCTCGTGGCTGCTCTCTGCCGTCGAGGCGGCCCGCGTCGCCGACCAGCAGAAGGACCTGGCCCGTCTGCGCCGCGTCCAACTGATGTTCCTCCCCCACACCCTCGACGCCGCCGCCCGGCGCGCGCTGATCGCCGAGCTGCCCTGTCCGCGCCGCCCGGCCTTCCTGCGCGTCGCCCACGGCCTGGGCGCCTGGGACGCCGTGCTCGAGCTCCTCGAGGGCTGCCCCGATCCCGCCTGGGAGGCCCGCGCGCGTTACCAGCGCGGCGAGTACGCCCAGGCGCTCGCACTGGTGCAGGCGCTGCCGAAGGAGCAGCGCCCCGAGGCCTTCGAGCTGCGCCTCGCCAGCCTCGCCCTGAGCGCCGACCAGCTCGCCGAGCGCTACGCCGAGGCGCTGGCCAGGGACCCCTCCGAGGCCGCGCGACGGCGCCTGATCAAGACGCGGATGCTGTCCGGCCAGTACGAGCGCGTGGTGGCCGCGCTCGAGAAGGACACCTCGGCCCAGTACCGGTTCCTGCGGGGC
>CALKWH010000086.1 GCA_938004375.1 uncultured Pseudomonadota bacterium
ACGAGTTCGTATTCGGTGACTGGAGTTCAGACGTGTGCTCTTCCGATCTTGTGGACAACTGCCCCCTCGCCGAGAACGCCGGGCAGGAGGACACCGACGGCAACGGCATCGGCGACGTCTGCGACGGCGACGCCGACGGCGACGGGGTGGCCAACGACGTGGACAACTGCCCCATGGTGGAGAACCCGTCCCAGGCCGATCTGGACGGCGACGGCGACGGCGACGCCTGCGACGACGACCTGGACGGCGACGGGATCCCCAACGCCGTCGAGGAGGGCTGGGAGATGGATCCCGAGAGCGTGGACTCCGACGCCGACGGCCTGCCCGACGATCTGGAGTTCGGCGACGACCTGGACAACCCGGTGGATACCGACGAGGACGGCCTCATCGACGCGATGGACGACGACTCGGACGGCGACACGATCACCGACGCGGTGGAGGCCGGTGACACCGACCTCGAGACGCCGCCCGCGGACACCGACGGCGACGGGATCCCGGACTTCCGCGACGACGACTCGGACGGCGACGAGATCACGGACGACATCGACAACTGCCGCCTGCTGGCCAACAACGACCAGACGGACACCGACGGCAACGGCATCGGCGACGAGTGCGACGCGGACAACGACGGCGACGGCGTCCCCGACGAGGTGGACAACTGCCCGCTCATCGCCAACTCCGAGCAGGAGGATCTGGACACGGACGACCTGGGTGACGTTTGTGATCCCGACGACGACGGCGACGGCGTGAACGACGAGGTGGACAACTGCCCGGTCACGGCCAACTCAGACCAGCTCGACCTGGACGACGACGATCAGGGTGATGTCTGCGACCTCGACGACGACGGCGACGGCGTGAACGACGACGTGGACAACTGCCCCGAGGACGCGAATCCGCTGCAGGAGGACCGCGACGACAACGGCATCGGCGACGCCTGTGACGTGGCCCCGGACGGCGACGGCGACGGAGTGCCGGACTTCGAGGACAACTGCCCGCTGGTCCCCAACGCGGACCAGGCCGACGAGGACGACGACGGCACCGGAGACGTGTGCGAGGGCGACGCGGACGGCGACGGCGTCCCGGACGAGGACGACAACTGCCCCGAAGACGCGAACCCGCTGCAGACCGACCTGGACGGTGACGAGGCCGGCGACGCCTGTGACGACGACATCGACGGCGACGGCGTGCTCAACGACCCGGACAACTGCCCGCTGGTGGTCAACGAGGATCAGACCGACACCGACGACGACGGCGAGGGCGATGCCTGCGAGGGCGACCGCGACGGTGACGGCGTGGCCGACGAGGCGGACAACTGCCTCGACGTGCCCAACGCGACCCAGGACAACCTGGACGGCGATGCCCAGGGCGACGCCTGCGACCTCGACGACGACGGCGACACGGTGAACGACACCGAGGACAACTGCCCGCTGGTGGCCAACACCGATCAGGCCGACGCCGACGCCGACGGCCTCGGCGACGCCTGCGAGGACGAGGAGCCCCCCGCACGCACCCTCGACGGCGACTGCGGCTGCCGCACGCCGGCCTCCAATGGAGGCTCGGGGCTGCCGGTGCTCTCCCTCTCCCTGCTGCTGGGCCTGTTCCTGGTCCTGCGCCGGCGCCGCGTCGGTCGCAACTGATCATCAGGAGGACTGCACGATGTTCATCCGGCTCACCCAACTCAAACGTGCCGCCGTCGGCCTGCTCTCGGCCGGCGGTGCCTTCTTCCTGGCCGCCTGCTACGGCCCCCAGCGCGTCCCGGTCGGCCCCGTCAGTGGGACCGTCCGCGACAGCGGCAGCGGCGGCCCGATACCCGGCGCCCGGGTGTGCGTGCGCCCCAAGGCCCACCCCGAGCAGCACCCTGCCTGTGTCGAGGCCGACGCTCAGGGGACCTTCACCGTGCCGCGCTTCGACACCATGTACCGCAAGCAGGAAATCTGCGCCACCGTGAAGCCCGACGCCCCCGGCCTCGAGCCGCGTACCCGCTGCGTCCCCTACGACCCCGAGCTCTCCGGCAACACCGTCATCGACTTCGCCAACCTTCGGTGATTCTCACAGCCGGAACGTGGCGAGGTACTCCACGTTGCCCGCGGGACCTGTGATCGGGCTGCGCACCGGCCCCTGGGGTTCGGTGCAGCCCAGGGCGCCCACGGCGGCCATGATGCCGGCGACGGTCACTTCGCGCAGGGCCTCGTCGGTGACCACGCCGCCCTTGCCCACCTTGCCCTTGCCCACCTCGAACTGCGGCTTGATCAGGGTGACCACGCGGGTGCCCGGGGGCAATAGCGCCTTCAGCCAGGGCAGGACCTTGAGGATGGAGATGAAGGAGACGTCCATGACCACGAAGGTCGGCGGGGGCGAGAGAAGCTCCGGGGTGACGTCCTTGATATGCGTGCGCTCGTGGACGCCCACGCGCGGGTCGGTGCGCAGGCTCCAGTGCAGCTGGCCGTAGCCCACGTCCACGGCGTGCACGAAGGCCGCGCCGCGCAACAGCAGGCAGTGGGTGAAGCCGCCGGTCGAGGCGCCCACGTCGAGGCAGGCCAGGCCGGTCACGTCCAGGCCGAACGCGTCCAGCGCGTGGGCGAGCTTGAACCCGCCCCGGGAGACGTAGGGACAGTCCGCGGGCTGGGTGACGGTCACGCTCGCGCCCTCGGCCACCTGGGAGGCCGGCTTGGTGATCACCAGGCCGTTGACGGTCACCTTGCCCTCGGCGATGAGCGCCTGGGCCCGCTGGCGGCTCTCGGCGAGTCCCCGGGCGACGAGCACCTGGTCGAGGCGGCGCAGGCCGGACATGGCTACTTCAGTTTCTCCAGGACCGGGAAGGTGGGCGCGATGTCCACGGGGACGTCCTTCAACCTGCCGATGATCTTCTTCACGGTGAGGGGCAGCTCGCCGTATTTCTGCTCGAAAATGGCGGCCGCCGCCGGGTCGCCCGTCGTCTGGATCTTCAGAATCTCCGCCACGAAGTCACGGCAGGCCTGGGGCATGCGGTCGAAGGCGACCGTGACGGTGAGCGTGGCCGGATCCACGGCCAGGGCCTTCTGTTCGAGGAGGAAGTTGAAGGCCATGAGGTTGGCCTTCCCGTGGGCCTCTTCCGCGCCGAAGCGGATGCTGCGGAAGATCGAGGCGACGAAGGTCACCTGTCCGGCCTTGAGCGCGGCGTCCGGGACGCGGCCGGTGCGGGCCAGCTCGGCGAGCCCCACCAGGGCGCCCACGTCGGCCTTGGCCTCCTCGTTGGCCGCGTGGTATTCCTTCAGGAGCTCGCGCACCTCCAGGTTTTTTCCGCCGACCTTGACGAACGCGGGTCCCAGGCCGTGAGTGAATTCGTGGTGGAGGGTGTGGCTGAAGAAGGCGTCGAAGGTCACGTGCTCGAGCTGGGCGGGGTTGAGCACGGCCTTGGCCACGGGCACGAGCACGGCATCGAACTTGGCCTGGGCGACGTTGCGGAACAGCACCAACTTGAAGCCCTTCTGGCGTCGGATTTCCTCGTCGTTGGGGAGGTTGAACGCCATGGTCTGCACCCCTGCGCGCGCGTCGCCGGCCGAGAACAACTGGTTGACCACCACGATGGGCACGTCCTGGCCGCGGACAGGGCGGAACTTCGCCTCATAGGGCAGGGCGGCCTCGAGCTCCCGGCGCCAGGTCCGAAGCTGGGCGAGCTTCTCCGTGTACTCGCGGTCGACCAGGTTCACGAAGGCCTGGTAGGCGGCCTTGTAGCCCATCAGGCCGTCCTCATACACCTCGTAAGGTCCGATGAGGAACTCGATGGGACCCCTCACGTCGAGCCAGGCGAGGTCGCTCTCGCGGTACCGGTCGTCCTGCATCGCCTTGGCCCGCAGCGTGAGGAAGCGTCGCAGGGACGGCTCCTTCGTGAGCTTGGCGGCCTCTTCCAGGGCGGCGGCGGCGCGGGCCAGCGGCTCGCGGTGGCGCTGGTGGTAGGGGGTCGCCACGAAGGCGCCGTCCTGGCGTCCGACCACGGTGTATAGCGACTTCATGGCGTCCAGCTCGGCCTGGAGCTTTATGCGCTGGCCCCGGTTCTTCTCGGTGACCAGGGCGCCCTCGAGGGTGGCCAGGTGCGTCTCGAACGCCTCCTTCGTGACTCCGGCCTCGTAGAAGCCGGCCCCCAGGGCCTTTTTCGTCTTTCCCCAGAAGGGTTTCTGTTCGCCGAGGCGGTCCCAGGGGCCGGCCATGAGGTCGAAATACTCGAGGAAGGGCTTCTGCGTCGGGTCCTTCTCCACGGCCTGGGCGATCGCCGCGCGGGTCGCGGGGTTCTCGGGGGAGACCTGGAGCAGGAAGATATCGTCCATGGCGCGGGCGGCCTCGACGAGGCGGGCGACCACGGGGACGAGCTCGGGGGTCAGGTCCTCCTCGGGGTAGCGGAGGACCACGGGGTGGAGGCGGGTGAGGGCGGCCTGCACCTCCTCGAGGGTCATCACGTCGGACTTGGGCTTGGGTTTCACGGCCTCTCCCGGAGGTGGGCCGACGGGCGCCGGCGCGGGGTTCGCGGGGACGACCAGCATCGGTGGCGGCGGCAGATCCACGGGACGTCCCGCGCCCTCGTCGCGGGGTGGTTTCCCCGAGCAGGAGACGGTGGCGAAAAGCAGGCAGACGGACAGGATGCGTCGCATGGGGGCACCTTCTTACGGGACGGATGTAGCGTGAAACGGGACAGGAGGGAAGGGAAAAACACGTCGCGACCGGCCGTGGAGGGGCGGGCCGTGGCGAGGCGCGCTAGAGGCCGCCGGTGGTGCCGACGTACTGGCAGGGGGAGTAGTCCTCGGGGGGGAGGTCCTTGGCCTGCTCGGGCGTGGTGTCCGGCGAGCGCTTGAAGGACAGCGCCTGCTGGAGGGCGGGGGTGAGCTGGACGCCGCCGGCCTTGACGATCTTGATGCACTGGTCCTTGATCACGGCGTCCAGGGCGAACGAGCTGCGCGCGGAGATGGGGCTGACGGCCTCGGCGGTCTCCTGGGCCTCGAAGTCCTCGCGGGAGGGCAGGCGGCGGCCCTCGAGGAGCATGACCTTGAAGACCTTCTTGCCCAGGACCTCGTCCACGACCACGCGGGGCAGGACCTTCCCCGGGGTCTCGAGCTTCCAGAGCTCGGTGGCGAGCTCGCGGGTGATCAGGCCGGGCTGGCCCTTGAGCGGGTTCACCGGACCCTCGGTGAGCAGCTCGGGCATGCCGGCCACCTGCTCGGGGGTCTTGCCGGCCACCAGGGCGGCCAGCGCGCCGTCGGCGGCGGCCTGGGCGGCGGCCTCGGCCTTCTTCGCGGCCAGAAGATCGCGGGCGGCCAGGCGGACGCCCTGCTCCTTGGTCAGTTTGCCGCCGCTCTCGCTCTGGGCGACGTAGAGCACGGCGCCCTCGTCAGTGAACTGGGGGCCGTGGACGGTCAGCAGGGGCTCGCTCCACACCTGGGCGAGCGTGGTGGCGTCGATGGTGGCGGCCTCGGCGGTCATGCCCAGGTGACCCAGGGCGGTGAAGCCTTCGGGCAGCGGGGCGTCGGCCTTCACGGCGGTCTTCGCGGCGTCGAGGCTGCGGCCCAGTTGGGTCAGCGCGAAGCCCTGCATGGGCAGCGCGGCCTTCAGGCTCTCGAGGTCCTGCTTCTCCTGCTTGCGGATCTCGGCGAGCAGGGCGGCCTCGACGGGCAGGGCGGCCTTGAAGACGTGGCGGGTCTTCGGGGTCTCGGCGTACTTCTTCTCGTCCGCGACGTAGGCGGCCTCGGCGGCCTTCTTGCCGTCCTCGGTGGCGAGGAAGGCGTCGAGCTCCTCGGCGGTGACCGTGCCCTTGTCGAGGTAGGCCTCGGGGGCGAAGCGGGCGGCCTTGAAGGTGATCTCGAGGTACTCGTTCTGGTAGTTCATCCAGCGGGTGCGGGTGGAGCCGGCCAGCCCGAACAGGAAGGCGTCGCGGTAGGCCTTGGCGGTCATCTCCTCGACCTGGATCTCCAGGAAGCGCTTCTCGTCGGGGATGCCGACCATGTGGCGGACCCAGTTGCGGAAGCGGGCGTAGTTGAACTCGCCGGGCTTCTGGGTCTTGGGATCCACCGGCCACGCGCCGAACACGGTCAGGGGGACCTCCTGTCCGAAGACGATGATGCGGTTGTGCAGGATCATGTCCTCGGCGTCCTTGACGGTGAAGCGGATGCCGTTGGCGCGGGCCAGGCCGGCCAGCAGCTTGCGTTCGATGATCTTGTCCATGGCGAAGCGCACCAGGGTGATGCCCTCGGTGTCGCGGATCAGCGTGCCGGCCATCGCCCGGGCGTACTGCCATTCGGTGAGGTTGACGTCGTGGCCGTCGACGGTGGCGACGACGTTCTCGCCGCCGCAGGAGAGCTTGTTGGCCGCGGGGCCGAACGAGATCACGAACGTCAGGATGATGACGCCGAGGACCGCATAGACCATCAGGGAACGGCTCTTGGTACGCATGAATTCGAGCATGACTTTGACTCCTTGCGCCTCACCGGGGCTCGCGGGACCGGCTCCTGAACACCAGGCCGGGTGCGTCTCCGGGCGCATCACGGGGGCCAAATATAAGGGAGGACCGGAGGAGAATCAACGGAAATCTACCATATATCGAATGGGCTCCGCCGAGGGCACGGGCGACGGTCCCGGCCGGGTCAGGGGCGTGCCGGAGCCACAAAAGCATTGACAGGATCCCGGGTTCGGACTTGGATGGCGATCATGACGCGGGCGCCAATATTATTTGCCATATGCCTTTTTTCCTTCGCCGCGATCTCCTGCGTAGGCGGTGTCGGCCCCGGGGGCGCCGGTCTCACGACGGTGGAGGCCGACGGCACCCTCACCCACGCGGTGCTGATCCTGGAGAACCCGTCCCCCCGTCCCCTGGCGGTGACCCTCCGGCGCACGGGGTTCACCCGGGAGTTCACCGTCCCGCCGCGCTCGGCGCTGCGCCAGTTGGTGCCCGAGGGACCGCTCCTGGTGCTCTGGGGCGCCGGCCGTCGGGAGGTCGTCCTGCGGGCCCGCACCCGGGGCACCCTGCGGCTCGCCGTGGATGCAACTACGCTTCAGTAATGAATCTCGGCGCAGATCGGGGGCACGCACGCGCCGGCGGTCTGCGTGATTCCCAATTCTTATTGCATCCGGGCCGCACTTCCTCTACGGTTTCGCCCAGTCCAGGAGGTCCCATGCTGACATCCCTGCTGCTGTTGCTGTCCCTCGCGGGGGCGCCGCCCACGATCCGGGAACGCCTCGCCGCCGCCGACGTCCCCGGGGCCGACGTGGTCATCGTGCACCACGAGGTGCGCACCGAGGTCAAGCCCTCGGGTGCGTCCACCGTCCTCGAGAATAAACTGTACAAAGCGCAGACGCTCCAGGGCGCGGCCCGGCTCACCACCCTGCGCTTCGACGTGGATCCCAACACGAACGCGGTGGACATCGTCTCCCTCGGCTCCTGCCATCCGCGCGGGGGCTGCACCACGATCACCCCCGTGGTCACCGAGGTGCCCCAGCCGGCGGGCTGGATTCTCTGGCGCTTCCGTATGAAGATCGTGACCATCCCGGCCCTGGAGCCGGGCATGGGCCTGCAGGTCGTCACCCGCAAGCGCGGCTTCCTCATCGCCTACCTGGGCCAGGAGCCGGACGAGGAGTTCGTGCCCCCCATGCGCGGGCACTTCTACGATCAGATTCTCTTTGGTGACGAGCCGTACCCGGTCCTCGAGAAGGAGTACGTCCTGACCCTGCCCCCGGACAAGCGCCTCCACGTGAAGGAGTACAACGGTCCTGTCGCCTCGTCGACCACGTACAACGCCCAGGGCACGACCCACCGCTGGGTCATGCGGGACCTGCCGGCCTTCGAGCGCGAGCCCATGGCGCCCTTCGAGTCCGACGGGCTGCCCAAGGTCGTGCTGGCCACGGTGCCCGACTGGCAGGCCAAGAGCCGGTGGTTCCACGAGGTGAACGAGCAGCAGTTCGAGGCCACGCCCGAGATCCGCGCCAAGGTCGCCGAGCTCCTGCGCGGCGTGACCGCCCGGGAGCAGCAGCTCGCCGTCCTCACCCGCTGGGTGGCCAACCACATCCGTTACCGCGGCTTCTCGATGGGGAAGGCCGAGGGCTACCTCCTGCACAGCGGCAAGCAGGTGTTCGAGGAGCGCGCCGGCGTGTGCAAGGACATCGCCTCGATGCTCGTCACCATGCTGCGCGCGGCCGGCTTCACCGCGTATGCCGCGATGACCATGGCCGGCGCCCGCGTCGAGGCCGAGCCCGCCGACCAGTTCAACCACTCGGTCGTCGCCGTGAAGAACGACGACGGCACCTTCACCATGCTCGATCCGACCTGGGCGCCGCTGGATCGCTACGTCTGGAGCCCGGCCGAGCACGAGCAGCACTACGTGATCGGCACCCCGGGGGGCCGCGGCCTCGAGATGATCCCGCCGAGCCGGCCGGAGGACAACCTGCTGCGCTTCACCACGGCGGTCCGGTTCAAGGATCCGAAGACCCTTGCGCTGTCCTCCCGGATCGAGGGGCGCGGCACCGCGGACAGTCAGTTGCGGCGCGCCATCGGCTACGCCCCCGTGGCCGAGCGCGACGCACTGGGCCTCGAGTTCGGGCGGAGGCTCTCCCCCGCGGCCAAGGTCAGCCGGTTCACCTGGACCGACCCCTGGAAGTTCGACGCCAACGTGGTCTTCGCGGCCGAGGTGGAGGCGCCCTCGCCCTGGTATCTCGAGGGCCGAAGCTTCACCTGGACCCCGCTCTCGCTGCAGGCCCTTCCCGAGTACGATCGGCTGCTGCCGCACCTACACCTGAAGCCCAATCCGGCCCGCCGCATGCCGGTGCTGCTGCGCTCCAACGGGGTGGTCGAGCTCGAGGAGACCTTCACATCCGAGAAGACGCTGACGGTGCGGACCCTGCCGACCCCGGCGCCGATCCGCACACCCGTGGCCGAGCTCACGTGGAACGTCCGGGTCGAGCCGCGCCGGATCCGCTTCACCGCGCGGCTGCTGCTGCCACAGCGTCGTGTGCCGGTCGCGCAGTACGGCGCCCTGGCGGACACCATCGCCGCGTTCAGCCGCCTGGATCGGCTGCGCGTGGAGCTGGAGGTGGGGAAATGAGCCGTCCGCTCTTCGCGTTTCTCACCGTCCTTGTCGGGTCCCTCGTGTCCGCCGGCGCCCCCGCCGCGCCGGCCGAGGGCCAATTGCCGAAGCTGGACGCCCGTGTCCTCTCCGAGCGCTGCACGGTCGCGGTGGTCGTCGACGGCCGCGCCGTCACCGAGTGCGCCGTCGAGGAGGAGGTGCACAGCCTGCTCGCCATGGACGTGTTCCTCGATCCCCGGTTCCGCTGGCTCGCCGGCGCCCAGAAGTTCACCCTGCTCGAGGCGTACACGGTCGCTCCCGGCACCGGAAAGAAGGTCGTGACCCCGCCCCACGCCATCAACGAGGTCACGCCGTTCGGCGAGGAGCTCACGCCCGGCGCCAGCCCGTGGCGGGAGACCGTCGTGAGCCACGTCGGCGCGGTCCCCGGCTCCCGGGTGGTGCGGCGCTGGCGTCTCGAAGACGTCACTGCGCCCGCGCTGCCCCTGGACGTCCGCTTTCCGCTCCAGCGGGTGCGCCCCGTCGACCTGCTCGAGTACCGGTTCACCGGCGTCGCCCACGTCGCGCTGGTGGATCCCCCCCAGGGCTGCGCCCTCACCGGCGCTCCCCCCGCGGTGACCGTCACCTGCCGCGCCGTCCCCGGCGCCGGCTTCACCGGGGTGGGCGCCGGTCGCCGTATCGAGTTGACCGACGAGCTGGTCGGTCGCCTGCCCCGCGTCGTGGTGTCGGCATGGAAGGACGCCGCCGCGCTGGCCGCCGTCCACCGGGCCTGGCGGTATCTCCCCGCCCCGGCCGGGAAGATGCCCTCGCCCGAGGCTCCGGCCTGGCCCGAGTTCGTGCGCCGGGAGCTCGAGCTCGCGCCCACGCCGGCCGCCCGCGTCGAGGCCCTGCGCGCCCTGGTCATGACCGCCTTCCGCACCCTGGCCGTGCGCCGCCCGCCCGCCTCCTTCGCCGACGTCCTGAAGCACCGCGCCGTGACGCCGCTCGAGCGCGCCCTGCTGTTCGAGGCCGCCCTGCTCGCCTTCGTGCCCGAGGTCCGCGCCGTGCGCCGGGTCCGGGCGAGCGACCACGAGGTCGTCGCCTGGCGGATCCCCTCCCTGGTCGAGTTCCCGAACGCCCTGGTGCGCTTCACCCTCGACGGACGCGAGCTCGTGTTCTCGCCGGCCTCCGGGCAACTGGGGCCCTGGCCCGGCCTGGCTGCAGGCACCTGGGTGATCGATCCGGCGGCGAAGGACGACCCAGAGCTGGTCTCGGGCGACCGCGGCCCGCTGCGCGCGCTGCACGCCAAGGCCCAGGTGGACGAGACGCGGATCACTTTCACCGGGCAGGCCACCTGGGAGACCTTCGACGAGGCGCCGACCTGCGCCCGGATGTTGCCGGCCGCCCTCGGGCGGGTCGAGCGCTGCGAGGTGCTCGAGCGGATGCCGGGCCTGATCCGCGTCGGCTTCACCTCGGTGGCCGACCTGGAGAGCGATTCCGCCGCCCTTCAGGCCGGTGGAATCGCCAGGTTTCCGGGGGCCCTCGACCTGCTGGGCCCGCTCTTTCCCGCGGCGCCGCTCCACGCCGGGGTCTCCCTGGTGTTCCCCGCCGCCCGCGCCCGTCTGCGCCTGGAGCTCGAGTGGAAGCCCGCGCGCTGGGAGCTCTCGAGGGTGCAGGCCGGCACCTGGGTGATCCCGCACCGGGAGCCCATGGGATATGCCGCCGCCACCATCACCCCGGGATGCCAGCAGGGCCTCCACGCGCCCCGCTCGGGCGGGATCGTCCTCTCCGGTGAGTGTGGACTCGCCCGGCGCTACCACCATGGCCGGGAGGTGAAGCCCGCCGCCGCCCTGGGCTTCGTGGGGAAGGAAGCCTACCGGGAGAGCCTTCGGGCCGGCACGCAGTTGGCCGCCCGCGCCACCACCCACGCCATGATAGTCCCGTTCGAGGTGTGGCTCCTCCGTCCGCCCGAAAGGCAGGACACGACCCCTGGTGCCGTCGCCCCCGTGGTCCGTCCGAAAGGAGCTCCGCGATGAGCGCCCGCGCCGTCCGCCGTCCTCTCCCCCCCGACGATCGTCCGGTGATCCGCGCCCAGGTCCACCTGGCCGCCGGCCGTCGCGCCCTGTGGCAGGCGCCGTTGCACCGTCGGTTCGCGGCAGCGCTGTTGGATCTGGTGGTCCTCTCACCCGTCCTTGCCTTCTGCGCGGTCATCTATGTCCGCTGGTACATGAGCGCGCTCGAGGTTCCCGCCGGCCTGGCCTGGTACGACTTCCTCGCGGTGTGGCTCGCCTCCCATCTGGGTCGGGCGCTGGGCTTCTGGCTCACCCTGGCGGCTGCCTTCGCCATCGGCCGCTACGTGATCGCTGCCTTCGCCGGGCGCACCCCGGGCATGGGGCTCCTGCGGCTCGATTACACCACGGCAGCCCACGCCCCGCCGGGTCCCCTGCGCCTGTGCCTGCGCGAGTGGATCGCCATGATCTCCATCGCCGCCTTCGGCGTGGGCTGGATCTGGGCGTTGTTCGACGACGCCCACCGCACCCTGGCCGACGTCGTCTCGGGGGTCTATCTCGTTCCCCGCGAGCCGGGTCGCCCGGGGGATTCGGAGAGCGAATCCGAATAGCGCCGGGCACGGTAAGGCACGGACGGCACGGACAAGCACGGACCTGAGCTGCCACGGACCACGGACAAGAGACACGGACGGACATGGTATCCGACACAGACGCAGCCGGAACGGGGAGTGACAAAGCTTCGTCCGTGAGCGGCGGTCCGTGGTCCGTGGCGGATACCATGATGGGTGGTTGAGCGTGTTCCCCCGGGTTTTCGTTTCAATCGAGGGAAGTACTACGCTTCGGGCTACTCTTCGGCGGGCTTCTCGTCAGCGGACTTCTCTTCGGCGGGCTTCTCTTCGGCGGGCTTCTCTTCGGCGGGCTTCTCGTCAGCGGGCTTCTCGTCCCCGGCCGGGGGCTCGCCGCCATCGCCGCCGCTGGGGCCGTCCTCCTCCTCGATCTGCCACTGGGCGCCCTTCTTGGCGAGCAGGTAGGCGACCACGCCCAATAGGACGAACATGACCAGGCCGATGACCTGGCCGCGGCCGCCGGTCAGCCATTTGGCCTCCTCGGGGACCCACTGGCCGCCGCTGGGCACGTACTTGGCGCCCACGCTCAGATAGCGGGCGGGCACGCCCAGGTTCTGGAGCTGGAGCACGGCCGAGAGGATGCCGATGAGCGCGGCGCCGGCCATCATGCCCGAGGCGATCAGGATGCCCTGGCCCGAGCGGGCGGCGCGCTCGCGGTCGGTCTTGCCGGAGCGGCCGATGACCCAGGCCGCGAAACCGCCGAGCAGCACGCCCAGGTTGATCTCGAGGGGCAGGTACATGCCCAGGCCGAAGGCCAGCGCCGGGACCTTGGACATCTCGAGGATGACGGCCACCGCGCCGCCCAGACCGTAGAGCAGGTACGGCAGGGCCTCGCCGGACATCAGGGACTTCATGATGGTGGCCATGAGCTTGCCCTGGGGGGCGGCCAGCGGGTTCGGGGTGGTGGCGGTCTTCTCGAAGCCGTAGGACGCCGCCAGCAGCCACATGGCGATGCCCACCGAGAGGGAGGCCACCACGATGCCGATGAACTTGAAGGTCTGCTGCGTGCGCGGGGTGACGCCCACCCAGTAGCCGATCTTGAGGTCGGTGATGAAGCCGCCCGCGGTGGACAGGGCGGTGCACACGGCCGCGCCGATGACCAGCGCCAGGTACTGGCCCGGGTCGCCCTTGAGGCCGGCGGCGATGAGGATGATCGACGAGACGATGAGGGTGATCAGCGTCATGCCCGACACCGGGTTGGTTCCGACGATGGCGATGGCGCGGGCGGCCACGGCCGTGAACAGGAAGGCGAACACGAAGGTCACGGCCATGGCGACCAGCGCCTGGGTAATGTTCTGGACCAGGAAGAAGTAGAACAGGCCCAACACCAGGATGAGCACGCCCTCGGCGAGGAGCACCAACTTGGGATCCACGTCGCGGTCGGTGCGGGGCAGATCGAGGTGGGCGTCCTTCTTGCCGGCCAGCGCCTTGAAGCCCAGGCTGAACGAGCCGACGATGATGCGCGACATCTTGAGGATGCTGATCAGGCCTGCAGTGGCGATGGCGCCGATGCCGATGGGCTGCACGTAGGCCTTGAAGATGGTGAACGTGTCCATGTCGCGGATGAGCATCTTGGCGCCGCCGGAGAGGGGGGCGTGGGGGATGATCACGTCGGTGTGCTGGCCGATGTAGTACACGAGCGGGATGAGCACCAGGAACGACAGCAGCGAGCCGGCGGCGATGACGGCGGCATAGCGCAGGCCGATGATGACGCCCAGGCCGAAGAGCGCGGCCAGCGCGTCGATCTTGAGGGTGATGTGCCGCTTCGCCGCGGCCAGTCCGGTCTTGCCCAGCAGCGTGGAGGACGAGAGCGTGTAGTTCCACAATTTGACCGTGGTGGCCAGAAAGTCGAACAGCGCGCCGATGCCGGTGGCGGCGATGAGGATGAGCCCGCTCTTGGAGGCGCCCTGGGCCTCGCCCTGCACGATGATCTCGGTGGTGGCAGTGGCCTCGGGGAAGGGCAGGTGTCCGTGCATCTCGGCGACAAAGTAGCGGCGCAGCGGGATCAGCAGCACGATCCCTAAAAAGCCGCCCAGCGTCGAGGAGACGATGATGTGGAACATGTTGGGGTTGAGCTTGTTGATGTAGAGCGCGGGCAGCGTGAAGACCACGCCCGCGACGACCACGCCCGAGCCCGCGCCGATGCTCTGGATCATGACATTCTCTGAGATGGTGTTGGGCCGGCGATGGAGCGTCTTGCCCAGGAACACCGCGAGGATGGCGATGGGGATGGCCGCCTCGATGACGTTGCCGGTGAGCAGCCCGAGGTAGGCCGCGGCGAAGGTAAAGATGATGTTCAGCGCGATGCCGTAGACGAACACGCGGGGGGAGATCTCGATGATGCTCTTCTCCGCGGGCACGATGGGGACGTAGGCCTCGCCGGGGTTGAGAACCCGGTAGGCGTTGTCGGGGAGGACCTTCTTTCCGGCGGCGTGTTCCATGGTGCGTCTCCTCAGGGTGCGGCGCGCGGGCGCCGATCGGGGATGGACTTCAAACTGCGGAAGTAAGTTACCCTATATGGACCGTCGGAATCAATACAATACTTGATGATCAGACATCGATGCTCACGCCGAGGAGGCGGCGGGCCTGGACGTGACGGTCCGAGAGGGCCCAGGAGAGCAGGCCCGGGCGCAGGTCCTCCGGGGCGCGGCGGTAGAGCTCGGGGAGGTTCTGGGTGAGCAGCAGGGCGACGTGGAGGCCGCTGCGGTGGACGGCCTTGATCCAGTTGGACACGTTGAGGTTGCCCATCTTGGACGAGACCTCGCTGATGGTCTGGGTCAGCGCCGCCCGCAGCTCGGGGGCGCCGGCCAGAAGCGCCTGCAGGCGCTGGCTCTCGGCGTCGGCGCCGGCGGGCTTCTGGGAGACGAAGCCGATGACGATCTTGAGCAGCAGCAGCATCTGGGGCGGGGTGGCCAGCATCGGCAGGGCGCGGCCGGTCCAGAAGCAGGTGCAGTAGGGCGCGGCCAGGGCGGCGATGCGGCGGATGTCCGTGTCGCCGAGGGCGGCGTCCGAGACGTGGAGCGCGGGGGTCGTGTCGAGGTAGGTCAGCGTGACGTCGGCCGCAGTGTTCCCCGGCGTCACCGGCGGGAACGGGATCGAGCACTGTCCGGCCAGGTAGGTCAGGGCGCGCTCCCACGCCGAGGGCAGCTCAGCGGGGCCTAGCACCCGCGGCGGCGGTGCGTCCCTGGGGAAGAAGCGCCCCTCGGGGACGTGCATCCCGAGGGTCTCGAAGATCTTGCCCACGAAAGGGAAGTCCTCGGGGTCCTGGGCCAGCTCCCACACCTCGGCGTCCACCGCGCGCCAGGCCCGGGCCAGAAACGGCGGCGTGAACTGCTGGTAAAGGGAGCGGGCCTCGGGGGCGTCGGCGTCGAGGGCGGCGAGGCCCGCGGCGAACAGGTAGGCCAGGTCCGGGGCGCTCTCGCGGGCGAGGCGGAAGCCGGCGAGGCAGGCGTTGACGCGGGCCTCGGGGGAGAGCAGATCCTTGCGCACGCCCTCGAGCCGCTCGGTGAGGGCCTCGGGGGAGAGCCGGGCGCGCATACGGGCCAGGCGCTCCATGGCTTCGGCGGCCTCGGTGTCCTGAGGGAGGATGGCGTGGACGATCTCCCAGGCGGCCCTGGCCTTGTCGAGGTCGGTCAGGTGCTCCTCGTAGAGCAGTGCCAGCGAGCGGGCCAGGGCCAGCGTGCGCTGGGGCCGGCGGTTGCCGAACTGATGCAGGAGCTTGCGGTGGAGGCGCTCGACGATGCGGAAGTCACCGCGGCCGCGCAGGAGGCGGTCGAGCTCGTCGAAGGCGCGCTGGTTCTCTGGATCGACCTCGAGGACCTTCTCGAAGTGGCGGACGGCCTCGTCGAGGCGCCCCTGGCCCTCGGCCACGGCGCCGGCGCACAGGTTGACCGTCGGGCTCTCGGGGCCCAGTTCGAGGGCGTGGAAGATCGCCGAGTTGACCGTGTTATCGGCCTCACGCGCCCGGTGCGCGGCCAGCGCGTACAGCGCGTGGAAGTCGGGGACCTCGGGCTGCATCCGGCGGGCCTTGTCCAGCATCTGCAGGGCTTCCCGCGGGCGGCCCTGGTCCAGGTGCTCCTCGGCCTTCTGCACCAGGACCTCGGCGTCGAGGATGGACTCTCCCTTGATGCGGTCGGCCTGGGTCTTCTGCAGGTAGGCGGCCTTGCGGGCCGGGTCGCTGAGGGTCTGGTGCGCGCTCTTGAGGTACTCGAGGATCTCCTCGAGCTTCACATGGTCCTCGCCCAGGTCGATCTCGGCGTAGGCGGAGATGGCGAACTCCCGGGCCATGGCCTCGATCCGCGTCCCGATCTCCAGGTTCCCGGCGGTCGGCGACAGGCCCAGGGCCTGGAAGTAGTCCTTCTCGCGGATGTCCAGGTAGAACTCGCGCAGGCGGCGGCGCTTGTCCTCCACGGCGTTGTCCTCGATCTCCATGGGAATGTCGAGGATCAGGCCGTCGTCGGCGGCGGCGGGTCCGCCCGGCATGGGCAGGTCGGCGACCACGGAGATCTCGCCCTCGCCGGCCTCTGGCTGGTACAGGACCTTCTTGATGTTCGAGATGCTCAGCGGGTCGTCCACCACCGGCATGCGCATGGAGCTGGCGGCCGCCTGGGAGCGGGCGTCGCGCACGAAGAAGCACATGCCCGTTTCGAGGAGCGCGTACACCTGGGTGTAGACCGTCATCGGATCCACGCCCTTGGCCAGCACGTCGGCGATGGTGGCGCCTGGGGCGCCGAGGTGGCCCAGCACGCCGTCGCCGAACACGCGGACGAACTCGTCGTGCAGAGTCTTGAATCGCTCGTTGAACTTGAAGGTCGAGAACAGGTCGTTCTGAACCCTGGCGGTGATCTCGTCGAGGTCGGCGCCGCGCTTGAGGCCGGCGAACACCAGGGCCACCGGGTCCACCGGGCTCTTGGGCAGGCGCTCGGAGAAGGTGTCGCCCGGGGAGAACGTGTAGCTGCCCGTGTGCCACCGGAAGGCGTTGACGATGCGGACCTTGACCAGCGAGGCGTGGTACTTGAGCACCAGATCCTGGTCGAACTCCTTGGCCTCGAGCAGCGCCTTGAGGAAGGACACGCGGGTGTTCTTGGCCGTGGCCAGCAGCTCCTGGTGGCGCTTCTCGGTGAGCACGCCCTTGGTGACCAGGTAGTTGCCCAGCATCTCGTGCCTGATGTTGGATTCGGCGCCCATGGGCCGGCCGAACAGGAAGAAGATCTCCTTCTGCATCTTCCCCTGCTCGAGGAGCAGCACACCGGTGCCCTCGATGTCGTAGATGTCCAGAAGCAGGGTGGCCAGCGGGCGCACGTCCAGGGTGCCCTGGAACGGCCCGCTCATGGTGATGCGGGTGCGCTTCGTGGGGGCGGCCTCGGTGGCGTCGCCCCGCTTGAGCAGCTGGAGGATCTCGTGGGTGAATTCCCGCACCTGGAACGGCTTGGGGAAGAAGACCACGCCCAGCTCCTCGCGCAGGCGGTTGAGCAGCGCGGTCTCCTTGTAGATGGCGCTGGTGATGACGATGGGGATGTCCTTGCCATGGGCGCTGTCCCGCACCGCGCGGCAGAAGGCGAAGCCGTCCATCTTGGGCATGAGCAGGTCCGAGATGACCAGGTCGACCTTGCTCTTCTGGAACAACTGCCAGGCGACTTCGCCGTCCGGGGCCAGGAGCAGCTCGATCTGCATGTCCTTGAAGGCGGGATCCTTCTGGAAGATGTGCTCCATGATGGTTCGCGTGTGCTTGTCGTCTTCCGCGATCAGGACCTTGAGCTGCATGGGATCCTCCGTTGCCTGGCGGCCCCGTTTATACCATTGACCGGGCCGTGGGGACAGAGGGAAGTTTTGGGCGAACGGTGTGCGCGCCAGACGGGGACTCGAGGTCCGTGTTCCCCTTCCCGCCGGGCCGCTGTCCGTGTGCGACCGTCTTCGGTCGCCCGTCCGTGCGCGACCGACTCCGGTCGTCGGTCCGTGCAAGTCCGTGGAGGTCCGTGATTCCGGCGGCCCGGCGGTCTGTGCGGCTGTGACCTCAGTGCGTGCGTCGGTTCCACGGTCGTGGATGAACGTCCGACTCCTGCGTACGAACCCCCTTCGCCCGAGTGTGCGCCCCTGCCGCTGGTGTACGTACACCGGCCGCCCACGTGCGAATGCCCGCCGGCCGCGTATGCGTTCCCGCCGCCAGCGTACGAACCCCCTTCGCCCGAGTGTGCGCCCCTGCCGCTGGTGTACGTACACC
>CALKWH010000087.1 GCA_938004375.1 uncultured Pseudomonadota bacterium
TCATCGCCGACTCCATCGTGACCGAACTGTGCAACGGCCTCGATGACGACTGCGACGGCTCCGCCGACGAGGACTTCCCCGAGAAGGGCCTCGCCTGCGACAACGGCCTGCTGGGCCAGTGCCGTGGCACCGGCAACTACGTCTGCACCGCAGACGGCACCTCCACGCGCTGCGACATCACGTCCCCGGGGCTCCCCGCCTCCGGCGAGATCTGCGACGGCATCGACAACGACTGCGACGGCATCGTGGATGACGGCATCACGTGTTCTGGCCCCACCCCCGACGTGTGCAATGGCCTCGACGACGACAACGACCCGGCCACCGCCGACGGTGCCGACGACCCGTCCGTGGGCATCGCCTGCGGCTCCAGCCTGGGCATCTGCCAGCCCGGCGTGACCATCTGCAGCGCCGGCAGCATCGTCTGCCAGCAGGACTTCCCCCCGGGGACCGAGACCTGCAACAACCTCGACGACGACTGCGACGGCATGACCGACGAGGGCCTGACGAGCACCTGCGACAACGCCAACGCCTTCGGCACCTGCTCGGGCCTGAGCTACTGCTCTGCCGGCAACTGGATCTGCACGGCGCCCGACGCCTCCGAGGAGACCTGCAACAACTTCGACGACGACTGCGACGGCTCCACCGACGAGAACCTCCTGCGCGCCTGCGAGCTCCGCAACTCCTTCGGCGTGTGCACCGGTCAGGAGACCTGCGCCGCCGGTGCCTGGGGCGCCTGTTCGGCCACCACTCCCGCCCAGGACGTCTGCAACGGCATCGACGACAACTGCGACGGCGCCTTCGACGACGACGACCCGAACGTCGGCCTCCCCTGCTCCGGCGGCTGCGGCGTATACATCTGCGACGACGGCAGTCTGGTCTGCGACGGGCAGAGCGGCTCGGACGAGATCTGCGACGGCCTCGACAACGACTGCGACGGCAGCATCGACGAGAACCTCTCCCAAAACTGCTCCATCACCAACGAGTTCGGCACCTGCTATGGTGTCGAATTGTGTCTCGACGGAGGCTGGGAGGGCTGCACGGCCTCCACGCCGCGTCAGGAAGAATGCAACGGGGTGGACGACAACTGCGATGGTTTTACCGACAACGAGGCGGTCTGCCCCGATCCCAACGACGTCTGCCACCAGGGCGCCTGCCGCGAGCGGTGCACCAGCGGCGAGTTCACCTGCAAGGGCACCGAGGAGTGCATCGTGTACCCCGAGGATCCCGAGATCTCCATCTGCATGCCGCTGCTCCAGGAGTGCGGGATGCAGATCTGCACGCTCACCGAGGTGTGCGTCGAGCTCGAATGCATCAACCCCTGCGAGGACAACCCCTGCGGCGAGAACGAGACCTGCACCGTCAATTTCCGTTGGCGCGAGGGCGACCCCGTCACGAACCAGTACTTCTGCGTCGACTCCTCCTGCGCCACCGTCGGCAACTTCTGCCCCGACGGCGAGTTCTGCTGGGACGGCGATTGCGTGACCGACCCCTGCCTGGACATGACCTGCGCCACCCTCGAGTATTGCACCCGCGTGCTCCAGAACGACGCCTGGGTGGGGCGCTGCGAATCGGTGTGCAATTGTCCCACCGGGCAGCGCTGCAACGCCAACGGCGCCTGCGAGACCGATCCCTGCTACCAGAAGGACTGCACCGGCGGGACCGTCTGCATCGAGGGTGAGTGCGTCGCGGACGCCTGCGCCGAGGTCACCTGCCGAACCGGCGAGATCTGCGTCGAGGGCGGCTGCTACTGGAACCCCTGCTATGAGGTCGAGTGTCCGGCCTGGGCGCAGTGCTCGGTCGTGGCCGGTGACGACGGCCCCTCCGCCGTGTGCAAACCGCGCCCGGAGAACGTGAACGAAGAGGTCATCAAGGGCCAGGTCACGGCGGGTGGCTTCGGCTGCTCCACCTCCCGCGGGGGCGGCACCTCCGACGGGCTCTTCTGGGGCCTGTTCCTCGCCGTCGGCCTGTTCTTCTCCCGCCGCGGGGGTTCGCTCCGGCTGGCCCGGCGCCTGCCGGCCTTCCTGCCCGTGTTGCTGGTGGGCGTCCTCGCCCTGAGTGCCTGCGACCGAGCCGTCTACACCATCAAGGAGGACGGGTCGATCAACACCGACGTGAACAACACGAACAACACCAACAACACGAACAACATCAACAACACGAACAACATCAACAACTGCACGCCCACCGGCGACGAGGTGTGCGACGGCCTCGACAACGACTGCGACGGCCTCGTCGATGATCCCTGGGCGCCCGCCTCCGAGGGGGGCCAGGGCGGCTTCATGACCGACCCCGCCAACTGCGGCCAGTGCAACCGCATCTGCGCGTATTTCCACGGCGAGGGTCTCTGCCAGGACGGTGACTGTGCCCTGGGCGCCTGCGACTCGTACTATTTCGACAACAACGACGACCCCAACGACGGCTGCGAGTATCGCTGCAACACCCTGGGCGGCACCGAAGAGCTCTGCGACGGGCTCGACAACGACTGCGACGGCCTCGCCGACGAGCCCTGGATCGCCGAGGCCGACGGCGGCGAAGGCGGCTGGCTCACGGACCCCGAGAACTGCGGGTTCTGCGGCATCTCCTGCAACGGCCGCTACCCCAACGCGGTAGGTTCCTGCAACGCCGGTCGATGCACGCTGGATTATTGCGAAGCCGGCTGGATCAACGCAAACCAAATCGTCGCCGACGGGTGCGAGACCCAGTGCATCGAATCCAACGGCGGCGTGGAGATCTGCGACAACCTCGACAACGACTGTGACGGCTTCACCGACGAGGACGTGAGCAACCTGCCGCTGGCCCGCCCCTGTTATACGGGCACAGCCGGCACCGAGGGCGTCGGCGCCTGCACCGGCGGCACCGAGTACTGCAACGCCGGCGTCTGGGGTCCCACCTGCGTGGGCGAGGTCCTGCCCCGCAACGAGACCTGCGACGGCGCCGACAACGACTGCGACAACGCCGCGGACGAAACCTTCAACTTCCAGACCGACATCAACTACTGCGGGTCCTGCACGAACTCCTGCCTCACCAACCGGCCGAACAACTCTTATCCGGTGGGGTGCGCCGCCGGGACCTGCCAGTATGCCTGCTCGTATGGGTTCCACGACATCAACGGGGATCTCAACACATTGGGCATGGCGGGCAACGGCTGCGAGTACGCCTGTGAACCCAGCGCCACTGCCGGGACCGAGTTTTGCGACGGCATCGACAACGACTGCGACCTGGTCATCGACGAGGTGGACGACCTGGTACTGCCTCCGGCCGGATACTGCCGCACCGGCGGCGGCTGCGGCGTCACCGTGACCACCACCTGCCAGTCGTTCGGCGGCACCAAGCAGTGGGTGTGCAACTACCCCGCCGCCGTCGAGCGGGTCGCCGGCAGCCCCAACCAGGTCAAGGGCTACGAGACCCTGTGCGACAACCTCGACGGGGACTGCGACGGCAACCCCGACGACGACTTCTATCCGGCCAAGGGCTCGGCCTGCGTCGACTCCAACGTCGGCATCTGCCAGGGCTCCGGCATCTACGCGTGCAAGTCCGATCGCACCGGCACCGAATGCAGCATCACCACACCGGGCGCCACTCCGACCGTGGAGACCTGCGACAACATCGACAACGACTGCGACGGCCTGGTCGACGAGCCCGCCTGGAATCCCGGATCCAGCGCCTCGTACGTCCAGGACCAGCTCTCCACCGTCAGCGTCGGCGGCCAGAATGTCTTCGTCTACAAGTACGAAGCCTCCCGGCCCACCGCCACCGCCGGCTCCCCCGGCACCGGTTCCGAGGTCCGCGCCTGCTCCAAGCCCGGCGTCATCCCCTGGAGCCGCGTCACCTACGCCCAGGCCCAGCAGGCCTGCCGCGCCGCCGGTATGGATCTGTGCGAGGCCGACGTGTGGGAGGAGTCCTGCGACGGCTCCGGCGTGACCCGCGTCTACCCATACCACGCCACCACGTACAACGCCTCCTACTGCTGGGGCGTGGACACCGGCGTCACGTCCGCCCAGCCCACCGGTTCCAAGGCCACCTGCACCTCCAGCGGCTACGCCGTCCTCGACCTCTCCGGCAACCTGCGCGAATGGGTCAAGGAGATCGTCGCCTACTCCGCCGACGGCAAGGCCATCTACCAGACCCGCGGTGGCTCCTTCCGCGACGGCGCCGAGGCCCTCAAGTGCGCCCACGACACCGTTGCCCTCACCGAGGACGCCTTCTCGAACAACGTGGGCTTCCGCTGCTGCACCCGCTGCGGCAACGGCGTGCTCGACGCCGACGAGATCTGCGACGACGGCAACCGCCTGCCCGGGGACGCCTGCTCCCCGGTCTGCGGTCCCAACACCTGCGGCGACGGCGTCCAGCAGGGACTTGAAGAGTGCGACTGCGGTCGCAACCCCGGCGCCCTGCCCGGTGGCTGCCTGGCCATCAACGGCGCCCCCGAGGCGAACTGCAACCTGAACTGCACCATTCCCGAGGAGCAGTGCTCGATCCTGTACCCGGGAGACCAGGACCGCGGCTCCGAGAGCTCGGACTGCAATGATCCGTTCTGCGACGGCACCCGCTGCGGCGACGTGACGGACAACGACGGCGACGGCTTCACCGAGCCCGACGACTGCAACGACTCCAACGCCAATGTGCACCCGGCCATGGACGAGGTGTGCGGCAACGGCGTCGACGACAACTGCAACGGCTTCACCGACAACGCCGAGCCGGACAAGGACGGCGACGGGGTGCTGCGCTGCGTCGGCGGCGTGACCACCGACTGCGACGACTGGGATCCGGCGCGCTACCCGGGCAAGCCCGAGGTGTGCGGCAACGGCATCGACGAGAACTGCGACGGCTCGGATTCCACGAACTGCGCCACTGCCTGCCAGATCGCCGCCTTCGAGCGCTCGTACATCGGCTGCGAGTACTACTCGGCCACGACGTTGAACGTCCAGCTCGACGCGACGTTCAACAACGACTTCGCGCTGGTCGTGCACAACCCGAACACGACCTCCACGACGGTGACGATCACCCGCGGAGCTTCGACCATCGACACCCGGACGCTCGCGGCCGGCGAACTGCGCACCTTCCTGCTGGCGTACAACACCACGCTCAAGAACACGGACACAGGTATCGTCACCCAGACCGCCTCCGCCTACAAGGTGGTGTCCTCCCAGCCGGTGACGGTGTACCAGTTCAACCCGTTTGATTATTATTATAGCGCCGTATATTCATATACCAACGATGCGTCGCTCCTGCTGCCCAAGCACGTCATGAGCCGCAACTACATGGTCGTGAACCGCTCCTCCTGGATGAACGCCAGCTCCCTGAACCGGCCCGGCTTCTTCGCCATCGTGGCCACCGAGGCCGGCACCACCGTCGAGATCACCTACAACGGGCACGTTCAGGGCGGCCCGAACCGTGGCAGCGTGAACACCTACACCCTCAACGCCGGCGATGTCATGCAGGTGCCGTCCCGCGGGTGCACGTGTTCCCTCTGTGACTGCAGCTCCGACTATGACCTGACGGGGACGAAGATTCGGGTCACGAACGCCGCGGACCACCCCGTCGGAGTGTTCGGCGGTCACAACTGCGTCTTCATCCCGGCCAACACCTACGCCTGCGACCACCTCGAAGAGATGATGTTCCCGCTCGAGACCTGGGGCCAGAACTACATCGCCACCTACACTTCTCCCTACACCGGCACGGCGACGGTGGCCAACGTCTACCGCATCGTCGCCGCCCAGGATGGAACCACCGTGACCTATTCCGGCATCACCCGGACGGCGGACACCATCAATGCGGGTGGTCACGTGGAGTTCACCTCCTCGTCCAACTTCTCGATCTCGTCGAACAAGCCCATCGCCGTGGCCCAGTTCATGATGGGACAGAACTACTTTTCCGGCGCCACCACAGGTGACCCGGCCATGATGCTGCTCGTGCCCATGGAGCAGTACCGCAAGAGTTATTCGTTCACGGTTCCTTCCTCGATGACGAACAACTTCGTCAACATCATCAAGCCGGTCGCCCAGACGGGCAAGAACGCCCCGGTCATCTACTTCGACGGGGTGGCCATCGCCGAGAGCAACTTCTCGACGGCCATCGGCACCAGTTATCACGGCGTCTACCGCCGGAACATCAGCGCGTCGCCGTACAACCACACCATCACGTCCAGCCAGCCCTTCGGCATCCTGGTCTACGGCCACGCGGAATACACGTCCTACATGTACCCCGGCGGCCTCGACCTGAACATCATCAACATCGTCGAGTAGCGGTCTGACCTGTCTGACCTGTCTGACCTGTCCGACCTGTCCGACCTGTCTGACCTGTCCGACCTGTCCGACCCGTCCGACCCGTCCGACCCGTCCGACCCGTCCGATTGAAAAATCCAATTGTCTTAATCGGATTTTCCACTAAACTATTGGTGGGTTTGTCGAACTTATTTCACACATAGCCCATGTGTTTCCTCGATGTGGAGGTCATGATGACGCGCCGCAACTCGTTCCTCATTTTCTTTTCTTCCCTCGTCCTTCCGTTGGCGCTGGCGACCCCGCTGCACGCGGC
>CALKWH010000088.1 GCA_938004375.1 uncultured Pseudomonadota bacterium
GGCGACCACCGAGCTCTACACTCTTTCCCTACACGACGCTCTTCCGATCTTGCTCAAGAAGACGCGCAAGGGCGTGGAGGATCTCTTCGGCGAGAACGCCACAGCGGCCGGGCAGGCGTGGGGCGACTCGCTGCGGAAGTCCATCGGGCTCACCGAGGCGCAGGTGAAGGGCTTGGGCCAGGCCGTGAAGGGACTGGAGGGCGCCTTCGAGGTCGCCGCCATGGCGTCCAAGGCGCTCGTGTCTCCGCTGGGCGCTGCGCTCCTGGGCGTCGTCGGCCTCACTGCGGCGTGGGGCGGGCTCAAGCAGCTGCTGAACACCAAGGGCTGGCTGCCGGAGTTCATGGACGAGCCGTGGTTCCAGGCGTTCAAGCCGTCCGCCACGCCGGGCTGGGAGGGCGTGGACTTCAAGCGCCGAGCCCCAGGGCCCAAGGGCGCCGCCGCGGAGCAGGCCTACGGGAAGTTCTTCGACCCGACCACGGGCAGGTACACGTCCGCAGGCCCGGTTGCCTCCGTCCCCGATCCAGGCCCATCCGGACCCGGCATCGGCGAGCGCGCCAAGGAGGGGTTCGCGTCGGCGATGGAGGGGTTCGTGAAGTCGCTGAAGGAGGGGGCCAAGGATCTCGAGCCGGCGCTCAAGGCGTTCATGGAGATGTTCGACAACCTGGCCCCCGGGGCCAAGAAGAAGACCGAGGAGGCAAAGAAGAAGGCCTCGGTCAACGAGTGGTCCTCCTACGACGAGAAGGGAGCTGCGGACCTGAAGCGCACCCAGGAGAAGTTCGCGGACGCCCAGATCGACATGCGCTACGCAGAGCAGGCAATGTTCGAGCGCACCCACAAGGAGTACCTGGACACGCAGCAGATGGAACTCGACGCTCTCAAGGAGCGCCATCGCAAGCAGCGGGCCCTTGATGACATGGCGGCTGACGCCATCAAGGAGGCGTACCGGGAGACAGAGTCTCGCTGGGAAGCGCTCGGGTCGGGTCGCATTGGGACCACGCTTGGAGTGCAGGGCCTGGCTGGCGGGGTGCTAGACCAACTCGGCGGAGCAGCTGCCGGCTACCAGCGGACGGGCGCCGTGCTGCAGGGCGCGGCCAGCGGCATGCAGTCGAGCGGCGGCTCGCCGTACGGCGCGATCATCGGCGCCATCATCGGCCTGCTCACGCAGACGCAGTCGTTCTCGGCGATCATGGAGGGCATCGAGGGAGTGCTCGGATCCGTAGTCGACGCGCTCGATTCGTTCATCGAGCCAGTGCTCAACTTCCTCGAGCCAATCCTCGACCTCATCAGCGGGATCTTCGACCTGGTGGCGGTCGGGTTCGACGCTATCAACGGGCTGATCTCGGACGATGGGTTGGGCAAGAGCATCGGCGACAAGGAGAGCCAGTGGGGCAAGTACAGCGTCAACGACTGGTTGACGCTTACGCCGCTCATCAACGAGGCGGGCAAGGAGTTGGAGAAGATCTTCTCTGGGGACAAGGAGATCACCGAGTGGAAGGAGATCCAGAAGGCCAACATGGAGTCGCTCCAGGCGCAGACCACGCAGGCGGCTGCGAGCTACTACCAGCTCGGAGAGGGCGACTACCAGCGACAGATGGAGTCTCTCTACTACGCGCAGCGTCTCGGTAGCGACCGCCAGCATGACGTGGAGATGGGGATCGTCAAGCGCTACGAGGCAGACCACGCCGCCGAGATCCAGGCCCGGTATTTGGCTGACTCGCTCTACGAGCTCGGTGGGCAGGCGAAGGCGAGCGCCAACGAGTTGCTGCTGCTGTCCACCTCGAGCGGCGCAGAGGCGTACATCGTCGCGCAAGTGAAGGCGGCCGAGGTGCAGGCGAAGAAGACCGAGTTGGACCTCATCGTCCAGGACCGCCTGGCCGCGCTCGGGCTCGCCGCGGACAACGCCACCAAGGCTGTTGCCCAGTTCGCCGACGCCTTCCTCAACGTGCCCATCGGCTACAAACTCGCGCTCTCGCAGTTTGGGGCGACGGCGGCGGCGGGCTCCGCGGGTGGCGGGGGTGGCGGAGGCGGTGGACCGTCCAACATGCCTGCCCCGGCCGCTGGCGGAGGTGGCGGTGGTGGTGGCGGGACCGTCAACGTGACGATCCAGAGTGACGACCCGAACGCCATCTGGTCGAAGCTCAAGCAACTCATGGCACGCGACAACTACGTCCGCGGCGGAACCATCGCATCCCGCGCGCCGGTTGGAGTCTGAGATGGTCGCCCTGTCCGTAAACGGCATCGAGATTCCGGTCTGCACATGGAAGGAATCCGACGAGGAGATCGGCGAGCGAATGCGGGCCAGCTCCGGCAAGTCGTTGGTGTCCATTCGTGACCGCAAGTTCGTCCGCCGCTTCGCCGTGCGCACCGAGGACACGACGCTGGCCGAGGCGATCAAGGGTCTGCTGACCGGGGACGGGTTCTCCTGGTCTTTCGATATCGACTGGTACTCGGAGCAGGGTCTGCCCGTGATCGCAACCGCCGGAGCCGCAAGCAGCAGTCTAGGCAGCACCGCGCCGACTCCCGCTTTCGGGGCGAAGCGCCTGGCCATTCCAGCGGCCACCACCGTCTCGTGGCAGTTGCCTGACCGCTACTCGGTCGTGTGGACCATGATCTTCTGGGCTTACTACTCGGGCGCCTGGCACCACTACGTGCTGAACTCGCTGGGCGAGAAGTGGAAGGACGGGGCTACCACTACCGACTCCGTCTACGTGAACGTGGTAACCGGCGGAGGCACGACGCAGATGCAGTTGAGCTCTCCGTCCGGTAGCGCCGCCTACTACGACGACGTGGTGGTTGTGCCGTACCTGTGGCCGAGCACCTGGCCGGCGCAGGTCTACGCGGCCATGCGCGCCTGGAAGCCGTTTCCGTTTCTCTCCGTGGCCGGCGACCTGATGCCGCAGTTCGGCCTGTTCGTCTGCCGTGGCGAGTACCACGGTGGCCCGTGCGTCAACCGCGGCAACGGCGCCAACCGGCTGCGTGAGATTGAGTTCACGCTCTACGAGGACTGACCATGCGGACGCTCCCGGCTGCAGACGCGAAGCTCTACGGCGTGCGCGACCGCACCGTACTGCTCAAGGTGATGTGCGGCTCGCACGAGCTCACCAAACTCAGCCCGTACAATCGAGACTGGGTGGAGTCCGTCTCCTACTCGGCGAACCTGGACCAGCCGGTGTCCACCGCCGAGATCCGCGTGCTGCGCGACGAGGGCTATCTCTCGATGGCTCCGCTGAACGCCAACAGCCGGCTGAACAACCTGGGCGGGACGCTGGCGCCGATCATCGAACTGCGCGCGCTGGTGGTGATCTCCGTGGCCGTCGTCCCGCTGGGGCACGACCGAAACTACGCCGACACCAACGCGCTGTGGCAGGAAGTGTTCCGCGGGCGCATCGACTCGTGGGACGCGAGCGCCAACCCCATCGTGATCCGCTGCCGGGACATCTCGTGCGAGGTGCAGGACCTGTTCATCGAGCGAGCGCGGACATACGCCGTAGGGAAGCAGAACCGCGGCGTCGACGTGTGGAGTCCCGGCGAGGTCGTGGCGCTCGGCGAGTGGCGAGTGCCCACCCAGCTCCCGGAGCTCGGGACGGCGGTGAGCCCGATCTGGGTCTGCACGACCGCCGGAACCTGCGGGACCACCGAGCCCACGTGGTCCGGCACCGTCACCGACGGTACCGCGGTGTGGCAGGCGCGGGTGTACGGCACCAGCGCCTGGAACGCCAGCACCGCCTACGAGATGGGCGACTCGGTGAGCGAGGGCGGACACACCTACGTGGCGGTGCCGCTGGGCGGCGAGTCCGAGGGAACGTCCGGGGCAGCGGAGCCGACGTGGCCGACGACCGTTGGCGCGTCAGTGGACGATGGCGGCGTGCGCTGGATCATGGTCCCGGACAACACCGACGGCGGCCTGTCCATCGAGACGATCCTCGCCGGGATGCTCTACGACAACACCACGCTGCAGGACATCGCCACGATCCCAGGCATCTGGACTCCGACGAGCCCGGGCTACTGGCGCAACCCCATGGTGGTGCAGCAGCAGAGCCTGCTCGAGGCGCTGCGCGCGCTGGCCGCTGAGATCGGGTGGGACGTGCGACTGCGGTACAACAACGCCCTGGCCGGCCACGCGACGTGGGGGAAGTGGCGGTTGTGCCTCGCTCCGCCGGAGCGCACGAAGACGGCCCCCGACGTGGAGATCACGGAGGACGAGTACGAGGCGCTCCCTCGCTGCGAGTCGTCGCTCGAGCCGGTGCGGACGCGGGTGCGGGTGGTCTACTCGGACTATGGCGACCTGCTCGCGGATGGCACGCCCAAGCGAAAGTCCGTCACGGTCGTGGACTCGACGGCCGAGGCGAAGTTCGGGCGGAGGTTCATGGAGATTGCGGCCGGCAGCAGCAACGGCGTGAACTCCTCGACGGAGGCCACCGCGCTGGCCAACTCGATCCTGTCCGACGTGTAAGACCCCGGCCTCGAGGTGGATGTGTCGGGGCCGTACCGATGGAACCTGGAGCTCTCGGACCTTGTGGGGCTCGCCGGGGACTGGGAGCACTTCACGGCCGACCAAACCTCGGCGGTCTACGGCTACTCGCACGAGCTCAGCAACAAGCGCGCGAAGACCACGCTGCAGCTGCGCGGCAAGCCGGCGCTCGGCGTGATGCGCTGGCTCGAGTTGCAGGTGGGGCCTGGAACGGCGCGCCCGGCGACTAGCATCCACCCCGCCGGCCCGCAGTCTGGAAGCGTGACGGCGACCGGGACGATTAAGGGAGCAGTGGTGGAGTACAAGCCTCCGCGCTCGCTGGACAAGCCGCCGCTCGGGGGCGCAGGGCCCGGGCAGTGGCAGGAGACGGAGCTCCACCTCAGCGCGACCAGCGGATTCACGCCGTCGTCATCGACCCTCGAGGCGGTCAGCAGGTCCAACGTGTTCACGATCACCGGCAAGGACCCTGGCGTCACGCTCTACGGGCGCCTGGTGATACGGGACGGACACGGCAACCCGTCTGCGAGGTCGTCGCAGTTCTCGGTCACGCCAGGATTCGTGGAGGCCACCGACTTCGACCCGATGAAGATCGCGGCGCTGGCGGTGGTTCGTGCCTCGACGCAGGTCGAAGAGACGGGGAGCGCGCAGGTCGAGTTCAACACCGTCGAGGTGGACTCGGCAGACGGCTACGACACGGGCGATTTCCTCTACGCCGCTCCGGCCGATGGGCTCTACGAGATCCGCTGCGCGGTCGGGCTGTCTGGCCTCGCCGATG
>CALKWH010000089.1 GCA_938004375.1 uncultured Pseudomonadota bacterium
GATCGTATTCGGTGACTGGAGTTCAGACGTGTGCTCTTCCGATCTCACCTGGATGTACGCCCAGGGCGTGCACTCGGGCTGGAACAAGAGCAACTACATCACGACCATCCACGTGCAGCCGGATCCCCAGGAGATCCTGGTGCAGGCCCTGAGCGTGGTGGCCGCCGGGGCCAAGGGGCTCATGTGGTTCCAGTCGACCCTGTCCGAGGCCGACCACGCCCCGGCCCGCTGGGAGGCCATCTCCCGCTCCAACTGGTGGATCCGCCGGCTCCGGTCCTTCCTGCGGGAGGGCGACATCAACCAGCTCGCCGTCTCGTCGGACAACGTGATCGTGGACCAGGTCCGCGCCCGTCGCGCGCTTATCGTGCCCGTGATCAGCCTGGTCACCCAGAACACCGTGTCCGACACCGACTGCGCGATGACCTTCACCCTCGAGAGCATGGTCCCCCACTGGACGCTCGCGCCCGCGACGGTGAGCGTGACGGTCGAGGTGCCCGAGGACTTCGGCGTGCTCGAGTGGTTCGAGGTGGGCTGGGACGGCACGACGGAGCCCGCCTACGACGTCAGCGTCTCGGGGCGGCTCATCACCGTCTCGGGAATCCCCTTGGACAACACCACCCCCGCCCGCGTCCTCGTGTTCGCCGCCGACGACCAGGTCCGCGCGGAGATGGACGCCGCCGGCCCGTGAACCCGCGGGTCCGCGTCGCGGGGGACTTGACGTCTCCCGCCCGGATGGGAAGAATGCACGTGCGGCCGGGGCTGCCAGAACCCCCGCCGGACGAGGACGACATGCGCGACGATTACCTGATCAAGTTCATGACCCGGGACGGGGCCCTGCGCGGCACGGCGGCGCTGGTGACCGGCACCCTGCGGGAGCTGGCCCGCCGGCACGATCTCTCGCCCACGCCCGCCGTCGCCCTGGGGCGCGCGCTGGCCGGCTGCGCGTGTCTGGCCGGGCTGCTCAAGGACGACCAGCGGGTCGCCCTGAAGTTCGAGGGCAACGGTCCCCTGCGCCGCGTCCTGGTCGAGGGCGAGCACGGCGGGGCCCTGCGGGGCGCGGTGGGCGATCCCCACGCGGAGCCGCCGACCGTGGATGGGCGTCTGGACGTGGCCGGCGCGCTGGGGCGTGAAGGCACGCTCACGGTCACCAAGGATCTGGGGCTGAAGACGCCCTACACGGGGACCGTCGCGCTGGACACCGGCGAGCTCGGCGAGGATCTGGCCTGGTACCTGGCCGACTCCGAGCAGATCCCGTCGGCGGTCTCCGTGGGCGTGGGCGTGAGCGCCACCGGCATCACGGCGGCCGGAGGTTTCATCCTGCAGGCCATGCCCCCGGTGGACGAGGCGGTCATCGACCGGCTCATGGAGCACCTGCAGACGCTCCCGCCCTTGTCCTGCCTTCTGGCCGCCAAAGAGACGCCCGAGATGCTGGCCGCCCGCCTCCTCGCGGATCACCCTTACGAGATCCTCGAGATCCGTCCCCTCTTCTTCGCCTGCACCTGCGATCGGGAGAAGATCGAGCAGGTGCTCCTCTCCCTGGGCGTCGCCGAGCTGCGGCGCCTGGCTGCCGGCAGTGAGCCCACCGAGGTCACCTGCGAGTTCTGCCGCGAGCGCTATCCGTTCACCCCCGAGGAGCTGGCGGTGCTGGCCGCGCAACAGGAGACCCCGCGGGGGGACGCCTGATCCGGGCGGCCCCGCGTTTTTTCCCTTGACTCCCGCCGCCTTGGCCCGTATGTTTCTGCCGGTAGTAACTGTTTCTGTTTGCAGAAACATGTTTCCTTGCGTGCGAAGCCTGCTTCGCGGAGGTCTTTGGGTGGACCAGCTTGCCGAGATCGCGGCCGTCCTGTGCGGCATCGAGGATCCGAGGACGATGGAGCGTCTCCTGTCGGAGCTCTTCACGTCGCGGGAGCTGGCGACGCTCGAACTCCGATGGCGACTCCTCCGGGACCTGTTCGAGGGCATGCCCCAGAGGAAGATCGCCGAGGCGCACCGCATCAGCCTGTGCAAGATCACGCGCGGCTCGAGGGTGCTGAAGCAGCGGGGCTCGGTGGTCCGGAAGATCTTCGAGGCCGCGCAAGGAGACAACCATGAACCATCCAATCCAGAGAAACCAAGGCGCCGCGCTCGGCGCCCTGCCCGATGACCAGGGTCGCTTCGGCGCCTACGGCGGCCGCCACGTTCCTCCCGAGCTCGAGGGGATCCTCGCCGGGATCACCGGCGCCTATGAGGAGGCCCGCCGGGATCCCTCCTTCCAGGCGGAGCTCGCCGCGTTGCTGCACCACTACAGCGGCCGGCCCACGCCGGTCTACGAGGCCACACGCCTCTCGGCCCGCCTCGGGGGCGCCCGGATCTTCCTCAAGCGCGAAGATCTCAACCACACCGGCGCCCACAAGCTCAACCACTGCCTCGGCGAGGCCCTGCTGGCCCGCCGCATGGGCCGCCGCACGCTGATCGCGGAGACGGGGGCCGGCCAGCATGGCGTGGCCCTGGCCACCGCCGCGGCGCTGGTCGGGCTCGGCTGCGACATCTACATGGGCGCCGTGGACGTCGAGAAGCAGCGCGCCAACGTGCAGCGCATGCGGCTCCTCGGCGCCCGCGTGATCCCCGCCACGGCGGGCCGGGGGACGCTCAAGGAGGCCGTCGACCTCGCCTTCGAGGCGTACCTGCGGGATCCGGAGACCCAGTTCTACGCCATCGGCAGCGTCGTGGGTCCGCACCCGTTCCCGGCCATGGTGCGGGACTTCCAGCGGATCGTCGGGGACGAGGCGCGGGCGCAGTTCCTCGAGCTCACCGGCCGCCTGCCGGACCAGCTCGTAGCCTGCGTCGGCGGCGGCAGCAACGCCATCGGCCTGTTCACCGCCTTCCTCGGGGACCCGGAGGTGGAGCTGGTCGGCGTGGAGCCCGCCGGCCGCGGCCCGGGGCGCGGGGATCACGCGGCCACGCTGACCTGTGGTCGTCCCGGGATCCTCCACGGCTTCGCCTCGATCGTGCTCCAGGATCCGGACGGGGAGCCGCAGCCGGTGCACTCCATCGGCAGCGGCCTGGTCTACCCTTCGGTGGGCCCCGAGCACGCCCACCTGCGCGACCTCGGCCGCGTCCGCTACGTCACCGCGTCGGACGACGAGGCGCTGGACGCCTTCTTCCTGCTGTCCCGCGCGGAGGGGATCATCCCCGCCCTGGAGAGCGCCCACGCGGTGGCCCACGCCGTCCGCGAGGCGCCGCGACACGGTCCCGGCCACGGCATCCTGGTGAACCTGTCCGGCCGCGGCGACAAGGATCTCGACTGGGTGCTGGCGCACCACGGCGGGAGACTGTGACCGGCGTGAACGCTACTGGCAGTTTTCTTCCCGGAAGGGGTTGGCCGCGTAATCCCAGTAGGTGCCGGCGAAGAGGGTGTCGCCGGGGGTGAGGATCCGGCCGTTGACGGTGAAGTAGAGCTCCACGGGGGCCTGCACCATGAGCTCGCCGGTGGAGGCGGTGTATTCGGAGACCGGCACGTCGGGGCAGCGATAGGGGGCGAACGGGTCCAGCGTCCGCAGGTCCAGGCCGTAGCGGGCGTTGTTGCCGACCTGGTCGAAGAGGCTCAGGTAGGTCGAGGTGAAGGACTCCTGGCCGGCGAAACGGGTGTGCACCCGGACGTCGAGCTGGCGCCAGAGCTCGGGGTTCTCGAAGTCGGTGACGCCCTGCTGCCACACCTCGAAGCACAGGCTGGTGTAGGTGGTCCGGGTGCGCTCCCAGGAGCCGTAGTTGAACGGGGAGGTGTAGGCCGGGGCGTCGGTCTGACACAACTGCGAGGCGGAGCGGGAGAGCAGGAGGCGCGCGTCTCCGATCCAGCCGGGGACGGGGAACACCTCCCAGGGATAGTTGGCGCCGCCTGAACTGTCCCAGTCCTGGCACGCGGCGCCGCCGCCGAGGCCCGAGTTCCAGAACCACAGTTCGAGGGCGGTGGTGTCCGCGGGGATCACGAAGTCCGCCGGCAGCGCGAAGGCCGTGTTGGTGGGCGTGCCGTTGTTCGTCACGAAGGAGCGGACGCTGCGGTCCAGCACGACGCCGGACGGGAGGAACTTGACGAAGGCGCGCAGGTCCCAGGCGGGGTAGCCGTTGTGGGTGTCCCGGCAGGTGGTCATCCGGTCGGGCTCGTACACGACGGTGACGACGCCCCCGGCGACCAGGCGTCCCTCGAGCACGGGGGCGCCCTGGGCGGGGAAGGTGACGGTCGCGCGGGGCGCGGCGGCCAGCGGGTCGATCACGGGCGCCGCGGGCAGGAGCGAACATGCCGCGGTGTCCCAGGGCACGGTGAAGCCGTTGTGCAGGTTCAGCACGTAGTTGTCCCACTCACCGGGGTTCCGGTTGTGGTCGAACAGCCGGTGTTCGCCCCGCACGAGCACCGGGATCACCTCGACCACGGCACGGGTGAGGGAGGTGCCGCTCATGCCCGGGCTCGGGACGTGGTCGTGCATGGCGAAAGAGAAGCGGGAATAACCGGCGCGGGCGCCGGTGACGGGGGTGAGCGGCGCCTCCCACCAGGTAGGATCACTGCCGTAGTGGAACAGCACCGACGGACGGGCCCCGGCGTCGAGCTCGGAGGTGCGGACGTCCACGTGGCCGCGCCAGACCCAGGTGCTGCCCAAGGTCTCCCACCCGCCCATGCCGTTCGAGGGTCGGGCGAGCTCGAGCAGGACGATTCGGCAGTCGCGGTCGGCGCCGTCCTCGTTGACGCCGATCAGGGGCGCCACCGCCGGGGAATAGGACTCCGTCGATGCGGGGTCGTCGCAGGCGGAGAGCCAGAAGGCGCAGACGAGCATGGGGAGACTGAAGAAGACGGATTTCATGGGGCACCTCCGGGGTGGCGCAGTCAGGGTCCGATGAATACTACCACCGGAACGGGGATGCAAGTTGTTCCATGAACAAAATTATATCACCAGGCCGATTTCGATTTCGATTTCGATTTCGACTGATCCTTTCCTCGGGGATGGTCAGCGGCCGGCCCGGGGGGTGACCCCCAGTTCGCCGAGGAGATCGTGGGTCTGGGCGACCCGGTCGAGGGTCCACAGGATGGCCCGGACGTCGACCATGATGTTGCGCGAGCGCAGCGGGTTGTACCCGAAGTCGCCGGCGATGTTCTCGTAGACGCGATCGAAGTTGAGCCCGACCAGGCGGCCGCGGGCATCGAGCACCGGGCTGCCGGAGTTGCCCCCGGTGGTGTCGGCGTTGGACAGAAAGTTGATGGGAACGTCCTCGAGGTGGGGATCCGTCCAGGGGTCGTGGTCGTCCTGCTGGGCGGCCTCGAGGAAGGCGGCCGGGAGCTCGAAGGGCGGTTTCCCGCGGTGTTTGGCGAGCATGCCGCGCAGGGTGGTGAACGGGACGTGCCAGGTGCCGTCCTCGGGGGAGTAGCCGGTGACCGTGGCGAAGCTCACCCGGGGCGATGCGTTGGCGTCCGGGTAGAACTGGCGGCCACGGAAGGCCATGGTCGCCTTCATCCAGGGCCGGCGCAGGCGTAGCAGGGCGCCCTCGTCGAGGAGCCGGCGGCGCTCCAGATCCTGCATCGCCGGGAACCACAGGAGGGCGAATTGGATCAGGGGGTCCGCCGACTGGGCGAGGACCTCCGGGGTGGCCGAGAACAGCGCCTCCCGGGCGGCGGGGTCCATGACGGTCGTCGTCCGGAAGGCCAGTTCCAGCCACTCCTCGCGTTTGCGGCGATCCTCCTCGGTGACGGCCGGGACGAAGAAGGCGGGTCGTATCGCGGGGTCCAGACTGTCGAGCTCGTCGAGGAACATGGCCAGCACCATGCGATCCGACGCGGCGTGGTAGGAGAGATCCCCCGCGTTCAACTTCGAGAGCAGGCCTGCCCGGTCGCGCTCCTGCCACCCGGGCATGCGCCGGGAGTCGGGCAGGGAGCGCTCGTGGGCCCACTTCACGAGCAGGTAGGCGGCTGCGAAGGCCGAGGTGCCCGTCTCCATCTGGCCGAGCAGGAAGTCCAATTCCTCGAACTGCGCGGCTTCGAGGTGGGCGTTGAGTTCGTCGAGGGCCTTCTCGGGCACGGGGAAACGGTTGGCCCGGATCCAGGCGCGCAGCGTCTCCTCCTCGGAGAGGCGTCGGGCGATGACGCGGTTCTTCGCGATGCCTTCGAGCTGGCCGCGGGTGTTGATCAGCCCGTTGCTCAGCCGGCGCAGCATCGAAGCGTTGGGGATGCGGGCCTCGGGGTGTAGCTCGCCGGCCTTCTCCAACACGGAGATCCAACGGGAGAAAAGGGTCTCGCGACGTGGGTAGAACCACTCGTGGGCGTGGCGGATCTCCCGGGCCGTGCGGTAGCGTGCGGTGCGGTAGGGAGTGCCGGCGACCATGATGAAATCGCCCACGGCCGTGCCCTGCTCCGAGATCTGGAGATGGGCCGGCGGCGTGAAGGGCACGTTCGCTTCCGCGAACGCCGCGGGCCGTCCGTCCGGACCCGTGTAGGCGCGCAGCAGGGTGAAGTCCAGGGAGTGGCGCGGCCAGCGCCAGTTGTCGGTCTCGCCACCGAAGGCGCCCAGACTCTCGGGGGGGGCGTAGACCAGGCGCACGTCGGTCAGTTCGGTGTTCTCCATCAGGAGAAAGCGCAGCCCGTCGTTCTCCCTGGAGACCGCGCAGCGCACCGACGGGGTGCGCTCACACGCGGCCACCAGCTCCTTCTCGCGGTTTCGTAGAAACCAGGCGGTGTCCAGGTCCGAGGCGTCCGCAGGCAGGCCGCGGAACATCTCGTCGGTCACGTCGCGCTGGGATCGGAAAATCCACACGATCATGCCGGGGGCCGGCAGTTCGGTGGAGCGGCCGCGGGCGACGAAGCCGTTCTCGATCAGGTTCTGTTCAGGACGAGACAGTTTCTGGATCGCCCCGAGGGCGCAGTGATGGTTGGTGATCAGCAGGCCGTGCTCCGAGATGAACGCCCCGGTGCAGCCACGCAGCCCCACCACGGCCTGGGCCAGGCCGCCCTTTTCGGGGGTCCAGAAGTCCGCCAGCGGGAGCTCCAGACCCCGGGCCCGCAGTTGGGCTTCGTCGAGGCGGGACAGATCCTGCCAAGGCCACATCCCTTCACCGCTGAGCCGGATGGACAGTTGCTCCGGCCGGCACGGCTCCACGGACCCGGACGCCATCCATTCGGGGCCCGACGCCTCCGGCGCCGCGCAGGGCAGGCGCTCGCTGCGCTCCCGGCAGGCGGGCAGCCAGGAAAGAAAAATGACCAAGCAGGAAAATAAAGCGGGCATTCTCATCGTTGATGTTCACCGTTTCCGGGATCCGGCGCCCTTCGGGTCTTGGTCCCGCAGTTTTTTTTACCCCATTTCCCGAGGGGAGCGCAACGTCCTTCGAGGAAAACTTGGGTTGAATCCGGACCGCTTTGCGACTATACAGGAGAAGCCATGGGACCACGTCCTTTTTGTTTTTTTACGACATTTTTTACGATGCTTTTTGCCCTTGTCGCGCCGGCCGCCGCCGCCAAGCCCGCGCCGGACAACCGTTGCCTGGCCGAACTGCGGTCGGCCGGCGTGAACTTCAAGGTGGGCCCCGCGGCCACGGGGATCCGCACCCCAGTGACCATCCTGGATGGCAAGGTCGGAAAAATCCAGTTCATGCACGGCAACCTGGTGGCCAAACCCCACCTCGACTGCCGGCTCGCCCTCGCGCTCTATCGCACGCACCCGATCTTCTCCGCGAACGGGTCCATCAGCAAGGTGATCGCCGGTCTGTTCTACTCCTACCGCATGGTCAAGAACTCCAACCGCCTCTCCCTGCACGCGTCGGGCCTGGCCCTGGACATCTACGGGATCAAGCTCGAGGACGGTTCGTATTATTCCGTCGACTCCGACTACGAAAAGGGGCTGGGACGCGGCGCCACCTGCGAGGGCACCGCCAAGACCCGGGCAGGCCGCATCCTGCGGCAACTCGCGTGCGACCTCGACGAGAGCCATTTTTTCAGCACCATCCTCACGCCGGACTCGGACCGCGAGCACCAGGACCATTTCCACCTGTCCGTGTACGGCACCGGCGAGAAAGCCGCCCGTCCGCACCGCTCGGTCCTCGTGGAGTCCCAGCACGCGGGATATGCCTGGTACAAGAACCACCCCATGTCCGGCAGCCCGTCGATCAACCGCGTCTGGAAAGTCGTGACGGCTCGCCGCAAGGACAACGTTCGGCTCTCCCGCAATAAACGCGCGCGCGCTCGTTAAAATATTTCTCAAAAATGGGTCCCCGCCTTGAAGTGCCGGGGGTTTCCGGGTACACTACCGGAGTCCCTGATGGAGGATGCCATGCGCCGCCCGTTTTTCTCCACATTGATCATCATTTTCTCCTTTTTGATTTTTGCCTGCTCCGGGGAAGCCGGGACCTATCAGAACCCCGACGCCCAGGTGGACGTCCCCAACGACGTGCAGTCCGACGTGCCGGTGCCCGTCTGCGAAGGCGGGACCGATCTCGACGAGGACGGCTATGGCCCCGGCTGCCCCGCCGGTCCCGACTGCAACGATGAGAATCCGTCGATCCACCCCGGGGCGGCCGAGCTCTGCAACAACGTCGACGACGACTGCGATGGTTCGACCGACGAGGGGGCGCTCAACGCCTGCGGCAACTGCTCCACCCTGTGCGGCTCGGTCGAGTTCGGCGTCGATCCCCTTCCCTTGGACGGGGAGGATCCGAACGTGAACACCGAGGGCGTGGGCCGTGATCCCAACGGTGACATCGTCATCACCCAGACCAGCGACAGTTTTTATTATTTATGGATTGCCAATACCAACGACCTGTCCGTCGGTACGGTCTCCAAAATCGACACGCGCACCATGCGCGAGGTGGCGCGCTACTATTCGGTCACCTGCTTCTCCCGACCCCTGGCGTACTACCAGGACGGCTCCTGCCTGGACACCTACGGCACGGCCGTCCAACTCGTCGCCAACAGCCCGTCCCGCACGGCTGTGGACTTCAACTTCGACGTGTGGGTGGCCAACCGCGCCTTCGGCGGTCAGGCCTCGACCACCAAGATCTCCAACAGCCTCTCGAACTGCATCGACCGGAACGGGGACACCGTCATCCAGACCTCGACCGACCGGGACGGCAACGGCATCATCACCACCGACTGTGACGGCAACGGCAGCCCGGACAACGCCGCCACCCTCTGCACCAACGGCCTCTCCGCGCCCGAGTTCTACGGGCTCGACGACGAGTGCGTGCTGCTGACCACGAACTACGGCCTGAACAATCAACTGGGGCGCTGCGTCTGCCTGGACAAGGGTTCGTCCGACGTCGGCGCATCCAACGTCTGGGTGGCCACCTACAACGTCCACGGCGGCAACCCGCAGTCCGGCACCGACAACGTCTTTTACCAGATCAACGGCATGACCGGCGAGTTCATGGGCTTCACCATCGTCCCCGCGAACATCAACTGCTACGGCTGCACCGTGGACGGGGACGGCATCCTGTGGGTCAGTTCCTGGGGCCTCACCACCTACATCGACACGGTGAACCCCGCGCATCCGGTGGGCCGCACCATGGCCACCGCCGAGCAGCACGGCGGCACCCACGCGATGTACGGCATCACCACCGACAGCGAGAACAACATCTGGTACGGCGGCTGGAACTCCAACCGTGTCTACCGCTATCGTCCCCACCGGCTCGACCGGGCGGATCCGAACTACTTCACCGAGCTGGGCGCTGGCGTGTGGACAATGATTGAATACGGTGCTTACACCGGCGGCATCTCGGCCGACCTGCGCGGCTTCATCTGGGTCGCCAACAACAACGGCTACATCGCACGCATCCCACAGAGCCTCCCCGACGGCGTGTACGACGCCTCGGTGGCCACGCAGATGAACCCGTCCTCGTTCGGCGGCAACATGCGCGGCTCCGGTGTCGACTTCGACGGCCACAGATCGGAAGAGCACACGTCTGAACTCCAGTCACCGAATACGA
>CALKWH010000090.1 GCA_938004375.1 uncultured Pseudomonadota bacterium
ACCACCGAGATCTACACTCTTTCCCTACACGACGCTCTTCCGATCTTTGTTGCGCCGGCAGTCCTCCTCGCAGGGGGCAGGGCACACGCGTCCGAGGCAGCCCGGCAGGGAGAGGGAGTCCTTGATGATGGCGAGCGCGCGGGCCGGCTCGTCCTGCCGCAGCGCCTGGATGAACCCCGGGATGTCCACGCCCGTTGGACACTTCTCGTGACACGGACCGAAGCAGTCGCCGATATGATCCGAGAACATCAACTCCAGCGCCGTACGGCGCGCGATGCGGAGCTCGTCGGACGTGGCGGTCACCACCATGCCCTCGGCCGCGGGGGTGGAGCAGGAGGGGACGAGGTTGGAGCGACCCCCCTCGAGCTTGACGACACACATGAAGCAGGAGGCGAACGGCTTGTGGTTTTCCATGAAGCAGAAGGTCGGGATCTCGATTCCCAACCCGCGGGCGGCGTCGAGGATGGTGGCGCCGGCGGGCACGGACACGGTCTTTCCATCGATGGTGAGCGTTACGGTTGCGTCCACGGTTCCTCCGGATGCCGGCCGCACGGGCCGGGTCGTTCAATGGGTCTTCACGGCTCCGAACTTGCACACGTCCCGGCACACGCCGCACCGGGTGCAGCGTTTCTGGTCGATGACGTAGGAGCCCCGTGTGCCGCGCACTCCCGAGATCGCCTGCACGGGGCAGTTCTGCATGCAGGCGTCGCAACCGGTGCAGGTCTCCGGCGTGATCTCGAAGGTCGTCAGGGCCTTGCACACCCCCGCGGGACACCGCCGCTCGAGGATGTGGGCCTCGTACTCGTGACGAAAATAGCGCAGCGTGGTGAGCACGGGGTTGGGGGCGGTCTGGCCGAGCCCGCACAGGCTGGTGTTCTTCACCTGGTGCGCCAGCTCCTCGAGGAGCTTCAAATCGGCGGCGGTGCCCTCTCCGGCGCAGATCTTCTGGAGCAGCTCGAGCATGCGCGTGGTGCCGATGCGGCAGAACGTGCACTTGCCGCAGCTCTCGTCCTTGGTGAAGTTCAGAAAGAACCGCGCCACATCCACCATGCAGGTGGTCTCGTCCATCACGACGAGGCCGCCCGAGCCCATGATCGCGCCCGTGCGATTGACCTCGTCGTAGTCGATCCGGGTGTCGAACAGGTCCACCGGGATGCAGCCACCCGACGGGCCGCCCATCTGCACGGCCTTGATCGGGCGCCCGGTGGAGGAGCCACCGGCCACGTCCTCGACGATCTCGCGGATGGTGATGCCCATGGGCACCTCGGCGAGGCCGCCGCGCTTGATCTTGCCCGCCAGGGCGAACACCTTGGAGCCCCGGCTCTTCTCGGTGCCCACCGAGGCGAAGGCGTCGCCGCCGTTCTGGATGATCCAGGGCACGTTGGCGTACGTCTCGACGTTGTTGATGTTGGTGGGCAGATCCCAAAGACCCTTCTGGGCCGGGAACGGCGGGCGCGGGCGGGGCATGCCGCGGCGCCCCTCGATGGAGGCCAGGAGCGCGGTCTCCTCGCCGCACACGAAGGCGCCGGCGCCTTCCTTCACCTGGATGTCGAAGGCGAAGTCCGTGCCGAAGATCCCCTTCCCCAGCAGGCCGGCGGCCCGGGCCTGGTCGATGGCCCGGTGCAGGCGCTCCACGGCCAGGGGGTACTCGGCCCGGCAGTAGATGTATCCGCGGTCCGCGCCGATGGTGGCGGCCGCGATGGCCATGCCCTCGAGCACGGCGTGGGGATCGCTCTCGAGAACCGAACGGTCCATGAACGCGCCTGGATCGCCTTCGTCGGCGTTGCACACCACCACCTTGCGGTCCCCGGGAGCCTTGCGCGTGAACTCCCACTTGAGCCCGGTGGGGAAACCGGCCCCGCCCCGGCCGCGCAGACCGGACTTCTTCATCTCCGCGAGCACCCAGTCGGGGCCGAGGTCCAGGGCGGTCCGCAGCGCCTCCCAGCCGCCCACGGCACGATAGGCGTGCAGGCTCTCGGGGTCGATCGCCCCGCAGTGCCGCAGCACGATGCGCCGCTGCTTGGCCAGAAAGGCCCCCGCGGGGCTGTCGGGGCTGTCCTCCCGCAGCAGGAGGCGCTCCACCGGCTCGCCGCCGCGCAGGTGCTTCTCGAGCACCTGATCCATCTTCTTGGGGGTCATGTCCCCATAGAGGAACACCTTCCCGTCGGCGTCGTGCAGCTCGACGAGGGGTTCCCGGTGGCACATGCCGTTGCAGCCGGTGATGGCCAGCTCCACGTCCCAGGCCGGTTCCTGGGCCAGCTTCCCCTGGAGATGCCGATGAACCTCCCGAGCGCCGGCTGCGATACCGCAGGAACCCAGGCCCACCACCAGGCGGGGACGTCTCTTCTCTTGGATCGAAGTCGGGGTCGTCATGCGTCCTTCCCTCCGTGGGTCCCGCGATGGGCGGCCAGGGCGTCGGTGATCTTGCGCGGTGTCACCTTGCCCAGGGTGTCGGTGCCCAGCACCACCACCGGAGCGAGGCTGCAGCAGCCGACGCAGGCCACCGACTCGAGGGTGTACTTCAGATCCGGCGTCGTGTGCTTGTCCGGGATGCCCAACTGGTTCTCGAGGGTCTCGGTGAGGGTGTCGGCGCCGCCCACGTGGCAGGCGGTGCCGTGGCAGACCTTGATGATGGTCTCCCCCACCGGCGAGAGCCGGAACTGGGAGTAGAAGGTAGCCACGCCGTAGAGCTGGCTGGGCGTGATCTCGGTGTGCGCGCACACGTGTTCGAGGGCCGAAAGCGGCAGATAGCGAAAGCGCTCCTGGATGCCCTGCAGGATCGGGATGGCCATCTCGGCGCCGGTCCCCTTCTCCCGCAGAATCTCGTCGATGATCGTCAAATCCACTGACATGCGCGTCCTCCCGGGCGGATCACAGATGGTCCACCAATCACTGAAAAAGCCGCATTGCACAAGGACTTTCCATGCGCGGGAACATACAGGTTCCGACCCGGGACGTCAAGCGGATTTTCACAATTACGGGCGGGTCAGGCGCCAACCATGGAGGGTCCTGGTCCAAATCGAAGTCGAAGTCGAAATCGAAATCGAAATCGGGAATCCGTCCCGGTGGATCGACTCCCGTCCCCTTGTCCAGAACAACGGAACCGACCGCCCTGCGTTTTGATCGGCATTTCTTGTATGAATCATGTAATTGGGATAGATTCACCCGGTGCGCGGGTGATCTGGATGAAAATGACGAGACTGCTGCTGCTGTTTTTGCTGGTGAACCCGGTCTCCTGCCGGAAGGAAGAGGCCGGCAAGCCCCTGGCCCACCACGAGACCATCACCGTCGCCTGGTCCAAGGACGTCAATACCCTCGACCCCGCCTGCGCCGTGGGCATGGAGTCGGCCGAGGTCGTCGCCCAGATGTACGAGGGACTGGTGACCACGGACCCCATCACGCGGCAGATCCGCCCCCTGCTGGCCGAGCGCTGGGAGCAGAGCCCCGACGGCCTCGTCTGGGACTTCACGCTGCGCCAGGGCGTCCGATTCCATGACGGCACCCCGCTGGATGCCGACGCCGTGGTGTTCTCCTTCCGCCGGCAGATGGACGCGGTGGTCGCCCATCGGGCCAAGCCCGACGATGCGCGTATCCCGCTGTGCGGCTACGATTACTGGAAGGCCTACTACGACGGGCTGATCCAGAGCGTCAAGGCCATCAACCCGCGGCGCATCCGCATCGTGCTCAAATACCCTTATGCGCCGTTCCTCAACAGCCTGGAGATGTTCGCGGTCAGCATTGTGCGGTCCTTCGACGTCGACGACATGGAGACCCTCAACAACCGTTCCCTGGGCACCGGACCCTTCCGGCTCGTGTCGCGAACCCCGGACCGCATCGTGCTCAGCCGGAACGACCATTACTGGGACGAGTCCCGGGTTCCCGCCTTCCGCTACCTCGTGTTCCAGACCATCCGCGAAAACCGCCAGCGCCTGCTCGCCCTCGAGGGCCAGCGCATCGACTTCGCCTTCCACCTCAACCCCGCGCGATACCCGACCATCCAGCTCCATCCCCTCCTCCAGCTCCGGTCGGATTATTCGAACAACACCGTCTATCTCGCGCTCAACACCCGGCGCGGCCCCTTCGCGGTCCGCCAGATTCGCCTCGCCGTGGCCCACGCCATCAACCGGGACAAGATCGTGAAGATGGTCTATCAGGGGATGGCCGAGCTCGCCCATGGTCCGGTGTCCTCCCAGATGCTGGTCCAGGGCAAGCCCATCTTCCGCGAGAACGACCCCCTGGCCCGCTGGCACGACTACGACCCCGAGAAGGCCCGCGCGCTCCTCCGCGAGGGGGGCTTCGGCCTCGACGGGGAGCAGCGACCCTACACCCTGTATCTGATCCAGTCGCCCCGCAACTACCTGCCCGAACCCCTGCTGATGGCCAACCTCATCCGGCACGATCTGGAGCAGGTGGGCATCCCGGTGCAGGTCAAGCCCACCGAGTACATGGAGTACAAACGCATCCTCAAGCTCGGACAGCACGACATGGCCATCCACGGCTGGGCGGGCGAGATCTCCGACCCCGACGAATATTATTACGGCCTGCTCCATGGCTCCAATGTGGTGAGGGCCACCGGCACCAACCACGCCTACTTCACCAACGACCGCTTCGACGACCTCGTCAAGCGCGCCCGCCAGGCCCACGAGAGTGCCGACCTGCGCATCTCCCTCTACCGCCAGGCCACGGAGATCTTCCGGCACGAGGTCCCCTGGGTGCCGCTGGCCCACGCCCGCGTGGTGATCCCCGCCAGCCGGCGGGTCTCCGGCATCGAGGTGACGCCGGCCACCTTTCTGGTCTACCGCAGCCTCCGGATGGTGGACCGATGAAGCTCAAGATCCGGCACAAACTGGCCATCTGGATGCTCGTGGTGGGCGTCATCCCCGCCTTCGTCGCCTCCCGCCGCGGCGTGACGATCATCGCGGACCGCTTCACCGACACCCTGCAGGACGAGTCCGACCGCAACCTGCGGGTGGGCATCAGCCTCACCGTGGACCACGTCAACAACGTCAAGAACGCCGCGATCAGCCTCTCCAAGAAGTCCGTCCTCGTCGAGCTGGCCACGCGCAAGAGCCTGTCGCGCCAGGACCAGGACCTGCTGCGGACCGAGCACAGCGGGCTGGGCAACGGCGTCATCCACGTCGTGGACCCCCAGGGCAAGCTCGCTGGTTCGGTGTCGCTGGGGGAAAGCTCGGGTCTGGTGGCGGTCAAGAACCAGGAGCACAGCTACGAGACCCTCCTCGCCCACGCCCAGCCCCAGTGGTCGAACATGCTGCAGAACTACGCGATCACACTGAACTTCTACAGTTGGGAGGGTCAGTTCACCGACAACTCCCGCCAGCGGTTCCTGTTCGTCCAGGCCGGCGCCCCGCTCTTCGACGTCAACTACAACCTGCTGGGGGGCGTCATCGTCACCGTCGCCCTGGACGACCTGTTCTGCCGCAACGTCTCCACCCTGCTCGGGTCGCAGATCATCCTGTACCCCGAGGGTCCTGCGGCCGACCAGGCGTTCTCCACGTCGTTCGAGAACCCCGACGACCTGACCCGACCCGTCGAGAGTCCCCTGGATCGCGGCCTGGTCCAGGGCGCCTGGAAGAGCCCGGCCGGCCGTCACTTCGCGTCATTCACCTGGCACGGTATGGAGTATGCCGCCTCGATGCAGCGGCTGGGAGACCTGAAGGGGCGGGCGGTCGGCCTGCTGGTCGTCGCGCTGGACATCACCAAGATGCAGAAGGGGAAGTCCGACGCCGTGTTCACGCTCATGCTGTCGGCGCTCCTCGCGCTGGCGGTCGTGATCGTGCTGGCCACCTGGTTCAGCCGGAACCTCGCCAACCCCCTCGGCCGCCTGGTGCGCGGCGCCCGGGAGGTGGCCAGCGGCAAGCTCGATCAGCGCCTGGACGTGGCCAGCGGCGACGAGATCGGCGAGCTGGCCGACGCCTTCAACGACATGATCCGCAACCTGCAGCAGAGCAACGATCGGCAGAACGAGCAGATGAGCGAGATCCAGACGCTCAACGAGATCATCAACGCCATGAGCGTCCAGGTCGGCGTCTCCTCGGTCATCTCCGAAGGGCTCGAAGCCATCTCGGTGGCCCTGCAAACCTCGGCCGCCCAGCTCTGGCTGCTCCACGACGAGAACGGCTGGCGGAAGGTCCATCACATCGGCGGCCTCGAGGCCGAGTTGGCCCGCCTGACGCGGGACGACCGCCCCCTGGTCGATTACGCCGCCACCCGGGACGCCATGCTCGAGCTCGCCGACCTGGGCGACGGCGATGAGCTCGGGAACCCCGACGGACTTCGGGGACCCTTCCTGGCCGTGCCCATCCGCTACCAGGGCCGCGTGATCGCGGTGATCTTCCTGCTGCGGTCCCCCGACTCCCCGGCCTGGACCGACACCCACCGCAACGTGATCCGCGCCGTGTCCGATCAGATGGGCATGTACATCGTCAACGCCCAGTTGTTCGAAAAGATCAGCCGCTTCAACGAGCAGCTCGAGTTCATGGTCCATCGCCGCACGATGGAGCTGCAGGAGACGAACAAGAAGCTCGGAAGCACGGTCGACGAGCTGCAGAACACCCAGGCCCAGGTGCTCATCAGCGAACGGCTGGCCGGCCTGGGCTCCCTGCTCGCGGGCGTGGCCCACGAGATCAACAGCCCCATCGGCGCCATCGACGCGGCCGTGGACAACCTGCTCAAGAGCCTGCAGATCACGCTCTCCTCCCTGCTCTACATCGTCGACTCCGAGAAGGACCCGCAGGTCCTCACCTACCTGCTCACTCTCGTGCAGCACTACCTCGAGAGCGTGACCCTGCCGTTCCAGTCCCGTGACCAAAACCGGGAGCGGATCCGCGAGGTCACCGAGCTGCTCGCCGCCAGGGGTGTCGAGAACGCCCGCTCCCTGGGACGCAAGCTCGTCGAGAACGGCACCGACACCTACGTGGTGAACTTCCTGAACCAGTACGAGAACGTCGAGGCCTCGACCTACCTGCAACTGATGAACGAACTGTTCACCATCCACCGCACCGCCCAGGCCACCGCCACCGCCATCCATGCCGTCAAGCGCATCGTCATGGCGCTGCGCTCCTACAGCCACGTGAAGCAGGACGTGCCCGAACCGGTGAACATCCACGACGTCATCGAGACCTCGCTCATCATCCTGGCCAACCGGCTCAAGCACAACATCACCATCGACAAGCGCTACGGCGAGCTCCCGCCCATCACCGTCTACGGAGACGAGCTCAGCCAGGTGTGGACCAACCTGCTCTCCAACGCCGCCCACGCCATCGACGGGAAGGGCACCATCACCATCGAGACCCTCAACCTCGGCAGCCGGGTGGCGGTGAAGATCCGCGACACCGGCCGCGGCATCCCGCCCGAACTGATCGACCGGATCTTCGACCCCTTCTTCACCACGAAGAAGAAGGGCGAGGGCACCGGTCTCGGGCTGGGGATCGTCTCGCGCATCGTCCGGGAGCGCCACGGCGGCGAGATCGAGGTCACCTCCGTCCCCGGAGACACCTGCTTCACCGTCTACCTGCCCATCATGGTCACGCCCCGGACTCCCGAGCCCCCCGCCCTCCAGGTGTAGCCATGTCCGGATCCCTCGTCCTGGTCGTGTCGGTCGTCGTCTTCGTCGCGGGGTACCGATTCTGGGGACGCAAGGTCGCCAGTTGGCTCGGCGTGCAGCCCGACCGGCCCACGCCCGCCCACACGCGCCCTGACGGCGTGGACTACGTTCCCACCCGGCCCTCGGTCCTGTTGGGTCACCACTTCTCCTCCATCGCCGGGGCCGCCCCCATCATCGGGCCCATCGCGGCCGCCTCCTACGGATGGGTGGCCGTGCTGCTGTGGATCCTGCTCGGCGGCGTCTTCATGGGCGCGGTCCACGACTTCTCGGCCCTGATCATCTCCGTGCGTCACGACGGCCGCGGACTCGGCTCGGTCCTCGAGGAGCGGGTCGGACGCGGCATGAAGAACCTGTTCCTGGTGTTCGTCTTCGCGGCGCTGCTCCTGGTCATCGGCGTGTTCACCAACGCCGTCGCCATGACCTTCGTGGCGGTGCCCGAGACGGCCACCGCGAGTTTGTTGTTCATCGCTCTCGCCGTGGGCTTCGGGCTCTCGGTCTACCGCTTCGACGTGCCCTTCGTGCCGGCCACGATTCTGGGCGTGGCCTTGCTGGCCGCCTGCATGGTCTTCGGCAATCATTTTCCCCTGCGATGGACCTTCCAGGGCTGGCGCTGGGTGCTCATCGGCTACATCTTCCTCGCCTCCACGCTGCCGGTCCAATATCTCCTGCAGCCCCGCGATTTTTTGAACTCGTTTATCCTGTACGCCATGCTGGCCGTGCTGGTGGGCGGCATCCTGGTCGCCGATCCGGAGCTGCGCCTGCAGGCGGCCCCGGTCTGGAACACCGCCGCCGGACCGCTGTTCCCCCTGCTCTTCGTGACCGTGGCCTGCGGGGCGCTCTCGGGCTTCCACAGCCTGGTGGCCTCAGGGACAACCTCTAAACAACTCTCCAGCGAGGCCCACGCCCAGCCCATCGGCTTCGGGGGCATGCTCATCGAGAGCCTGCTGGCGGTGGCCGCCCTGATCACGGCCGCGGTGCTGTCCTCGGGAGAGTACGCCGCCGCCGCGAAAAACCCCATCGGGCTGTTCTCCTCGAGCGCGGCCGAGCTCTGCACCGCCATCGGCCTCCCGGTACGGTTCGGCCGCCTGTTCATGTCCCTGTCCGTGGCCGCCTTCGCGATGACCTCCCTGGACACCGCCACCCGCCTGGGCCGCTTCGCGCTGCAGGAGCTGGTCGAGGCCCCGCGCCCGGGCCCCGCGCGCCGGCTGCTGTCCAACCGCTATCCCGCCACGGGAATCACCGTCCTTCTGGCCGCCCTGCTGATCTTCTCCGGTTCGGCCAACGAGATTTGGCCCGTGTTTGGCGCCGCCAACCAGCTCGTGGCCGCCCTGGCGTTCCTCACCATCTCGATCTGGCTCGTGTTCATCCGGCGCCCGTCGCTGTTCGCGCTGATCCCGGGAACATTCATTTATTTCATGACCATGACCGCCCTGGCTTATAATATTTATAATTTTGGACACCAGGACAAGTGGACACTGGCGGTCATCTCCGCCTTCCTGCTGGTCCTGGCCCTGGGCCTCGGGGTGACCGGCGTGCGGGCCATTTTGCGCGCCCACCGTTCACAGGCGAAGGGTGAGACATGAACCCACAAAGGTTTATTTTCCTATTGCCAATCCTTCTCGCTCTCGCCGTGTTCCCCTCCTGCCGCAAGCGCGACTCCGGGGACGCCGCCCGCCACTGGGCCGAGGGCAAGCGCCTGCTCGACGCCGGCCAGCACGCCGAGGCGCTTTTGCACCTCGAGCGCGGTTACGCCCGGGACGCCACCCACGAGGAGGGCCTGGTCTACCTGGCCCGGGCGCTGGTGCAGGCCCAGAACGCCCGCCGGGCCTCCGAGGTGCTGGCCACCTTTCTCGCCAGCCACGAAGGGCAGGCCGCCACCTGGTACATGCTGGCCCTGGCCCGCTACCACGAGCGCAAGTCCGACGCCGCGGTGGAGAGCCTGGAGGAGGCCCTCCATCGTCAACCGCGCTTCCCCGAGGCCATCTTGCTGCTGGGCACCATCTACGAGGAGTACCAGGAGTTCAGCGCCGCCATCTCGGCTTACCACACCATCGCCGACGACCTGTCCCTGGGTCCGCCGCTGGTCCCCGTGCTGTTGAAGTTGGCCCGGCTCATGCAAAAAGACCTGACCCCGGAGGACGAAAAGCGGGTGGAACACTATTTGTTGTCCGCCTTCCAGTTGGCCCCCGCGGAGCCGGCCGTCCTCGAAGCGCTGGGGATGTTCTACCTCGACCGGAAGCGACCCACCGAGGCCCTGCGCTTCTTCCGCCTGTGGGAAAAGCACGAACCCCGGTCCGCGACCGCCCA
>CALKWH010000091.1 GCA_938004375.1 uncultured Pseudomonadota bacterium
CCCAGCCCTGCGACGTCGAGTGGGCCGGCCGTCGCTTGCGTATGGACGTTCACGTGGCGCGGCCCGTAGGCGGTGTGGACCTCGGCGCCCGTTCCCATACCGAGGCGGCCGCTGTCCACGAGGACCTTGCCCACGCAGCGCAGGCCGTTGCCGCACATGGCGGCCGGCGAGCCATCGGAATTGAGGATCATCATATTGAAGGCGCCGTCGTCGGCGCGCGAGACAATCAATATCCCGTCGGCCCCGGCGCCGGTGCGGCGGTGGCACATCGCGATGATGGCCTCGGGCGAAAAAGAGAGGGGCGCATCCAGCGCGTCGAAGAGCAGGTAGTCGTTCTGCAGAGCCTGGTATTTGCGAAAGGGCAGGGACATGGCGAAGTCTCCGGCGTAATCTTGCAGATTCCGCTTGGCAGAATCGTCCTCGATTCTGCAAGGAACACGGCGTAATCTTGCAGATTCCGCTTGGCAGAATCGTCCTCGATTCTGCAAGGAATCGGCCGGAATCGGCTACGATTCAGGCCGATTACCGTACAGGCGATCCAATATAATAGAAACGGCCGAGCGTACACTCAAATGATTATATGCGCTCGGTCCCGTGATCGGCGGCAGCCCGCCCTTGGCCGCAGCCAGCGCCTCGGGGGCGAGTCCCCAACCCGTGCCGAACAGCAGCGCGAGCGGCCGCGGGTCCTCGAGCAGGCGGGCTGCGGTGAGCAGCGGCAGCCCCGTGTCCTTGGCCGAGGTGGCCACGACCAGGGGTTCCTGCCCGTGCTTCTGGCGGATCAGATCCAGGCTCTCGGCGATGGTCGAGACCACCGCGGTGCGCTCGAACGCCTCGGAGCGCTTGGGGTTGTGCGCCAGCCCGAAGCCCTCCTTCCAGTGCGAGATGACCGAATGGATCAACTCGCGCTGGAGCGCGATGGGCGTCACCAGGTGATACCCCTCGCACCCGAAGGTGGTGACCGCCCGCGAGATGTCGTGGATATCGAGGTTGGTCACCGCGGTGGTGACGACCTCGCCGTTGCGGTTGAGCACCGGGTGGTGCACGAGCAGGACGGTGGTCAGCGCGGCTTTTTCGCGTGGCGTCATTTCTTGCGGCCCTCCAACACCCTGACCTCATCGGCAGTCAGGGGAAACTTTTCAATCAAATCGGGTCTTTTCTGCATGGTGCGAAGAATGCTCATGCGCCTTCGCCACAGCGCGATCTGGGCGTGGTGCCCGGAGATGAGCACGTCGGGGACGGCGCGGCCCTCGAACTCGGGCGGTCGCGTGTACTGCGGGTACTCCACGCGGCCGTGGTCGTGGGTCTCCTCGGCCAGGCTGTCGCGGTTCCCCAGCCCGTCGGGCAAAAGCCGGGTGACCGCCTCGATGATGACCAGGCTGCCCAGCTCGCCGCCGTAGAGCACGTAGTCGCCGATGGAGAGCTCCTCGTGGACGTGGGCCTCGATGACCCGCTCGTCGATGCCCTCGTAGCGGCCGTTGAGCAGGATCAACGGCTTCTCCGAGTTCGACAACTCCACGACGCGCTGCTGCGTGAGCGACGGCCCCTGGGGCGACAGATAAATCACGTGGCCGCCGCCCTCGCCGCAGCGCCGGTGGGCCTCGCGGATGCAGGCAGAGAGCGGCTCGGGTTTCATGACCATGCCCGGCCCGCCGCCGTAGGGCACGTCGTCCACGTGATGATGCTTGTCCGTGGCGAAGTCGCGGATGTTGATGGTCTCGACGTTCACCGTGCCGCGGGCCACGGCCTTGCCCAAAAGACCGGTATTCAGGAAGGGGCTGATCAACTCCGGGAACAGGGTGCAGACGACGATGTGCATGACAGCGCGGGCGATACCTCTTGTACCGTTGGTACCCGCAATTTCACGAATGCGCAAAAAACGCCGTTCAGGGAACGTACTTCAGGAACACGTCGCCCGAGCCCGCGTTGGGCTGAGATCGGAAGAGCGTCGTGTAGGGAAAGAGTGTAGATCTCGGTGGT
>CALKWH010000092.1 GCA_938004375.1 uncultured Pseudomonadota bacterium
GACGTTGTTGACGTTGTTGACGTTGTTGACGTTGTTGACGTTGTTGACGTTGTTACCATTGTTGACGTTGTTGACGTTGTTGGCGGTGCCGCCGTCGTCGTCGCAGGCGGAGACGGGGAGCAGCAGGGCGGTCAGTAGCAGGGCGGATAAGATGCGCATGGAAGTCCTCCTTGGGGTTCAGTCCGTCGCGATTCGGAGCCAGGCCATGATCGCGAAGATGAACCCGTCGCTGGAAAAGCCGGGGAACCCGGGGTTGTTGGTCTGAAAGCCGGCCGACTCCGGGATGAAGTCGCCGGTGAAGATGTGCTCGGAGTCGGGGTACTCGTCGAAGGCCGGGTTGGCGGCATCGGGGTCCTTCATGGTTTCCCGGGGGACGAGCCAGTGGACCTGGGCCGAGAAGCCTGCGGTGATGCCGCGATGGGCCATGGCGCGGCTCTCCCAGCCCAGCGCGAAGGCCAGGCGGTGGTTGTCCACGTAGGACGAGCGCCCGGTCTGGTCCGGCACGGGGGACGGGATGAACGCGGCGTCGAAGCCGACGGTGTTCGTTCCCAGCACCTGCCGCAGGCCCAGGGTGACGCGGACGGTGTCGGACCAGGGGTCCGCCGGCTTCTCGCCGTGGCGGTCGAGGTAGGTGGACCACCGCTCCCACTGGGCCGAGAGGGCGGCGCTGAAGCGGTCGCGGCCGGGGGCGCCGGGCTCGAAGGCCGCGCCCAGGTGCACCCGCAGGGGCTCGTAACCGTACACCATGGAGAAGCGCTGGACGACGGCCTCGCCCGCCTCGGGCTGGTAGTTCCAGAACTGGACCTCGCTCTCACCGTCGGTGCGGCTCTCGGCGGGGAAGTGCACGGCGGAGGTGAACGACCAGGCCGGCCGGGGGCGCCAGGCGAGGCCCAGGTGCGGCAGGAACTTGGTGTTCACGGTCACGCCGGTGTTCATGTGGCTCTCGTCCTGCCGCGAGGCGTCGGGCATGAAGATGCCGGCCTGGGTGCGCGCGGTGTTGCTCATGGTCACGCCGGCCCCCAGGTGGAGCCCGCGGGCGACGCGGCCGGCCAGCGCCAGGACGATCAGGTTGGTCTTCAGACGGTCCTCGAACAGTTCGAAGTGCAGGCTGTTGGTGAAGTACTGCTCGCGCTCGTCGGAGAAGAACGGGGACTGCTCCTGGAAGGCGCCCAGCGGGAAGATGCCCATGAAACCCACGACCAGGCGGTCCTCGAGGAAGCCCATCCGAGAGCCGAGCAGGGCGTAGCCGTCGTTGGACGAAGGGTTCCACGACCCGCGCCGGGCGCGCAGGCGGTCGGTGGGCAGGGGGCGCAGCATGTTCTCGACGCCGGCCAGCGGGCGGGACTCGAAGATGTTCTCGTGGATGTCCCAGGCGGGGTCACGGCCCATCAGGGAGATGTCGAACTGCTGGGAGACCAGGATGAACCCCATGGTGAAACCGGAGGTGCCGGTGACCAGAAGGGCGGGGTTGAAATAGGTTGCCGAGAGGCCGGAGGACAGCGTCCGCGCCGAGAGCGGGTTGGGGCCGTCGGGGGCGCCGACGGTCTCGGGCAGGGTGGCGGCGCGGACCCCGGTGGGTAGGGTCAAAATAAAAATAATAATCAATCGTAGGAGCGGTTTCATCTACCTTTACCTGTCATATCTGCGGATTCCCCGCAATTCGGAATAGATAGTCTTTTATTCACGGTTTGTCAAGTGTCTGGTGGGGGATGATCGTAAAAAAACAGGAATTCAGGGCTGCCCGATGACCAGCGCGCACCCGCGGCGGACCGCGGCCATGCCGTGGACGCGGCGCAGCTCGTCGAGGGCGTCCTGCAGGGCGCCCCCGTCGACGGGGGTGAACAGGTTCAGTTGGCGGCGCGGCGGTCCCAGGGCGGTCAAGTGCAGGCCCAGGCGGCGCACGCGCAGGCGATGGGGGAGGGCGCGCTCGAGGAGGGGGGCGGCGACCGCGCGCAGCTCGGGGTCGCGCCAGACGGGGTCGCGCAGGGTCGCCTGGCGCGAGGTCTCCTGCTGCTCGCCGTCGGCGACGGTGACCGTCACCCGACCCGCGGCCAGCTCCCGGGCGCGCAACTGGAACCCCAGCGCCTCGATCAGCGACCACAGGGCGGCCGAGAGGGCCTCGGGATCGGCGGTGTCGGGCTGCAGCAGGAGGCTCTCGGACAGGGCCTCGTCGAGCTCCCGTCCCACGGGCGTGGGATCGACGCCGGCGGCGGCCAGGCGCAGTCTGGCGCCCGCGGGGCCCAGCGCTGCGGCCGTCAGGGCCTCATCGAGGGCGGCGAGCTGGCCGGCGGTGTCCACCCCCAGGTAATGCAGGCGCAGCACGGCGGTCTCGCCCGCGCCGGGCAGCAGAGTCAGCGGCTGCGGGCACAGAAAGTCCGCCTCGTCGCCGGCGGGGATGGCGACGAAGCCCAGGGGCCGCACGACGCGCGTGGCCACGCGGGAGACGAGCTTGTTCGGGGCCAGCGCGCACGAAGGGACGAGCCCGGTGCGGGCGCGGACCTCCTGCTGCAGGCGGGCGGCGGCGTCCACCGCGCGCCCGTGCAGCCGCCGGGTGCCGGTGAGATCGAGGTACAGGTGGGCGCGGGGCCCCAGCTCGACCAGCGGCGAGACGGCGCCGGCCAGCTCCAGCAGGACGCGGGCGATTCGCAGCTGGCCTTCGGACGGCGGCGGGACCACGATCAGGCCGCGCACCCGGGCCCGGGCGGCCGCCAGCGGCATCCCGCGCGCGACGCCCTCGGAGAAGGCTTCGGGGGATACGTCCATGACCACCGCGCGGGGCACGCCGGCGAGGCCCACCACGAAGGCGCGCCCGGCCAGGGTGGGATCGCCCAGCGCCGCCACCTGCGCGGCGAAGCCGGTGACGTTGAGGTGCACGATGTGACGGATCAGGCCCATGTAAGCGGCTCCGGTGGAATCGACCGTCGGACCGTACCTAACAAATGTTAGGTTGTCAAGCCCGGCGCGGCCACCCGCCAGGGCGGTCGAGTTCTTTACTTGACTTGCGCGCGTGATCAGTCATAACCAAAAAACCGGAGGCCGAGCGCCATGAAGACAATCCTGGTCCGCACTTTGCACGTCCCGAGCCTGATCATCACCCTGACGCTGGCCTTCGCGCTCGCCGCCTGCGCGGGCTCGAGCGGGGGTTCGAGCTGCGACCCCTCCACTGAAACCTGCGCCTGCTACGGGCCCGGGGACTGTCCGGCGGGCTGGCGCTGCGACGGCGTGCGGTGCGTGCCGGACGACGACGGCGGCACCGACGGCGGCACCGACGGTGGGGAAGACGTGACCGACGCAGGGACGGACGTCGACGGCGACGTCGTCGAGGTCAAGCTCGACTTCGGGGATCCGTGCGACGAGCGCACCGAGTGCCAGTCCAACATCTGCATCCTGGTGGCCACCGGCGGCTTCTGCTCCAAGGCGTGCATCGACGGCTCCAACTGTCCGGACGGCTTCGGGTGCCTGGGCGTGCTCGACGCCATCGAGCAGGGCCAGATCGGCTACGTCTGCGTGCCCAGCGGGGACAACCTCTGCACCGCCTGCGAGACCAGCACCGAGTGCTCGCTCATCGGCCAGGATCTGTGCCTGAGCTACGGCCCCGGCAAGAACTTCTGCGCCCGCGACTGCCGCACGGTCTCGTGCCCCGCCGGTTACACCTGCACCGACGTGACCGTGCAGGGCAACCCCTACCGGCAGTGCGTCCCGGACAGCGGCGCCTGCGACTGCGGCGTGGCCAACGCCGGCGCCACCGAGCCCTGCGAGCTCCTGACGCCGTACGGCCCCTGCGGAGGCACGCGCACCTGCGGCGGCGCGACGGGCTGGGGCGCCTGCCTGCCCCCGGCGTCCACCGACGTCCCCGACGCGCTCTTCGGCGACGACGACTGCGACGGCATCGACGGCGACCTCGACGGCGGCATCTTCGTCTCCACGACCGGGCAGGACGTGGACGGCTGCGGTCTCGACCACGCCGGCCTCGCGCAGCCCTACTGCCGGACGATCAGTTTCGGTATCGGCCAGGCGTTCACGGCCGGCCTCTCCTACGTCTACGTGCAGGCCGGCGCCTACGACGAGGTCGTCGTGCTGCGCCCCGGGATCCACGTATACGGCGGCTATGACGCCACCTGGCGGCGCGCCGGGCGCGGGCAGGGCGCTCACACCGTCACCGTCACCGGCGGCCTCGACGCCGGCACCGGCCAGTACCTGACCGTGCGCGCCCACGACCTCGACGTCTCCACCACGGTGGCCGACCTCGTGCTCGTGGGCCCTGCCGCCGCCGGCACGCTCCCGGACGGCAGCGGCCACTCGAGCTATGTCGTGCATGCCAGCAACGCGGCCGGTCTCCAGCTCGAGCGCGTCACCGTCCAGGCGGGGACGGGCGCTCCGGGGACCGCCGGCGGCGCCGGGCTCGACGCTTCCTCGGTGGACGCGGTGGCCGGCATGGGCGGCGGCACCGGCGGCGGAGCCAACGAGACGACCGACTCCTGCAACGACTCCAGCCGGGGCGCGGCCGGGACCCGGGGCACCAACATCTGCTCCGGAGGTCTCTCCCCCAACGGCGGTGCCGGCGGCACCGGCGGCACCATGGATACCCGCTGCGAGTTCCTGAACTGGAACTACAACGCCACCTCCGGGAACGCCGGCGCCAATGCCGACCAGTGGGCCACCTCGGACTACGGGTACCGCGGCGGCGGCGGGTACGCGGCCACCGGCGACTACACGAGCGGCCCGGGCGGCCCGGGGAACCCGGGGCGCGTGCAGAACGGCGTGCCCGGCGGCGGCGGCTCGGGCGCCTACCTCGTCGGCCTGTACTGGTACGCCCGGACCGGCGGCGCGGGCGGGCTCGGCCAGCACGGCGGCGGCGGCGGCGGTGGCGGCGGCTCCGGCGGCAGCGACTGGGGCATCGACTCCTACGGCGCCGGCGGCGGCGGCGGCGGGGCCGGCGGCTGCGCGGCCCGCGGCGGTGGCGGCGGTGGCGGCGGCGGCGGCGGCAGCTTCGGCGTCTTCGCGAGATCGGAAGAGCACACGTCTGAACTCCAGTAACCGAATACGATCTCGTA
>CALKWH010000093.1 GCA_938004375.1 uncultured Pseudomonadota bacterium
AGATCGTATTCGGTGACTGGAGTTCAGACGTGTGCTCTTCCGATCTATGGACACCCCCCCCTTCATCTACCGCTGGTTCCTCGGCGCACCGGGGCATAATCAAATGAAAAAGTGCGTCCTCGGCTTCTGCGGCGTCTCGCCGGTGCGGATCACCAACCTGTCCCCGATGAAGACGACCACGGACGTCCAGCGCGCGGGGTACCTGGCGCGCGTCCGGGCGCTGGCCCGCAAGGAAGTGGGGAAATGAGCGGTCAGAGGGGCAGATCGAGCAGGAAGAAGGCGGCGGCGGCGATCAGGACCAGGCAGGCGTAGTTGAGATATTTATAGTTCACGGTCTCCATGGTGCCCTCTCTCTCCTTGGCGGTCTGTCGGTTTTCGGCCTCGCGGGCCCCCCGGGACTCTCCCGGCGTGGTCGGCACTGAATACGCCGCGGGCGGGAAAAACTTTCCGAAAAAAGTGACCGGACCCATCTTGCCGTACTCGGGACGGGCTCATCGAACCTGACCATGGCTGTCACAGCACTCCACAAGTTCGATGATCCTCTTTGCAGTCCAGTTCCAACTTACCCGCAAAGCGGGTTGCACAGACCAGCCCAGGCGTTGCGCGACCGGCAACAGTCGCGCTACCCTGGGATCAATACAAAAGAAAAAAATGACCCAAATTTTTTTAACCCCATCCTGTAATCGTTTCAGACGGTATTATCGAACCTGACCGGCGCTGTCAGTCGTCCAGCGTGGGGTCCAGGCGGAGCAGGACCTTGCCTTCGGAGCGGTTGTTGCGCGCGAGGCCGATGGCCTCTCTCAGGTGGGCCAGGGGGACGGTGGCCTGCACCGGGGTGTCGAAGATCCCCGGCTTCATTTGGATGGTCACCGCGCGTCGCAGGCGCTCCACCAGGGAGCGGCCCGCCCACCAGCGTTGCAGCCAGAAGCCGGTGACCGACACGTCGCGGAAGATCACGGGGAAGCCGGGGAAGGGCGCCGGCCCGCGCTCGAGCAGGCCGTAGACCACCACCCGCCCCGGTTCCTCGAGGTGATCGAGCAAGGGGCCCAGGAGCGGGCCGGCCGTGGCGTCCAGGGCCGTGTGGACGTGGTAGCGCCGGCACAGGATGCGCAGTTGGGCCGGGAATTCCGGGGCCGCCGCGTTGAAGATCTCGGCGTGGCCCTGTCGCTTGAGCGTCTCCCGCTGCGCCTCCCGGCGGACGCAGCCGATCATGTGCAGCCCGTTGTGCTGGCCCCAGGCCAGGATCATGCGTCCCAGCGCGCCGGAGGCGACGGTGACGAGCACGCTGCCGTGGCCGCCCAGCTCGGGCTCCAGCAGGCCGATGGCCGTGAGGGGGTTGATCAGCAAGGTGGCGCCCCGCCGCAGGGTGACGCCGGAGGCCAGCGGCACGCAGTGGGAGGCGGGCACGGTGAGATACGGCGCCCAGGTGCCCTGTGCAGCAGAGAAGGCCAGCACCGCCACGCGACGCCCGACGAGAGCGCGGGCCGCCAGCCCACCGCCGGCGCGGACCACGGTCCCCGAGCCCTCGAGGCCCGGCACGAACGGCAGCGGCGCCACGACCCCGTAGCGGCCTCGGAGGGACACCAGATCCGCCGGGTGGATGGGCGCGTAGGCCATGCGCACCAGGACCTCGCCGGGTCCGGGCGCGCCCACCGCCGTGGGCACGACCTGCAGCCCGTCGGGGCCGTCGAAGCTCGACACCAGCGCGGCCTCCATGGAGTCGGGGACATCTTGGCGCGAAAAGAACATGGGGGACCTCAGCGGGCGCTCTCGATCCGGGTCAGTTCGCCCGGATCCAGCCAGATCAGGTGGCACGCCCCGCACGAGTCGATGACGACGCGGCCGGGGCCGAAGTAGGGGTGGGTCTCCATGGTTTCATGGCAGCCGGGGCAGCGCAGGTCGCGGGGCGAGAGGTCCATGGGCTTGGCGACGTAATCGACCCAGCCGTCCCGCTTCTGGGACCGGCGCAACTCCACCACCCGGGAGAAGGCGCGGCGCTCGAGGAGGATGCCGTGGCACTTTTCGCAGAAGAAGGCCGGCTGCTCCTCGATGGTCGCGGCCACCAGGGGGGCGTCACACAGGGGGCAGGCGTGTCCGGAGAACCGGTTCCCGGGCACCACGCCGTCCCGGCGCTCCTGGGGAAAGTGAAAGCTCAGGCAGTATTCGCACATCAGATAGTTCTTGCCCTCCACCGGGGTCAGGGGGGCGCCGCAGTGTTCGCACGAGGTCAGCATGCTCTCTCCTCCCGGGCCTCTACCAGCGCTGGATCTGCCACTGGCCCAGATAAACGACGGAGCGGGCGCGGGTCCCCTCCTCCTGCAGCCGGAACTGGGCGGTGACCTGGTCGGCCAACTCCAGGTGGGCCAGGAACTTCCGGTGGGAGAAGAGGTTCTCGAACAACTTCTCCTTGAAGATGACCGCGGGCTTGCCCGGGCAGGTCCACTGCACCTGCTCGGCGACCAGCGGCCGGGCGGTGGTGGTGTCGTACTCGAGGCGCAGGCGGGTGACGCCGGCCTTCCCCTGACCGGTGGTGATCTGGCCCTTCATGCAGATCCAGTGGCGCCCCGAGAACGGACTTTCGGCGGCGGACTTCTCCTGGGGCACGGTGACGGTGACGTCGCAGGGTCCGTCCACGGCGTTGTGGGTGGGGAACTGCAGGATGCCGCAGGCCTTGACCTGGCCGTTGTCCGCGCCGCGGGTGACCACCAGGTCCGCCTGGGCCGGGTACTCGAAGCGGACCTTGCCCGTGAAGGCCTGAACCTTGACCTTCAACTGGAGCTTGTACAGGCCGCACTCGTCCTTCCAGGCGGCGGCCTTGGCCAAAAACGCCTCGTCCACGGGCTTCAGACCCTTGAGCGCGGCGAAGGCGCGGTCGTACACGGTGGTGCCCTCGCGGTAGGCCATGCGGGTGCGGCAGAGCTCCCGGGCGCCCTGCACCTGGGTCGTCAGGCAGGCCCGCCACTGCTCGCGGATGGTGGCGTTGGCCGGCAGGTGGGGAACCAGCGCCTCGAGCTCGGCCAGAAAGGGCGCCGAGACCGTGGTGCGGCATTGGTCCATCAGGGTCTTCCAGCGCGCGTCGCGGCAGCCGCGCACGGCCTTCCCCAGCCGCGTCTTGTCGGCCGGGCGGGTGGCCTTCGCTTCGAGGCCGACGAGCAGGTCCAGGGAGGTCTTCTGCGCGGCGCACTGCTTCTCGTGGGTGGTCACCAGCTGGCCCAGGCAGAGCTCGAGCTTCTTCTCGATGCGTTTCGTGACGTCCTTGCCCGCGAGCTGGCCCGCCTTCTCCAGGACCTTCGCCAGATCCGAATAGGCGGCCTGGGTCTTCTGCTGTTCGCAGATCTTCGCCTCGCGCTCGGACCACTGGTTGAAGCAGGTGACCAGGTGGCCGCGCCACTGGGTGTTCAGCGGGTGCTTCGGGTCGGCCCGGCGGGCGTCCATGGCGGCGTCGACCAGGGTGTCCACGCCCTTGACGAACTCGCCGGCCTTGCAGTGGGCGATGCCGGAGTTGAGCTTCTCCTGGGCGGCCACGATGTTGGCCCGAGCGGGGACGGCGGGGATGAGGATGAGAGCAAAAAATAAATATTTAAGGAGTCGCTTCATGGATCACCTCGACTGACCGGGTTGTAGTCCAAAGTGGACGGGCAGGCCAGGCAAAAGACGCAGGGTTGGGCGAATCGTTCAGCGCGGCGTGGTGATTTTCCCGGGCCGGGGGCCCGCTCCGGGTCGCCCGGACCGCTCGACGCAGCGGCCGCCCTCGCAGGCGGGGAACGCCGCCCGCGGCGCGCAGCGCAGGTTCAGGCCGCACATGTCCCGGAACATCGTGTAGATCGGCTCCAGGAGGCCGGCTGTTTTATTGTCCATGGCCCTTCCGCAGTCGTCGACGCCGCCGGGCAGGATCGTGCAATCCCCGTCTTGGGTGCAGGCGCCGTCGGATTTTCCTCTGATATCCTTGTACTCGGATACCAATTTCTCGCACCGCTCCTTGGGGAACCACTCGCGGGGATGGTGGTCCATCGTGATGAAGACGTCGCCGTGGGGCGGCCAGGGCGTCGTGCGGCCCCCGAGCCGGTAGAAGCCGCCGACCTTCAAGCCGGTGGGCGGCTTCGTGAAGGCCACGAACACCATGACCCCGTCGGGGTGTTCCGGCTGTCGGGTGGAGAAGCGGTGAAAGGGCGGCGGGCAGGGGGCGCAGCGCGCGTCGGGCGGGCAGGGCGGGCAGGGGCCCGGCGCCTCGGCCTCGAAATACAACTCCCGCGTGCCGTACGGGGCGTCGACCCAGCCCACCGGGAGGCCGTCGGCGCCCAGGATGGCGGGCGTCACGACCGGCGCGGGGGGAGGACCCTTGTCGCCCTCGTCCCGGGCCGCGCCGCCTCGACCGCACGCGGCCAGCAGCAGCACGTGAATGGGGAGCAGCATCGAAGTGAAGAGGATCCAAAGAGGCCGGACTCCGGTCCCGGGCACTTGGGTCCCCGACTTTAGCGCGGTGGTCTCCATCTTCATTCCTCCCGGGCGGCCTGTTCGAGCAGGCTCGCCGCGTGGGCGACGGCCTCGGGGGTCGTCCCGCCGAGCATGCGGGCGAGCTCGTGGACCCGCTCCTCGCGGTCCAGGCGGCGCACCGAGGTGAGGGTCTGGCCGTCCGCGATCCGCTTCTCGACGACGAAGTGGGCGGCGGCGGCGGCGGCGATCTGGGGCAGGTGGGTGATGCACAGCACCTGCCGGACCCGGGCGAGCCGGGCCAGCTTCTCGCCGACCTTCACGGCGACCTGGCCGCCGATGCCGGCGTCGACCTCGTCATAGAGGGTGACGTCCACCTCCGAGCGGCCGGCGAGCACCCCCTGGAGGGCCAGGTGGATGCGCGACAGTTCGCCGCCGGAGGCGCCTCGCCCCACGGGTTGTGGGGCCTGTCCGGGGTTGGGCTCGAACCAGAGCTCGGCGGTCTCGAAGCCGGTGGCGGAGAGCCGGGTCTGCTCGAAGCGGCGCTGCTCCGGGGTGTCGGCGCGGGGCCGGTTCGGCGTGAGCACGACGAAGAGCCGGGCCGAGGAGAAACCCAACTCGGCGAGCTCGGTGGTGACCTCGCGGCCTAGTCGGTCGGCGGCCGCCGCCCGCGCGGCCCCCAGCTCCCGGGCGCACGCGGCCGCGGCCTCGCGGGCGGCCGTCAACCTGCGACCGATCGCGGCGAGCTCCTGTCCGACGTTCTGCAGGCCGTCGAGCTCGACCCTGGCTTGCTCCAGGCGCTCGAGGAGCCCCGCCTCGTCTTCGCAGCGGTGACGGCGCAGCAGGCGGGAGATGCGGAACAGCCGCTCCTCGATGACCTCCAGGCTCTGGGCGCCGTCCTCGTCCTCGTCGGACAGGCGCAGCGTCCTCACCGCCTCGTCCACCGAGATGCGCGCCTGCTCCAGCAGCTCCGCCGCGGCGGCGAACCTGGGCTCGGCCTCGGCCAGGCGGCCCAGGCGGGAGAGGACCGCGTGGAGGCGGACCTGCACGGCGTCCTCGGCCAGGGAGAGCGTGTCCTCGGCGAAGCGCGCGGCCTCGTGGATGTCCCGCAGGGAGGAGAGCCTGCGGCGCCGTGCCAGCAGGCGCTCGTGCTCCCCCACGGAGAGCTCGGCCTCGGCCAGCTCCCGGATGGTGAACTCCAGGGTCTCCCGGGCCTCGTCTCCGGTGCGGGCCAGAGCGTCGAGCTCGTCCCGGCGCCGGGCCAGGGCGTCGAGCTCGTCCAGCCGCGTGGACAAAGCGTCCCGCAGCGCCTGATGGCCGCCGAAGTCGTCCACCACCTGGAGCGCGAAGCCCGGCGACAGCAGGCGCTGGGAGTCGTGCTGGGAGGAGATCTCGATGATCTGCGGCACCACGTCGGCCAGGGCGCCGGTGGTGGTCAGGCGTCCGCCGATGCGCTGGCGCCCCTTGCCCCCGGCGGCGATCACCCGCTCCAGGATGAGGGCCGCGCCGTCCAGTTCGAGGCCGTGGTCGGCGAGGCTCCCGAGCAACCGGGCGTGGGGCGCCTCGAGGTGGAACTGGGCCTCGACCACGGCCGAGGACGCCCCGGCGCGCACGAAGTGGGCCGAGGCGCGCTCCCCGCGCAGCAGCTCCAGCGCGGAGACGATCATGCTCTTGCCGGCGCCGGTCTCCCCCGTGAGCACGTTGAACCCCGGCGAGAACTCGACGGAGGCGTCGGCGATCACGGCGAAGTCGCGGATGGCCAGGAAATCAAGCACGATCCACCTCGCGGGCGCCCCAGGAGAGCTTGTGCCGCAGCACGGAGGCGAACGACCAGTCCTCGGGGTAGACCAGCCGGAGGGGGAGATCCGAGGGGGTCACCCACACCCGGTCCCCGCGCCGGATCAGGCAGCCCCTCCGTCCGTCCACGGTCAGATAGGAGTCCTGTCCCGTGGTCAGGGTGAGCTCGGAGCTCGCCGGGATGACCAGCGGGCGCTGGGTGAGCTGGTGCGGACAGATGGGCACCACCATGACCGCATCGGTGCCGGGCTTCACGATGGGTCCACCGGCAGCCAGGGCGTAGGCGGTGGAACCCATGGGCGTGGCCACGATGAGGCCGTCTGCCTTCAGGGTGAAGAACGGCTCGGCGTCGATCTCGCAGGTGATCTCGAGGAGTCGCGCCAGGTTCTCGTGGTTGATGACGACGTCGTTGGCGGCCACCGTGGAGAACGCGGGGCGGCCGTCGCGCAGCAACACCACCGAGAAGCGCATGCGGGACACCACCGGGAGCCGCCCGGCCAGGGCGTCGTCGAGTCGGGCCAGCGCGGCCTCGGGGGAGAAGGGCGTGAGGAACCCCAGGCTCCCGAGGTTGACCCCCACGATGGGGATCACCCGCCGCGTCATCAGCGAGGCGGCGTACAGCAGCGTGCCGTCGCCACCCAGCACGATCAGGTGGGAGGCGTGGTCCACGAGCTCCTCGGAGAAGGCGACCTCGAGGGCCTCGGGCAGCGCCACGCCCGGCTCGCAGCAGACGGTGTGGCCCAGGGAGCTCAGGCGGCGGGCGAACAGTTCCGCCTGGGCCCGGGCGTGGGGATCATGGGGCTTGCAGACGAGGGAGACGCAGGCCATGGGCCGCTCCTAGAACGAGGCGTTTCCGGGCGTGCGCGGGAATGGGATCACGTCGCGGATGTTGCCCATGCCGGTGACGAACTGGACCATGCGCTCGAAGCCCAGCCCGAAGCCGCAGTGGGGGATGGTGCCGAAGCGGCGCAGGTCGAGGTACCACTCGTAGTTCTCCGGTGGCAGGCCCATCTCGACGATGCGCCGGGAGAGGTGCTCCAGGCGCTCCTCGCGCTGGGAGCCGCCGATGATCTCGCCCACCCGCGGCACCAGCAGGTCCATGGCGGCCACGGTCTTCCCATCGTCGTTGCAGCGCATGTAGAAGGCCTTGATCTCCTTCGGATAATCGATGACGAAGACCGGCCCGCCCACGAGCTCCTCGGCCAGGTAGCGCTCGTGCTCGGACTGCAGGTCGGCGCCCCAGTAGGGCTTGAACTCGAAGCGGTCGGCCACCTTCAGGAGGTGGTCCATCGCCTCGGTGTAGGTCATGCGGGCGAACGACGCGCCGGCGAGCTTGTTCAGCATCTCGAGCTGGCCCGGGGCGATCATCTTGTCGAAGAAAGCCAGATCCTCGGCGCAGTGTTCGAGCACCGAGCGCACCAGGTGCAGGATGAAGGCCTCGGCCAGGTCCATGTCGTCGTGGATGTCGGCGAAGGCGAGCTCGGGCTCCACCATCCAGAACTCGGCCAGATGACGGGACGTGTTGGAGTTCTCGGCCCGGAAGGTGGGGCCGAAGGTGTAGGTGTCGCCCAGGGAGCAGGCGAAGATCTCGGCCTCGAGCTGGCCGGACACGGTCAGGCCGGCCTTCTTGCCGAAGAAGTCCTTGGAATAATCCACGGCCCCGGCGTCATCCCGAGGCGGGGCCTCGATCGGCAGCGTGGTCACCTGGAACATCTCGCCCGCGCCTTCGCAGTCCGAGGTCGAGACGATCGGAGAGTGCAGGTAGATGAAGCCCCGCTCCTGGAAGAAGGCGTGGATCTCGCGGGCCAGCACGTTGCGCACCCGGAACACCGCGCCGAAGGTGTTCGAGCGCGTGCGCAGGTGGGCGATGTCCCGCAGGAACTCGAAGGAGTGCCGCTTCTTCTGCATGGGGAAGTCGGGGCCCGCGTCGCCGAGGACGGTCAATTCGGTCGCGGTGAGCTCCACCGCCTGCTGCCCGGCCGGGCTGGCGGCCAGCGTCCCGGTGACGCGCCCGGAGGCGCCGGTGGTGAGATCGGAAGAGCACACGTCTGAACTCCAGTCACCGAATACGA
>CALKWH010000094.1 GCA_938004375.1 uncultured Pseudomonadota bacterium
CCGCGAAGGGGCTGGCGGCTGGCGGCGGAGCCATGGGGGCCGGCGGGGCCGCGAAGGGACTGGCGGCTGGCGGCGGAGCCATGGGGGCCGGCGGGGCCGCGAAGGGGCTGGCGGCTGGCGGCGGAGCCATGGGGGCCGGCGGGGCCGCGAAAGGGCTGGCGGCGGGCGGCGGGGCCATGGGGGCCGGCGGGGCCGCGAATGGGCTGGCGGCGGGCGGCGGGGCCGATGGGGACATCGGGGCCGCGAAGGGTGGCGGCGTCATGGGCGACGGTGGGGCCGATGGGGACATCGGGGCCGCGAAGGGCGGCGGCGTCATGGGCGGCGGTGGGGCCGCGAATGGGCTGGCGGCGGGCGGCGGGGCCGCGGGAGCCGCGGGGCGGCTGCTCTCGGGGATGGCGATCCCCTGGCTCTTCAGGTACTCGGCCAACTCGGAGCCCGGCGTGGCGGCCATGGTGGGCGCGCTGGCGATCTTGTGGGAAGGCTCCGGCGGGGGCGGCATCACCGGAGGGATCGTCGCCTCCGGTTTGACGATGACGTTGTCCTTGTTGAGCTCCACGCCGCAACCCAGGCAGAACTTGAAGTGCGATCGGTTCTCTCTACCACATTGCTTGCAAATCACGCTTGACACGGTACAACTCCTTGTGTCGTGGCCCGGACGACAGTCGCACGCCCTCGAATCAGGTGATCTCCACCCGGAACAACTGCTGGCCGATGAACACGAAGTCCCCGTGCACCAGCTGCTGATCGGTCTTGATGCGGCAGAATGTGCCGTTGCGGGAGTTCAGATCCGTGAGGCGGTAGCCGTCGCCGGTGAACTCCATGCGGGCGTGGTTGCCGCTGATGAAAGGATCCGAAGGAAAATCGACGGTGTTTCCGGAGCGGCCCATCGTCAGGGCGTTGCCCTCGGCACGGTAGACGTCGCCGTCGATGCCGCCCTGCAGGATCCGGGTCACCAGGAAGGAGGCCGGGATGTGCGGCGTGTAGTAGTAATACGTGCCGTCCGCTTCCGGCCTGGGTTCGGTGTACTCCCGGGTCTCGTCGAGGCGCAGCAGTTGCTTTCCGACCATGAACTGGTCGCCTAGGTTGATGGGCACGGTGCCCTTGATCCGCAAGAACACGCCGTTGACGCTGTCCTCGTCGCGAACCATCAGGTTGCCGTTATCATAATAAAAATTGGCGTGTCGCGGACTCAGGAACGGATCGGGCTGCTCGGGCCGGATTGACCCCTCGGACCCGCCGATGACATGCTCCTGGCCGGTGAGATAATAGGTGGTGCCGTCCTGGCCGCTGCCCTTGATAAGGATCAGGCGGGCCCGGCCGGGCATCTGGAAGGCGCCGAAATACATGGTGGAGCCCTTGGTGGGATGGGGAGCCGCCGCCGGCGCTCCGCCTTCGACCTTGTATCCGCAGTTTCCGCAGAACTTGAATCCCGCCGGAATGGGTTGGCTGCACTGGGGGCACGGACGCTCGCCGCTCATCGATGACTCCTCCCGCGTGAATGGACCATGGATGCGAGGAGACGGGGCCGCGCACGGGCGCCAGCGCGCACTCGGAGCGCGTTGGATCTGGCCACTGTGCGAACCCAGCCGAACCTCATGCCCAAATGGTATGCACAAAAGGTTCGGTGTCAAGGAAAAGGATTGGAAATGGAAGGGGTCTTGCAGGGTTCAGGGTTTCTCGGTCGCGGCGGGCTTTTCCGGCCTGTCGGGCACGTCTCCGAAGAGGACCTCGTCCCCCACGCGGATCGGGAGGGTCGAGCGCTGGATGACGGCGAAACTGTACTTCTCGTGGACCTCGTACACCACCACGGAACCCTTGGTTTCGTAGGGAAAAGACTGGTCCTGCTTGCGTCCCGGATCCAGCGGATGCAGGTGGGCGTAGAGGCCGTCTCCCCGGATGATCAGGGGGAGCTGGGCCCCGGGCTTGAGCTCCTGATCGCTGCCGAGGTTGATCACCACCATGTCGTCGGTGGAGAGCAGCTCGGTCTCCTCGATGGTGGCCACGATGCGGCCGACCAGGGGTTTCTCCCGCTTCTGCTGGATGGGCTGCACCTGCTTGAAGCTCGTCTGCACCTTCCCCACCAGATCCCGGCGGTTGATCACCGCGATGGATCGGACGATCTCGGCCCGCAGCACGCCCTCCGGGCGATGCTCGGTGATCTTCACCTCGCCGAGCACCTCTACCAACTGGCCCAAGGGCTGTTTGCTCTGCGGATCGGTGACCTTCTTCAGGGGGCGGAACACGGTGTAGGTGGAGCCCGGCTTCAATTTTTTGTCGGCGTCCTTGATGTAGACGAAATCACCCACCGTGAGCAGGCTCTTCTCCTCCGGGCTCCCCGTGATCGCCCGGCTCTCCTGCAGGGTCTTGTCGTCGATGAAGCCGCGGTTGCGGACTGTGACGACCCCCTTCTGGTATTCCAGCCCGTAGAAGCGCTCTTCGGGGTCGGCCTCGGTCGGCGTCTCTTCCACGGGTCCGGGCCGGTCGGTGAGGTTGACGACCGTGCCGGGGAACAGCCAGTGGGGGTTGGTGATGTGCGGGTTCCAGGACCACAGTTCGGGCCAGAACCAGGCGTCGCCGAAGTATTTCTCGGCCAGCTCCCACAGGGTCTCGCCCTTGGTCACGACGTGGGTTCGGGCGTTGGTGCGGGGTCCCGCCTGGATCATGCCGGAGGCGTGGATCAGATCCCACTCGGCCGCGTCGTCGGCCTCGGCGTCCTTGCCCTCGCCGGGCTTGCCGGGCTCGTCCTTGGAGGCCGTGGAGCGAGGCTCCGCACGGCGCTCCGAATCGACGTCCCCGTCGTCGGCAGGCGGGGTGACGGCCCAGTGTTTCTCGGACACCGGCGGATAGGTGCCCGGGACGGTGCCCGGCGGGTTGGCCGGGCGCTGCGCGAACCAGAGGGACGGGAGGACGATCAGGAGCAGGGTTGTGGGGTTCACGGGATCACCTCATTTTTTGAAGATAGGCAGCGGCCTTGGCCGCGGTCGGGGTCTGGGGGACCAGCTCCACCACGCGGGAGAGCAGCTCCCGGGCGCGCGTGGGGTTTCCGTTCTTGTCATGGGAAATTCCTAATTTATACAGGGCATCAATTGCCTTCGAGCTCTTGGGATAGTGGTCCAGGAGGCGTTGGTACTGCACGATGGCCAGCGGGTGGCGGCCGCTCGCAAAGTGGCACTCGCCCTGCCAGAAGATGGCGTTCGGGACCAGGGAGTGGCCGGCGTGTTCCTTCTCCACCCGGGCGAAGGTGGTGAGGGCCAGGGCGAGCCGGCCCTGCTCGTAGTGTTCCATGGCGGTCTGGTAGAGTCCCTCGGCGCCGGACGCGGGTCGGGTCTCGGCCGGCTTGGCGGGCGCCTTGTCCCCGGGGAGGTGATCGCTCTCCTCGGGCTCCTTCAGGGGAGCGTGCCGCCCGAGGGGCAACACCGGCCCGCCAGGATTGACGGCCGGACCCGGTGGCTCGCCCTGCAGACGCAGCACGATGCGTTTATGGCCCGCGGGCGGCGGGGGCGCCTCTTCCTCGTCTTCGGGTGGCGCCTCCCGTTCGGCGACGGTGACCTCCTCCTCGGTCTCCGGGGGCGGCGGGGGCGCCGGCTTCGGCGCGGGCGCGGGCCGGGCGCCCGGCGGTCGCAGGGTGACCGTGGGCAGTTCGTCGGGACCGAGCTCCCGGTGTTTCTCCTCCGGGATCCCGGGGGGCCGGGTTCCGCCAGGAGCGCGGATGGCGAGCCGCGACTCCACCACGCCCAGCCGTCGGGTCATGACCTCCAGGCGCGCTACGAGGGTCTTCTGCTCGTCGGTGAGCCGCTTCAAGGTGGACTCCAGGCGGTCGGTCCGCGGCGCGCAGGAGCCGAGGACACCGACGGAAGTGAGGATCAGCAAAGGGGTCAGGTACGCGTGCATGGCACACCTCTGGTTACATGTGTACCACAAACCCACACAGTGTGCAAGATTTTGGCGGTTTTTTCTTTCCCCTCCGTCTTTTCCGCTTTTCGTTAATCGATTTTCAGTTTCTTCAGGAGATGACGCCGTGGCGGCGACCGACCTTGGCGAAGGCGGCGATGGCGTGGTCGAGCTGGTCCCGGGTGTGGATCGCCGAGATTTGCGTGCGGATCCGGGCCTCGCCCTTGGGGACGACCGGGTAGGAGAAGCCGATGACATACAGGCCCTCGGCGAGGAGATCGTCGGCCATGAGGCCGGCGAGCTTGGCGTCGCCGAGCATGACCGGGCAGATCGGGTGGTCCTTGCCGCGCAGGGTGAAGCCGAGCTTCTCCATCTCGGAGCGGAAGTACCGGTGGTTCTGCTCGAGCCGGTCGCGCAGCTCGGTGGTCTCCTCGAGGATGTCGAGGACCCGGAGGGTGGCCGAGGTGATCGTCGGCGCGAGGGTGTTGGAGAACAGGTACGGCCGGCTGCGCTGGCGCAGGATCTCGACGATCTCGGGGTGGGCCGCGGTGAAGCCGCCGGAGCCGCCGCCCAGGGCTTTTCCGAACGTGGAGGTGACGATGTCGACGCGGTCCATGACCCCGTTGTACTCGTGGGTCCCGCGGCCCTTCGCGCCCACGAAGCCGGAGGCGTGGGAGTCGTCGACCATGACCAGCGCGTTGTAGCGGTCGGCGAGGTCGCACACGCCCTTGAGGTTGGCGATGATGCCGTCCATCGAGAAGACGCCGTCGGTGGCGATGAGCTTGAGGCGGGCGTTCTCGGCGTCGGCCTTCTTCAGTTGATCCTCGAGGTCGTTCATGTCGTTGTTCTTGTAGCGGTAGCGCTTGGCCTTGCACAGGCGCACGCCGTCGATGATGGAGGCGTGGTTGAGCGCGTCGGAGATGATGGCGTCGTCCGTGCCCAGCAGGGTCTCGAAGAGGCCGCCGTTGGCGTCGAAGCAGGATGAATAGAGGATGGCGTCCTCGCGGCCCACGAAGGCGGCGATGCGGCGCTCGAGCTCCTTGTGGATGTCCAGGGTGCCGACGATGAAGCGCACCGAGGCCATGCCGTAGGCGTACTTGTCGAGGCTCTCCTTGGAGGCGGCCACGAGCCGCGGGTCGTTGGCCAGGCCGAGGTAGTTGTTGGCGCACAGGTTGATCACGGGGGTGTCCCGCTCCTGCACGCGGATGTTCGAAGACTGCGGGGTCACGACCACGCGCTCGCGCTTGTACAGGCCGCCGTCGCGGATGCCCTGCAGTTCGGATTTCAGGATGTCCTTCAGTTGACCGTACATGAATAACCTCCGAGGTGGGGTGAAGTGGTGTCGCCCGGGGCCTTGCGCGGGCCGGGACTTTCATACTCAAAAAGAAAAAAATTGGGAAGCAAAATCACAGGCGGGCGTGCAGGACCCGGGGACTCCCCGAGAGGTCCGTCAGGACCGCTACCCGGGACCAGACGCCCGCCTCCCGCGCCCGCCGGACGAGCGGGCCGTCCTGGCGCTCGCCGAACTCGAGCAGCAGGTGGCCCCCCGGCTCGAGGTGGGTCGGCGCGCGGTCCAGGAGCTCGAAGAGCAGCGTCAGTCCCTCCCCGTCGGCGAACAGCGCGCCGGCGGGTTCGTGCCGCAACTCGGGCTGCACCGCGAGTCCGCGGGGGATGTACGGCGGGTTCGAGGCGATCACGTCGAAGCGCCGCCCGGCCACCGGCGTGAACAGATCCCCTTCGACCAGCTCGAGCGCGGCGCCGTGGCGCCGGGCGTTGCCGCGGGCGACCTCGAGCGCCCCCGGGCTGACGTCGGTGGCGGTGACGCGCCAGGCGGGGCGCACGTGGGCCAGGGCGACGGCGATGGCGCCCGAGCCCGTGCCGACGTCGAGCACGCGCACCGGGTCCTCGGCGGGGGCGAGACCCAGGGCGGCCTCGACCAGGGTTTCTGTGTCCGGGCGGGGGATCAGCACGTCGGGGGTGACGGCGAAGGCGAGGCCGTAGAACTCCCGGCGTCCGATGAGATAGGCGACGGGCTCCCGGGCCAGCCGACGGCGCACCAGGGCGCGCAGGGCGTCGCGTTCGGCCCCCGACAGCGGTCGGTCCATGGCGAGGTAGAGGCCCACGCGGTCACATCCGAGCACGTGGGCGCAAACCAGTTCGGCGTCCAGCCGGGGCGAGTCCAGGTGCGCCTCGGTGAAGCGTTGGGTCATCCATCGCACGACCTCTCGGACGGTCCAGGTGTGCTGCACGGGTTGGTCGGTCATGGCGCGGGCAGGGGGGTGTCGCCGTAGCGGCCCGGTCGGGAGACGTTCCGGATGCGCCGCTCGGGATGACGCGGATCCGGGGGCGAGTGGGCGAGCTCGGTGCGCGGGCAGCCGGCACCGGGCACCCGGGCACGGCAGCGGGCGAGGAGCTCCCGGCTGCGCTTCGGATCAGCCTTGACCCAGAGCAGCCCCCAGCGATCGAAGGCCTCGGCCTCCACCCAGGCGGGGACGGCGTCGGATCCGGTGAGTTGCTCGTAGACCACGGAGGCCTTTTCCCGTTCCCCGGCCAGCTCGTGGGCCAGGCCCTGGAACAGCAGCAACGAGGGCTGCTTCGGCCACTTCCCCAGCGCTTCGACCAGGCGCTTCTCCATGGTTTCGCGGGCCTTGAGGTCGGCCAGCGCCTGCAGCAGCGCCAACCGGTGGACGAGGGCCTCGGGATCGGCCGCCACCGCGGCCTCGAACTGGCGCAGGGCCGTGGCGTGCTCCTTGAGCTGCCAGTGGGCGCGGGCCTGACACGCCAGCGCCTGGGCCTTCGGGCCGGCCTCGGAGAGCGCCCCGGCGGCCTTCTGGCAGGCGGTGACCGCGTCCCGGTCCCGGCCGGCGAGCTCCGCCGCGCGCCCCATCAACAATTGGACCTCGGGTTTCTCCAGGGTCTCGGCGGGCAGGGACGCCAGGACCTGCCAGGCGGCCGCGCCATAACCCATTTCAAAAAACAACCGGGCCTTGGCCACCGGGTCCGCGGGGATGGTCATGGTCTCGACGGGATCCGGCGGGGGCGGCGCGGGCGCCATCTCCGCGGTCAGCGTCGGGGTGGCGTCCGCGGTCATGGCCGGAACGGGGGAGGGGGGCATGGGCGGTTCGGGGTCCTTGTGACCGGACGCGTCCGCCGCCTTGGGAGGGCGCACCGGCTCCCGGTGGCAGGCGCCGGTCGAGCCCAGGGCGAGTCCCCACAACAAGAAATACGGCAGAACCTTCATCACATCTCCACGGAAGTCATGCTCGCGCGGGCGCCACGAACGGCCGGGCCCGCCGGTAGCCCATGTGTACCGCAAACCCGACGACTTGTCAGATAGTTTTCCGGATTTTTCTCATGCCCTTGGAGCCCGCCCGCTCCTGAAGATCCTGGAAACAGCTTGACGGACCATGGGCGCGCGGGTACTTTCCTGTTCGTGGAAAGTCCTTGTCCTTCAAGGCATTTTTGATTTTCCGGCTTTCCATGCTACACCACGACGGCGGACCGCGGGGCGGTCCGAGAAGAGGTGATCATGCGTACTTCCCTGTTGTCCTCCCTGCTGATCCTGGCCGCCCTCACCGGGTGCTCCACGCCCGGCCAGTTTCCCCCGGTGGAGCCCTTCATCATCAACGGCTCCGTGGACACCTCGGCCGCCCACGACGCCGTCGGCTTCCTGTACCAGGACGCCGGTTTCGCCTGCGGCGGCACCCTTATCGCCCCGAACGTGCTGCTGACCGCCGCCCACTGCGTCACTTACAGCAACAGCACCACGCCGGTGCCGGCGGACCAACTCAGCGTGTTCTTCTGCCGGGACCTAAACAACTGCGACTACAACTCCCGGGTCCGCGAGGTTATCCAGAGCTGGGTGCATCCTTCCTACAACGCCACCAGCATCCGCTACGACATCGCACTGCTGCGCCTGTCCGGACCCGCCCCCGCCGACGTGACCCCCATCCCGTTCCTGCCCGCCTCCATGGCGCTCACGAACTCCGACATCGGCGACCCCATCACCTTCGTGGGCTACGGCCTCACCGACGGCTCCAACGAGAACTCCAGCTCCACCGTGCGGCGAGTCTACACCGGCAGCATCGCCGGCCTGTGCCACAGTTCGAGCCCGTGCACCATCTCCCAGTGGGGAGGCACCTACGCGGCCCCCTGGACGATCTGGACCAACCAGAACAACGGCGGCACCTGCCAGGGCGACTCCGGGGGCCCCGGTCTGGTCACCGTCAACAACGTGAAGTACGTCGCGGGCATCACCTCCTACGGCTACTCCGAGTGCGAGGGCCCGGGCGTCTACACCGAGGTGAGCAACTACGAGTCCCAGATCAACTCCTTCATCAACAACCCGCCCACCGAAATCTGCACCGATGACAAGGACAACAACGGCGACGGGGCCGTCGACTGCGCCGATCCCGCGTGCGCCGGCCAGGGCGGCTGCCCGTCCTCCCCGTGCGACGACTACTCCTACCTGTTCTGCAACGGCACGATCACCTCCACGACCAACAACGGCGTGGCCGGCTTCTCGACTTACAGTTGCGCGGCCCAGGGCTCCTGGACCGGCGCCGAGATGGCCTACCAGCTGGCCATGCCCCCGGGCACGGTGGTGGAGATCTCCATGACCCCTCTGGATCAGGATCTCGACCTCTTCCTGGTGGCCGGCGACCGCATTTCCTGTTCCGCCTCCTCCTGCAGCCAGTACTCGGCCAACGACGCGCTGGGTACCGAGACCCTGACCGTGACCGTGGGGGACACGCCGTTGTACCTGGTCATCGAGAGCTATCGATATCCGGGCCGCTTCAGCCTGACCACTTCCTGCGACTTCCCGCCCGAGAACTGCACCAACGGCATCGACGACGACGGCGACGACGACCGGGACTGCGACGACTCCGACTGCACCTCCGATCCCGAGTGCCAGGCTCCCACCAGCGAGCATTGGTGTGACGACGGCGATGACGATGACGGAGACGGTCAGGTCGACTGCGCCGACGCGGACTGCGCCGCCGATGACGCTTGCGTGGGTCAGACCGAGCGGGCCTGCGGCGACGGGTTGGACAACGACAGCGACGGCTTGGCGGACTGCTTCGACTCCGACTGCGTCAACTCGGTGGCCTGCAAGAAGAGCGACGCCACCGACGACGGCTGCTCGAGCTCGGGCCGCTCCCGCGGCTCCTCCGGGTGGGTGTGGCTGCTCGCCTTCGTGCCTTTCATGTTGCGTCGGCGCCGCGGGAACACGGCATGGACGTCGTGGCGCGGAAAATAACCGTTGACACGGCGAGCGGATTTCTTTTACCGTACCCTCCATGAGTCAAGCCGCCGCCTTCCAGTTAGTCAAGGATGTTGTGATCGATGCCTGGTTCACCACCGATCCCAACGGGGTGATCGTGGACTTCAACCGGGTGTTCTTCTCCCTGTTTCCGCGCAACATCGCCCGCAAGCTCAAGGGCGTGACCCTGCCCGAGATCATGGTAATGCCCATGGACATCGTCGGGGAGGCGATCACGCAGAACCGGCAGGTCCGCTTCGACGAAGTGGTGGCCAGCATCCTCGAGACCCAGGAGGAGTTCCGCTTCATCCTGAGTGCCATCCCCCTGTTCAACGACGAACAGGCCCTCGAGGGCACCCTCGTGGTTCTGCGCAACGTCACCGACGAGGCCATGGTCCAGATCAAGTACCAGGAGATGTTGGAGCGCGAGGCCCGCGAGCGCGAGCTGCTCAAGGCCGAGTTGGTGCGCCGCACCGAGCGCCTGATCCAGATCTCCGAGCGCTACTACGAGCTCAAGGCCCAGATCCGCAAGCGCGCCAAGGGCCAGGTCTCCCCCTTCAAACTGAAGATGTGATCCCCCGCCTCCCCGCGTGTGGAAAGTTGCGCTCCCGCCCGTTCCATGATTAGTTACGTCGGGAATTCCCGTGGGGTGACCGCATGAGGATTGTTAAAAAATTAATTAATTTGACCCTCCCAATCTCGACGGTGCTCGTCGTCGCCTGGGGGCTCCTCGCACCGGGGCCTGCGGCCGCCTACGAACCCTGGCTCGAACCCATGGGGGCCCGCGGCCTGGGCCTGGGCGGCGCCGTGATCGCCTCGGGCACCGGCTCCGACGCCCTCATCGCCAACCCGGCCGCCATGAGCCTGGTGAAGTCCTACATCTGGGAGAACTATTACCGCTACGACAACCAGACGGCCGGCAACGCCGGGCTCACCGCCCTCGTGGACTCGTTCAAGAACGAGCGTCTGGCCGCCGGCCTGTTCACCTCGATGGCCGCCGCCGAGCCCGAGGACGAGGCCTCCGGCACGGTCCTCGACGAGAAGCTCTGGCGCGTGGGCCTCGCCCTGTCCCTGACCTTCACCGACTGGCTCGCCATCGGCGTCAACGGGCATTACTTCAATTACAAGCTCGAGGGCCTGCCCGGCGGGGACGTGAAGGAGAAGGCCTTTACCCTCGACGTGGGCGCCATCGCCCGCCTCGGGGACATCTTCTCCGTGGGCGTGGTGGCCTACGACCTGCTCACCGACCACGACGACGACCGGCCGTACGTGTTCGGCGCCGGCGTGGCCGCCCGGCTGTTCAAAAACCAGCTGCTCGTCGAGGTCGACGGCCTGATGGAGGGGAACAAACCCTGGATCCGCGGCGGCGCCGAGTTCCTCTTCGCGCAGGGGATCGTCGTGCGCGGGGGCGCCGGGCGCCGGCAGTTCCTGGAGCAGACCTTCGTGACCGGCGGTCTGGGCTACATCACCAAGAGCACCTCCGTGGAGTTCTCCGTCTCGCACCAACTCGACGGGGAGAACGCCACCATCGTCGGCCTGGACTTGCGCTTTTTCATACGGTGAGGACATGACTCCGAGCTCGCAACCTCGCGGAAAGTTCATCGCGGTCGAGGGCATCGACGGCGCCGGAACCACCACCTTCGCCCAGGGCCTGACCGCCATGCTCGCCGGGAACGGTCTCTCGGTCCACCGCACGGCCGAGCCCTCCGGCGGCCCCATCGGCCGGCTGTTGCGCGAGCTCTTGCGTTCCCCCGAGACGCCCGACCCGGCCGTGTACGCCCTGCTGTTCGCCGCCGACCGGCGGCACCACTGGCTCGCCGAGATCCGGCCGCGCCTCGAACAGGGCGCGTGGGTGATCACCGACCGCTACGTGCTCTCGTCGCTGGCCTACCAGGGCATCGGGGAGGACGTGGCCTGGGTGTCCACCCTCAACGCCCGGGCGCCCCTGCCGGCGGTCACCTTCTTCCTGGACCTCCCCTACGAGGTCGCCCAGGCCCGCATCCATGGCCGGGGCGGCGTGCGCGAAAACCTGGAGGACGCCGACTTCCAGGAGAAGGTCGCCCTGCGGTACCGCGAGCTGGCCCGCACCTTCGGCGCTTCCCTCGTGACGCTGGACGCCACGCAGCCGCCCCAAGCCCTGGTCCGCGCCGCGGTGCGCGAGCTGGCCGAGCGGGGTCTCTTCCCCGGGTGATCCCATGCGCCGACTCTGGAACCTCCTGAACCGCGCCGCCGACGCCTTCTTCGCGCCGGTGGTGACGTTCTTTCACGAGGTCGGCAGCATCTTTCTGCTGTTCCTGTCGGCGCTGACCTGGCTCTTCCGCCGCCCGTTCCGCTGGCGCAACTACGCCACCGCCATGGACTTCGTGGGGATCGGCTCCCTCGGGATCGTCGCGCTGGTCGCCTCGTTCACCGGGGCGGCCTTTTCGCTGCAGACGGTCTACACCTTCAAGATGTTCCAGGCCGAGGCCTTCATCGGCGTCACCGTGGCGCTCTCGCTGTCCCGCGAGCTCGCCCCGGTGCTCACCGCGCTCATGGTGACCGCCCGCGCGGGCTCGGCCATGGCCACCGAGCTCGGCTCCATGCGCATCACCGAGCAGATCGATGCCCTGCACACCATGGCCGTGTCCCCGGTGCAGTACCTGGTGACCCCGCGCATCGTCGCGGGCGTGATCATGGTGCCGCTTCTGACCATGGTGTTCATCATCGTCGGCATCCTGGGGGCCACCTTCGTGGCGGTGACCCTCATGGGCGTCGACGAGGGCCCCTACTGGCACAACATCGAGTGGTTCATCGACGCCCGGGACATCCTCGAGGGCCTGATCAAGGCCACCGTGTTCGGGGTGGTGTTCTCCACGGTGTCCTGTTACCAGGGGTACTTCGCCGACGGGGGCGCCGCCGGCGTCGGCCGCGCCACGACCCGGGCCGTGGTGTGGTCCTCGGTGTCGATCCTGTTCTTCGACGTGGTCCTCACCGACGTCCTGCTGCTCGTGCTGCACTGACATGTCTTCGGCGCTTCACATCCTTCTGGCCTTCGTGCTCGCCGGCGCGTGGATCGCCACGACGACCTGGATCGCCGAGCGGCGCGGCTCCCGGGTGGGCGGGCTGCTGGTGAACCTGCCGAGCAACCTCCTGCTCTCGCTGATCTTCATGGCCGTGCTGCGGGGCCCCGGATACGCCGCCGGCGCGGCGGCCGCGGTGCCCATCGGGATGGGGATCAACTCGATCTTCCTGACGCTGTTCATCTGGCTGGTCCCCCGCGGACTCGGGAAGGCCACCGCCCTGTGCCTGGCGTTCTGGTTCGTCGCCGCCGCCGTCACCGTGCGCTTCCCGCTCACCCCCCTCGTGTCCCTGATCGTTTACCTGGCGATCCTGGTCGTCACCGTCTGGCTCGCCGAGCGGGTCCTGCGTGTGCGCACCCCCGAGGGGCGGAAGAAGCCGTTCTCCACGGCCCAGTTCTTCGCCCGCGCCGCGTTCTCCGGCGGCCTCGTGGCCTCGGCCGTGGCCATCTCGTTGCTGGCGTCTCCCTGGATCACCGGCGTCTTCTCGACCTTTCCGGCCGTGATGACCTCGTCCATGGTGATCCTGACCCTCAACCAGGGCCCCGAGTTCGCCCGCGCCACGGCCAAGGTCCTGATCTTCTCTTCGTTGAACATCCTGGTGTACGCCTACATCATTGTGGCGACCTATCCCACCCTGGGCGTGGTTCCGGGCACGCTCCTGGCCTACGCGGGTGCGGTCCTGTTCGTGGTGGCCCTGCGACCCGTCACCGAACGGCTCGCGTGAACGCCCTTCTCCCCGGGGGCGATTGCTGGTACCCTTCGGGACCATGCAGCCGCCGTCGATCCCCCCCTCCGAACCCGAACGCCTGCGGGCGCTTCGCGACTACGAGATCCTCGACACGCCCGGGGAGGACGTGTTCGACGATCTGGTCCGCCTCGCCGCCCACGTCATGCAGACGCCCGCCGCGCTGGTGTCCCTCGTGGACGCGGACCGCCAGTGGTTCAAGGCCCGCAGCGGCGTGAAGGAGCCGGAGACCTCCCGCGAGGTGTCGTTCTGCGGACACGTGGTCGCCGACGGCCGCCCGCTGGTGGTGCCCGACGCGGCCGCCGATCCCCGCTTCCACGACAACCCCCTGGTGCTGGCCGAGCCGCCGCTGCGCTTCTACGCCGGGATGCCCCTGACCACCGCCGCGGGGTTCACCCTGGGCACCCTGTGCGTGGTGGACCACCGGCCCCGGGAGGTCACCGCGGACCAGGTGGCCCTGCTCGAGAGCCTCGCGCGGCTGACCATGTCCCAACTGGAGCTGCGCCGCCTGGTGCGGCGCATGCGCGCCCACGAGGAGGAGCTCGAACGGAGCCGGGACCGGCTCGAGGCGGCCAACCGGCAGTTGTCCTCCCGGTCCGAGCACCTGCTGCAGGTGCTCGAGCGGCTGGAGACGGGCGTGCTGGTCGTGGATCCGGAAGGCCGGATCCGGTTCGCCAGCCAGTGGTTCCGCCGCCAACTCGGCGCCCCCGGCGAACTCGAGGGCACCGACGTGCGCGCGCTGCCCCTGGGGCCGCCAGCGGTGCTCGAGGCCCTGGTGCAGGCCCAGACCAGCTTCGGTCCGCCGCTCCAGAAGCGGCTGCTGTTCGCCACCCACGGCCCCGTGCGCCGGGACCTGGAGGTGTCCGTGCAGGCCGACCCCGGCTCCGCGGACTTCCTGTGGCTGTTCCACGACGTCACCGAGCTGCGGCTCCACGAGGCGGACCCGCTCCAGGCCGGCTCCTGGCTCCTGGGCAACTCCGACGCCATCTGGGACGTGCGCCGGCGGGTGATCGATCTGGGGCGCGGCGCGTGGCCCGTGCTCATCGAGGGCGAGACCGGCACCGGCAAGGAGCTGGCGGCCCGGGCGGTCCACAGCCACAGCCCGCGGCGGGACGGCCCCTTCCTGGCCATCAACTGCGCCGGCCTCACCGAGTCCCTGCTCACCAGCCAGTTGTTCGGCCACCGGCGCGGCAGTTTCACCGGCGCGACCTCGGACCAGGCCGGGCTCTTCGAGGCCGCCTCGGGGGGCACGCTCTTTCTCGACGAGGTGGGTGACATGCCACCGGGGGTGCAGGCCCTGCTGCTGCGGGTGTTGGAGACCGGCGAGATCCTGCGCGTGGGCGAGCAGCGTACGCGGCAGGTGGACGTGCGCATCGTGGCCGCCACCCACCGGGACCTGGCGCGCAAGGTCGAGGCCGGCGAGTTCCGCGAGGATCTCCTGTACCGGCTGCGCGTCGGACGTCTGGTGATGCCGCCCCTGCGGGCGCGCCGGGCCGACATCCCGCTTTTGTTCTCCCACTTCCTCGAGAAGTCGTGCCGCATCGCCGCCCGCGAGTCGCTCCGGCCCAGCCCCGAGGCCTGGAAGATCCTGCTCGCCCACGCCTGGCCCGGCAACGTGCGCGAGCTCAAGCACGCCGCCGAGTTCCTGGTCATCCACTGCCGCGGTCCCCTGGCCCAGCCGGAGGATCTGCCGCCCGAACTTGG
>CALKWH010000095.1 GCA_938004375.1 uncultured Pseudomonadota bacterium
CCGACGTGTCCGACGTGTCCGACGTGTCCGACGTGTCCGACGTGTCCGACGTGTCGGACGTGTCTGACGTGTCCGACGTGTCCGACGTGTCCGACGTGTCCGACGTGTCCGACAGGTCCGACAGGTCCGACGGGTCCGACAGGTCCGACAGGTCCGATTATTTCAGGTTCTTTTCGATTTCGTCGAGCTCGAGGGAGAGTTGGCGATCGGTGCGCCGCAGTTTTTCGATGCGCTGGCACGCGCTGATCACGCTGGAGTGGCTCTTGCGGCCGAAGTACTCACCGATCACGGGGTAGCTCGAGCGGCTCAACTTTTTGGCCAGGTACATGGCCATCTGGCGGGGGCGCGCCACGCGGAGGGAGCGGTCCCGGCCGGCCAGTTCCTGCGGGGCCAGGTGGTAATGTTCGCACACCAGCCGTTCGATCTCGGACAGGGTCATGGGGGTGGGGTCGTCCCCGGTGCGCGCGAGCTCCTCCTGGACCTCGCGCAGGCCCACCGGGCGGCCGTAGATCTCGGCCTGGGCCCAGAGCCGGGTCAACACGCCCTCGAAGGCGCGCACGCTCGAGAACGGATGGACCACCAGGCGCTCCACCACCGCGGCCGGAAGCATGCCCGCCTGACGCCCCCAGACCTCGATCAGGCGCCGGCGCGTCGACTCGGAGGGTGGCGCCAGCTCCACGATCAGCCCCCAGGTGAGACGCGACACCAGCGCCTCCATCATGCCCGAGATCTCACCGGGGACACGATCCGCCGACAGCGCGATCTGGGCGCCCGAGTCGAACAGCACGTTGAAGATGTTCGTGAAGGTCTCCTGCGTGCGATCCTTGCCCTCGAGCACCTGGACGTCATCGATGCACAGGAGGTCCAGACCCCGAAAGCGCTGGTAGAAGGACTCGTACGCGCTCTTCTGCACCGCGGCGAAGTACTGGTTGAGGAACTCGAAGCCCCGCAGCAGCAGGACCTTCTTCCCGCGCCGCTCATAGGCTGCGGCCAGGGTCTGCAGATAGAGGGACTTGCCCACGCCGGTGCGCCCGTGGACGTAGAGCGGGCTGTAGCGGCCGGGGAAGGCTACGGCCTGCCGCAGGGCCTGCCAGGCGAAGGTGTTCTCGGGACCCTCGACCACCTCCTCGGACAGCCGGAGCTGGGCGGGTATGGGCACCTCGGACGCCGGACGGACGGGCGCGGGCGCGGCGGCGGGGACCGGCGCCGTCCCGGTCGAGAGCACCACGCGCACGGCGACCTCACGCCCCGAGAGGCGCGTGGCCAATTCCCGGATGCGCGCCTCGTGGTTCGCCCGCACCTGCTCGAGCACGAACTCGTTGGCGCAGGTCAGCACCAGTTCGTCCGGACCGCCCGACGGCACGAGCCCGTCGAGAAACAGGCTGCGGTGCAGCGGCAGGACTTCCTGCTCCAGAATCGAAGAGATCTGATGCCACAAAACGGTGTTCATGTTCAGGTTCGTACGTCGCGATTGACCCGGAGGGCCTCGGGACGTTCCGAGTTAACCCGTTTGCCCCCCCGATGGCAAGGACCGGCGGATATTTCGATCCGGCACCCCGGAAAAACGCTTGAGGAGTATACAGGGTCAGGGCGCAATGCATAGTCAAAAAGCCGTTTCGCCGACTTCTCACCACACGTAACCCCATGAAATCTTTCGCATATTTCGACAACCAAGATTATTTGCGATGTTTCGGTCCTTGGGATATGAAGAAAACCGAAGAGGCATCCGTCTTTTTCGCCGGTCTGCCGGGTTCGTGACCGGATCGGGAGAGGGATGGTTGGAGGTCTCATGAAATATTTTTTTCGTCCTGTGGTGATCTTTGCGTTCCTGTTGAACCTTCACCTGCCGTCGGCCTTCGCGCGCCCAAAGGGGCCTTGTCCCACAGGCGCCGCGCGTGACAAGGCCGGGGTCTGCCACTGCCCCAAGGGCCAGCGCCTGCAGGCCCACCCCAAGGGCGGCTACTGCGTGCCGGTGTCCTGCGCGCAGGGCCAGTTCCGCGGCAGCGACGGGCGCTGCTACTGCCCCGCGGGCACCGCCGTCCTGCCCGGCGCGACCACCTGCGTGCCCAAGGCCTGCGCGGCCGATCAGATCCGCGCCAAGGATCAGACCTGCAAGCCCCGCTGCCCCGCCACCGCCAGGTGGAGCGCGAAGGCCGGCGCCTGCGTGCCCCTGAAATGCCCGGCCAACCAGTTCCGCGAGCTGGCCACCGACACCTGCGTCTCCCGCTGCCCCAAGGGCACCGTGGCCGACGCCAAGCGCCACTGCGTGTCCTCCGAGAGCTGCCCGAAGGGCGCGGTGCGCGGCCCCGACGGGCTGTGCGCCTGCCGCCCCGGCATGGAACTGAAGGACGGCCAGTGCCAGCTCAAGGACTGCGGCGAGGAGGCCTACCTGGCCTCGGATCTCAAGTGCTACCCGTGCGAGGAGGGCCAGTGGCGCCCCGCCGGCACCCTGACCTGCGTGCCGCGTACCTGCGATTCCCAGAAGCGCTGGAACTCCTCCACGAAGCAGTGCGAGTGGATCCCCTGCCCGGCGGGCCTCGTGCGCCCCATGGACAAGGACTACTGCGTCGAGCTCCAGTGCCCGGCCGGCACCCAGCGCGACGGCGTGACCCAGAAGTGCATGGCCATCACCTGCGCCCACCCGCTGCGCCTGTCCAAGGACCAGAAGCGCTGCGTGCAGAAGGTCTGCCCCCGCGGAATCGCGCGGGATCCGAACACCGACGAGTGCGCGTTCCCGCCCTGCCCCGCCGGCCAAATCCGCCCCGTGGGCCGGCTCCAATGCGTGCCGATCTCGTGCCCCACCGGCGCGGTGCGCGACACCCTGGGCAACTGCGTGTGCCCGGTGGATCAGATGATGAACCCGGCCGGCGCCCGCTGCGTCCCGCAGACCTGCCCGCTGCACCACGAGCGCGACGCCGAGCACAACTGCGCGCCCTGCGGCGAGGGACTCTTCCGCCCGGCCGTGGCCCCAGCCTGCGTCGCCAAGGTCTGCCCCGCCGGCGCGGTGCGCGACTCGAAGACCCACGCCTGCGCCTGTCCCGCTGGCACCGCGCTAGGCCCCAACGGCCGTCACTGCGCGCCGGTCACCTGCCCCGAGGGCCACGAGAAGCATCCCGAGTCCGGTCTGTGCCGCTGCAAGGCCGACTTCTTCAAGCCCGACGGCCTGGCCTACTGCGTCCCCGTGGACTGCGGCACCACGGCCTTTCGCGACGGGGAGATGCGCTGCCAGCCGTGCCCGTCGGGCAAGGTCCGCCCCGAGGGCTCCCTGGTGTGCGTATGGCAGCCTTGCCCCAAGGGTCAGAGCCGCGGCGCCGACGGCCGCTGCCAGGGCCCTCTGGCCTGCCAGGATCATGAACGCCTCTCCGCCGACGGCACCCGCTGCGTGCCCAAGGCCTGCCCGGCCGACACCCGCCGAGATCCGATCTCGGACACCTGCGTCTCCCTCGCGCCTCCGCCCAAGGATCCGCCGCCGCCGAAGGATCCCCCGCCACCGGGCCCGCGAAAGGCCTGCCCCGTCGCCTACCACCACAACGCCGCAGGCGAGTGCGTCGAGGACACCTGCCCCCGCCAGAAGATCCGCGCCGCCGACGGCCGCTGCGTCCCCGGCACCTGCCCGGCCGGCTGGAAGCGCCTGCCCACGGGCGCCTGCGTCCAGGAGACCTGCCCCAAGGGCACCGCGCGCGATCCCAAGACCCAAGCCTGCCTGGCCCCGCCGGTGACCTGCCCGGCCGGCACCTTCGCCAACCCGCAGGGCCGCTGCGTCCCCGCCCCCTGCCCTGCCGCCCACGGCCGTCCCTCGGATCGCCTGAACGTCTGCCTGCCCTTCCACAAGGACTGGACCCGCCCGTGCCCCGGCAAGCACCTGCGCGACCGCGAGGGCAAGTGCCAGCCCCCCAAGCCGCTCACCTGCCCCCCGGGCTCCCGCCGCGTCGCCAACCGCTGCTATTACGGGATATAAAAGAATCTGGTATTGGGCGCGGCCCTTGTGATAGGATACGGGCCGCTCTGAGAGCGACCGAGACCATCCGTCCGGCACAAGGGTCTTCATGAACCTGTGGTTCCTCATCCTGACAATCCTGCTCACCCCTCCCTCGCCGCCGCAGACCGCCGACGGCCAGGACGTGGACGGCGAGTGGGCCCAGGGGCGGCACCTGGTGCTCACCTTCGACGACGGCCCGAACTGGGAGACCACGCCGGTGCTGCTCGACTACCTCGACGACCTGGGCGTGAAGGCGGTCTTCTTCGTCAATGGACGGCGCTTCACGGGCACCTTGCCCCTCACGCAGAAGAACCGGGCCGTCCTCGAGGAGACCCACCGCCGCGGCCACGTCATCGGCAACCACACCCAGACGCACCCCATGATGGCCCAGATCCCCGCCGAGACGCAGCGCAAGGAGATCGAGAAGACCCACGCGGCGATCACCCGCGTCACGGGCGTGGCCCCCTGGCTGTACCGGCCGCCCTACGGCGGGATGACCTCGGCCTCCCGCGTCGTGCTGCGCGAACTCAAGTACACGAACGTGATGTGGAACGTCGACAGCAACGACCCGTTCCAGCGGCACGCCAACTTGTCGTTCCAGAACGTGCTGCGGGACCTCGCCCAGTTCGGTCGCGGGGTCGCGCTCTTCCACGACACCAACTCGTGGTCGGTCGAGGCCGTGCCGCGGATCATCCGCGCGGTCTACCTCGAAAACTGCCACCGCAGCGCCCGTGGCGAGCCGGTGGTGGAGTTCTCAAATGAAATCGAAGCCTTCTGGCAGCCCCGCAGCGGCAAGGCCCCCGAGCCGCCGCTGGCGCGCCTGCAGGAGGCGGCCCGCCGCCGCGCCCGGATGAACGCCTGGTGCGACGGCCTCCGGAAAGGAACGCGTTCCCCATGAAGTGCCCACGCTGCAGCGTCCCCCTGCCCTCCGAGAACGAGTCCGTCTGCCAGGTCTGCGGCTACCAGTTCGGCCTGTCCTCGCGCCACGACACCTCGATCGAGATCGAGATCGAGTCCACCCCGCGCCGGGTCGAGGCCGCCCTCGTCACCGAGGCCGCCCAGGAGGACGAGCCGGACTCCCCGTTCGAGAAGAAGCCCCGCGGCCTGCGCTCGGTGGGAGCGTCCCCGGTGTTCGTGGGGCGCGTCGACGACCTGGCCCGGCTGCGCGAGGAGCTCAACCGCGTCAACGTCAACCGCCGCCTCTCCTTCGTGACCGTGCACGGGCCCGCCGGCATCGGCAAGACCCGCCTGCTCGAGGAGTTCGGCCGGCAGGTCGCCGCCGAGGGCCAGGTCCACGTCCTGCTGGGCTCGCCCCGTGGCCAACTGGCCACGCCCTACGCCGGCGTGATCGACGCGCTCGCCCGCTTCTTCGAGCTGGACTTCGCCGACAACGACGCCGAGACGGTGTGCGCCAAGTTCGAGGAGAGCCTGAAGCGCTACCTCCAGGGCGCCCAGCTCACCGAGACCGCCCACCTGTTCACCCAGTTCCTCGGCCACGAGCTCGAGGGCAGCCCGGTGCTCGAGTCGCTCCTGCGCGTGCCCTCCCAGATCGAGCTGCGGGTGTTCATCGCGCTGCGCCGCATCCTGGGCCTGATGGCCGAGGACAAGGTCCTGCTGCTGATCATGGACGCCGTGGACGTGAGCGAGCCAGAGACCGTGAACCTGATCAACTACCTCGCCGCCGGGCTCGAGCGCCTGCCGGTGCTGATCCTCACGGGCGGCCGCGACAACCTGTTCACGCGGTACCCGCAGTGGGCGTCGGGCGAGTACGCCACCCTCCGGCTGCGCCTGCCGGTGCTGGGCTCCGCCGACGCCGAGTCGCTGCTTGGGCACCTTCTGCCCAGCGTCGAAAAGATACCCAAGGCCGTGGCCAACCACGTCCAGGAGCACATGGACCGCAGCCCGCGGGCCATCGAGGAGCTGGCCCGCCTGCTCATCGAGTCCGAGGTGATCGACATCGCCAGCACCCCCTGGAAGTTCCGGCTGTCCATGCTCGCCACCACCGAGCTGCCGTACACCCTCGAGGGCATCCTGCGGGCCCGCATCTACCTGCTGCCCGACGGCGACCACGACATCCTCAACCGCGCGGCCACCTTCGGCGAGACCTTCTGGCAGGACGGGGTGGTCTCCCTGATCCGGCGCTCGATCTACGCCGACGACATGAAGACCGACCACGACGGCCCTTCCCTGGACTCCATCACCCGCTCGGGCGAGTTCACGGTGAACCTGGTGGCCCACAGCCTCGAGCGGCACGTGGTGCGCGGCTTCATCGAGGCGGTCCCCGTGAGCCAGCTGCCCGGCGAACGGCAGTTCCGGTTCAAGTACCCGCCGATCTGGAACATCGTCTACGACTCCACCAAGGAGCAGCAGAAGAAGATCTTCCACTATCAGGCCGCCGAGTGGCTGCAACTGCACCTGCTCGATCCCACCCCCGAGCTCCTCGAGGAGGTGGGCCGCCACCTCGAGCTCGCCGGCGTCCCCGAGAAGGCCGCCCTGTCCTACCAGAAGGCCGCCGACCTCGCCCGCACCGTGTTCCTCAACGACAAGGCCATCCGCCTGTACATCCAGGCCCTGTCGGTGCAGAACCCGCAGCAGGTGAGTTTGCGCATCCAGATGTGGCACGACCTGGGCAACGTCTACGAGACCAAGGGCCAGTTCGACCGCGCCCTGTCCTGCTACGAGAAGATGCTGCGGCTCTCCTGGGTCATGGCGTCGCGGGCCAAGGGCGGCGTGGCGTTCAACAAGATGGGCCGCCTGTACCGGCAGCAGGGTAAGCTCAGCCTGGCCCTCGAGTACCTCAAGCGCGGGCTCAACCTGTTCGAGGCCGCCGGCGACCTGCGCGGCGTGGCGTCCTCCCACGACGACCTGGGCACCGTGCTGTACGCCCTGGGCGACTTCGACGAGGCCATGCGCGCCTGCGGCGAGGCCCTCGAGATCCGCCGCCGCCTGGGCGACGCCCGCTCCATCGCGGTCGTGCTCACCAACATCGGCTTCATCGAAATCGACAAGGGCCTGTTCAACGAGGCCGCCTCCTGCTTCAACGAGGCGCTGGCGATCAACCGCGGCCTGGGCGACCAGTCCGGCGTGTGCCGCACCCTCAACAGCCTGGGCATCCTGCACTTCCACCAGGGCCAGCTCGAGGAGGCCGTCGAGGACTGGCAGCGCGGCCTGACCATCGCGCAGAACATCGGCTACGGCCCCCTCGAGGCCAAGCTGCAGAACAACCTGGGCGAGGTGCTCCTGCGCATGGGCAAGTTCCAGGAGTCCCGCAAGCGCCTGGAGCGCGCCATCGAGCTCTCCTCGGACATGCACGAGAAGCGCGTGGAGTACGACGCCAAGCGCAACATGGGCCTGGTGCTGCAGAAGCTCGGCCAGAACGACGAGGCCATGGACTTCGCCATGGAGGCCCTCGCGCTGGCCAAGGAGCTGGACATCCTCGAGTTCAAGGCCCGCGCCGCCATCACCATCGCCGAGATCCTCTCGTCGACGGCCTTCTCGGCGGGGGACCCCGAGAGCGCGGCGCGCCAGATGGAAGAGACCATCGGCCACTTCCAGCAGGGCATCGACCTGTTCAATATGCTCAAGCTCGAGCGCGAGATCGCCGTCAGCCTGAAGCGCTACGCCGAGTTCCTCATCGAGGCCGGCCGCGACAAGGAGGCCCTGGCCGCGCTCCGGGAGAGCCGCGAGATCCTCGGCCGCCTGGGCATGAAGGAGCTCGAAGAGGTCAAGAAGCTGCTGGCGACCCTCGACGAAGCCGCGAAGAACTGAACGAACCCGCAACCGAACACCGGAAACCGCGATGCACATCCTGGATGAACTCCGTCAACGCCAACTGATCCACAACACCACCGACGAGGCCGCCCTGCGCGCGCACCTCGACGAGGCCGCCCCCGTGACCTTCTACGTCGGCTTCGATCCCACGTCGGACAGCCTGCACGTGGGCAGCCTGCTGCCGATCATCACCATGGCCCGCCTGCAGCGCGCCGGACACCGTCCGATCATCCTCGTGGGCGGCGGCACCGGCATGATCGGCGATCCCTCGGGCAAGTCCGCCGAGCGCCAGCTCCTCGACGAGGCCGTCCTCTCGCGCAACGTCGAGGGCATCCGCGCCCAGTTGCGCGCCATGCTCGACCTGGACGATCCCCGGATCGGTGCCCTGACCCGCAACAACGCGGACTGGCTCGGCGGCCTCAATCTGGTGTCCTTCCTGCGGGACGTGGGCAAGCACTTCTCCGTGAACGCCATGATCGCCCGGGAATCGGTGAAGATGCGCCTGGAGAACCGCGAGCAGGGGATCTCGTACACCGAGTTCTCGTACCAACTGCTGCAGGCCTACGACTTTTTGCACCTGCACCGGACCGACGGCTGCACGCTTCAGGTGGGCGGCTCGGACCAGTGGGGGAACATCACCGCGGGCGCGGATCTGATCCGGCGCCTCACCGGCCACGCGGTCCACGGCCTCACCGTCCCGCTGCTCACGACCTCGGCGGGCACCAAGTTCGGCAAGACCGAGGCCGGCACGGTGTGGCTCGATCCGAAGCGCACCAGCCCCTACCAGTTCTACCAGTTCTGGCTGCGCACCGAGGACGCCGACGTGCTCCGCCTGCTGCGCTTCTTCACCTTCGTGCCGCTCGATGAAATCGACGCGCTGGAGGCCACCCACAAGGAGAAGCCCGAGCTGCGCGCCGCCCACACCCGCCTGGCCGAGGAGATGACCCGCCTGGTCCACGGCCCCGCGGGGCTCGAGGCCGCCCTGCGCGGCACCCGCGTGTTCTTCGGCGGGGGCCTCGACGACGTGGGTGAGGACGAGCTCGCCGGCATCTTCGCCGACGTGCCCTCGTACACGCTCCCGGTGGCCACCCTCGCCGACGGCCTGCCGCTGGCGGACCTGTGCGCGCTATCGGGCTTCTCCAAGTCCAAGGGCGAGGCCCGGCGGCTGGTGGAGTCCGGCGGGATCTCGGTCAACCAGGTGAAGGTCACCGCCCGGGACCGCACGATCACCGCCGAGGACTTCCGGTTCGGCCGCATCCTCGTGCTGCGCTCGGGCAAGCGGAACTATCACCTGATCCTCCTGGATCGGGGGTGAGCCCATGCCTTTTTTACTCGCCTGGCTGCTGTTCGCCACCCCCCAGGGCACCGTCACCGGCGCCGTGGTCCCGCCGGCCTACCTGCCGCTTTACCAGGCGGCCGCAGACTTCTCCGCGGGTCAGGACGTCCTGGCCTTCGCCCACCTGCAGCCGCTGCTCACGCCCCTGACTCCGGGGCCCGACGGCGCCCTCCCGGCCGAGCCGCCCGAGCGCACGGGCGCCCGCCTGCTACTGGCCGTGCACCACGCCTGCGGCGGCCGCCTGGACCGCGCCCGCGGCTTCTGGGGCGCCTTCTCCCGGACCGACCAGGACCGGCTCGCCGCCGTCTTCCTGGGCAAGCGGGTGATCGCCCTGCGCGCGTCACCGGCCCGCCGTCCGCCGGACGCCGACGGGGCCGCCGAGGACCTGTGGCGCCAGGTGGACGGCGTGCTGGGCGTCTACACCCGCTGCGCCCCCGCCGGCCTGCTGTTCTTCGCCGATCATCTCCACGCCAGCCCGGACGCCGGCGCCGCCGTCCGCCAGGCCCTGGTCGAGTGGCTCCCGTCCTTGTTCACCGGGGATCCCGTGCCCGATCCCGCCGCCTACACCGGCATCGCCGCCTACTTCGCCCTGGCCGCCAAGAGGCTGCGCCACCACTGGCTCTCGGAGCCGATCACCGACGTCGAGCTCGAGACCTTCGAGAAGCTCGCCGCGCGCTACGGCTTCCACCACCCCTACGCCTCGGGCACCCCCTGGCGCGTGAGCGCGCTGGTGCCCCTCACCGGCACCTGGAGCCCGCTGGGACTCCAGATGATCCAAGCGCTCGCGGCTGCGAGGGCCGAGCTGCCCGCCCTCGAGTTCCTGGTGCACAACACCCAGTCGTCCCCCGCCGTCGCCCTTGAGCTGCTCCAGGAAGAGATCCTGCTCAAGGACCGGCCCCTGGTGGTGATCCTGCCCCCGGACCCCGACAGCGCGAAGGTGATCCTGGCCGCGGGCGCCGACGCGTTGTTCCTCTCGCCGGGGGACGGCTCCGAGCTCCCCAAGCTCCCCAACGCGTTCTTCGCGCAGCCCACCCGCCGGGACCGCGTCGAGGCCCTGGTGGCCCACGCCCTCGCCCAGAAGGCCACCCGCCTGGGCGTGCTGGCCCCGGACACCCCCGCGGGCCGCGAGCTGGCCGCCGCCGCCGCCGCCGCGATCACCCGGGGCCGGGGCACGGTGGCCTTCTCGGCGACCTACGATCCGGCGAAGCTCCCCGCCAAGCTCTCCGTGCCGAACCTCGCCGCCGCCCAGGGCGTGATCATCCCCGACGCCGCCGAGCGCGTGGCCGCCCTGGCCCGCCGGCTCGCCGTGGCCGGCGCCTTCCCGGCGCCGCTGGACGCGCGGGGCAAGGGTTTCCTGTTGCTGGCGACCGCCGAGGCCCTGTCCCCGGCCATCGTTTCCCAACACGCCCGCTACCTGGCAGGCGCCGTCTTCGCGCCCGGCTTCTATTCCGGCGCCCCCGACCCCGACTTCGACACCATGAACGCCTGGTTCACCCGCCTGAAGGCCCCTCTGGTGCTCTCGGTGGCCGCCGAGACCTACGGGTGGGTGAAGTCCCTCCCCGTGGCCGCCGTGCGTTCGGCGGGCTCCCGGGCCCTCTTGCGCGAGCTCATCGCCGGCTGGAGCCTGGGCCCCGGTCTGGGCCGCGCGTTCAACGACGCCGGCCGCACCCTGCGCCGGCCGCGCCTGTACCGGTTCGCCGGGGGCCGGATGACGAGGCTGTGACCCCATGGCCCTGATCCAGCTGCGCGGCGTGCGCTACTCCTTCGGCGGCCACGCGCTCCTCGACGGCGTCGACCTCCAGATCGAGCGCGGCGAGCGCGTCGCCCTTTTGGGCGTCAACGGCTCCGGAAAGTCCACCTTGCTCCGGCTCCTCGCCGGGGAGCTGGTCCCCGACTCCGGCGAGCTCGCCGTGGAGCCGGGGCTGCGCCTCGCCACGCTGCCCCAGGAGGTGCCCGCAGGCCTTCACGGCGCCCTGCGCGAGGTGGTGCAGGGGATCGTCCGGCGGGCCCGCCGCCTCCCGGATGACACCCCCCTCTTGGACGAGGACGAACAGGCCGTGCGCGAGACCCTCTCGCGCATGTCGCTGGACCCCGACGCCGACGTGGCCACCCTCTCGGGGGGCGCCCGGCGCCGCGTGCTTTTGGCCGGCGCGCTGGCCGCCCGCCCGGATCTGCTGATCCTCGACGAGCCCACGAACCACCTGGACGTCGATGCCGTCCTGTGGCTGGAACAGTACCTGCAGCGCGCGATCAAGACGCTGATCCTGGTCACCCACGACCGCGCCTTCCTCGAGCGGGTGGGCACCCGCTTCCTGGACCTCGATCGCGGCCGGATCACCTCGTGGCCGGGGAACTGGGCCCTGTACCAGGAGAAAAAGGCCGCCGCCCTGGCCGTCGAGCGCGTGCAGGTGGAGAAGTTCGACCGGCTCCTCGAGCGCGAGGAGGCCTGGCTCAGAAAGGGCATCCGCGCCCGGCGCACCCGCAACGAGGGCCGCGTGCTGCGCCTGATGGAGCTGCGCCGCGAGCGCGCCGCCCTGCGGGACCAGACGGGCACGGTCCAACTGCGCATCGAGCAGGCGCAGAAGTCCGGCCGCCTGGTGCTCGAGGCCGTCGGGCTCGGCTTCTCGTACCCCGGCCGACCCATCGTGAAGGACTTCTCCACGGTGGTCGCCCGGGGCGACCGCATCGGCATCGTGGGTCCCAACGGCTGTGGGAAGACCACCCTGCTGCGCCTGCTGCTCGGAGACCTGGCCGACCGGGGACGGTCGGATGACCGCGGATGGTCGGCAGAGAACGGGACGGCGGAGAGCTCCGCTCCTGCGGGAGACCCTCCCCGGCCGGGGGCCGGCGACACCCTCGCCCCCCACGAGGGTCGCGTCCGGCGGGGGGTGAACCTCCAACTGCAGTTCTTCGACCAACTGCGCGACCAGCTCGATCCCGAGCGCACCCTGCGCGACATGGTCGCCGACGGCCGCGAGTTCCTCGAGGTCGCCGGCGTGAAGCGCCACGTGGTGGGCTACCTGCGCGACTTTTTGTTCACCGACGACCAGCTCGACACCCCCGTGGGCGTGCTCTCGGGCGGCGAGCGCAACCGCCTGCTTTTGGCGCGCCTGTTCGCCAGGCCCTCCAACGTCCTGGTCATGGATGAGCCCACCAACGACCTGGACATGGACACCCTCGAGCTCCTCGAGGACCTGCTCTCGGAGTACCCGGGCACCGTGATCGTCGTGTCCCACGACCGCCGCTTTTTGGACAACGTGGTGACCTCGTGCTGGCGCTTCGCCGGCGACGGCCGGGTCGAGGAGCACGTGGGCGGATGGTCGGACCTGCCGCCTTTGCCGGTGAAGACCGAGCCCAGGCGCGAGCCCACCCGGCCCCGCGAACCGTCCCCGCCGAAGGAAAAACCCCGCAAGCGCACCTTCGCCGAGACCCGCGAGCTCGCCGGCATGGAGGAGCGCATCGCCACCCTCGATGCCGAGAAGGAGACGATCGTGTCCACCCTCTCGGACCCGGAGTTCTACAAGCGCGACGCCGCCGGCGCCGCCCGCCTCAACGACCGCCTGCAGGCGATCGACGCCGAGCTCGAGGCCGCCTGGACCCGCTGGTCCTTCCTCGATGCCCTGCCGGAGAAGTAGAAGAGACCGCAAGCCCGAAATCGAAATCGAAATCGAGAACCGCCCTTCAGGGATTATTAGACCTGACCGTCCCCCCTCACGGGGCAAGGATGACGCCGCCCGAGGCCGGGATGGAGAACGTGAGCGTGCCGTCGCCGGCGACGGTGAAGGAAGCCGCGTTCAGGCGGTCCGTCAGGACCGTCCCCGCAGCAAGCCCCAGGGCCGAGACGTTCACGGTGACCGGCTGGGGCGCGCCCAGGCGGGTGAGCCCCACGAGGGCCACGTCCCCGGTGTCTGCGTCATGGCGGGCGAAGACCAGGGTGTCCTCGGTGACGTGCAAGGAAACGTAGGCGCCGTGGTGGAGAGCGGCGAGCTCCCGGCGGGCGGTCCCCAGCCGCTGCAGATAATCCAGGGTCTCGGCCTCGTCGGGGGTGAGCGCAATCTCGTCGCGCCACATCAGGCGGTTGTTGGGATCGGCCCCGCCCCACTGGCCGTACTCGTCGCCGTAGTACAGCAGCGGCGCGCCCGGGAGACCCAGCAGCCAGGTCATGGCCACGCGCAGGCGCCGGTAGGGTTCGGCGTCCGTGGGGGCGACCGCCAGGTTGGACCACTGGTTCCCGGGGACGCCGCGGTCGTGGGCGCCGTCCTGGCCCCGGTAGTCGGCCAGGGAGACGAACCGCGCCGTGTCGTGGCTGCCCAGGTAGGGGGTCATCACCGCGCCGTCCGGCCACTTCGAGAGGCCGTGCTGCAGCCAGTAGTCGGCGTGAAGCATGCCGTTGTCACCGTACGCGAAGGTGCGGTAGGAGACCCCGTGGTAAAGCACGAAGTCGAACTGGCCGTCGAGCCCGTGGGGACCGATGTACTTCGCGATAGTGCCGTAGTTCCCGTCGTTGCAGGGGTCGGCGCAGTCGCTCCAGCCCATGGCCGTCTCGCCCATGAGGAAGTACCGCGTGCCGGCGGCCTCGAAGGTCTCGCGCACGGCCGCCGACAGGTTCCGCGTGGCGACCTCCTCCACGTGCTTGACGGCATCGACCCGCAGGCCGTCGAGGTCGAGCTCGTCGAGCCACCACACGGCGTCGGCCACGAACTGCGCGTTGGCCTCGGGCACGGTGTGGTCGACATCGGGCATGTAGGCGGTGAACATGCAGTCCAGCGCGTGCTCGGTCCAGTCGCAGCCCGCGGTGCCGCACACGCACCCCGTGCGGAACCACTCCGGGTGGGCCTGGTTGTACTCGTGATCCTCGTGGACGTGGTTGACCACGTAGTCCTGCAGCAGGCGGATGCCGTGGGCGTGGGCGGCCACCACCAGCGCCCGCAGCGCGGCCTCGCCGCCCAGGCGCGGATCGACCTCGCGGGCGCGGGTCGGCCAGTAGCCGTGGTACCCGGTGACCAGGTGGACGCCGTCCGAGGCGAGGTAGGCGCCCGTGGGGTTCGTCTGGAAGGGGGTGAGCCAGATCGCCCGCACGCCGAGGGCGTCCAGGGTGCCGTCCTCGATGCGGGCGGTGAGGCCCGCGAGGTCCCCGCCGTACCAGTCCCCGGTGGGCGCGGCGCCGGCCGTGGGGCCCGGGTTGTTGGCGGGATCGCCGTCGACGAAGCGGTCGGTCATCACCATGTAGATCAGTGCCCCGTCCCAGGAGAACGGCGTCGCCTCGCTCCAGAAGATCAGGCGAAGCGGCTCGCCCAGCGTCCCGCTCACCGTGCGCGGCCGCAGGGTGACCCGGTACTTGCCCGGCGCGAGGTTTGTCAGCGCGAGGGTGACGTCGCCGGTCGGGGTCACGGTGATTTCCCCGGCGGTCAGGTCGCGCGTGCTGAAATCCTTGGTGAGGGTGGCCTCGTACCCCGCCGGATCGGGGCCGCTGCCCTCGAGGCCGTCGACGAAGGAGAGCTGCGCGGTGAAGCCGCCGGCGGTAGATCGGAAGAGCGTCGTGTAGGGAAAGAGTGTAGATCTCGGGGGGCG